>JAMOVG010000341.1 GCA_027061725.1 Desulfobacteraceae bacterium
AAGCTCAACGCAGCGATTGACTGGAAGAGGGTCGAAAACATTTTGCTGTCCCATTACACCGTCGGTACCAGTGGGGAAGGCGCCGATGCCTGGCCTCCTTTGTTGCTGTTTAAATGCATGCTGCTCCAGAAGTGGTTCCGCATCCCCTCCGATCCGGAATTGGAAAACCAGATCAATGACAGACTGTCTTTCAAAAAGTTTCTCGGCCTTCCCTTGAGCGAGCCCTCTCCGGACCATTCCACCTTCTCGCGCTTTCGCAAAAGACTGTCTAAACAGGTGATGGATGAAATCAACTCCGAGATCCTGCGCCAGTTCGAGCAAAGGGGCCTCACCATCAACGAGGGTATCGCCGTAGATGCGCGGCTGGTAAAGTCTGCCAGCCGGCCCTTGAGCAATGACGAGCTCAGGAATCTGCGTGAAAAACAGCAAACCCCTGAGGGCAAGCTCGATAAAAATGGCAAACCAAAAAAATATTGCCGGGACCTGGAATCAGACTGGACTATCAAAAACGATATCCCTCATTTTGGCCTTAAAGAACATGCTTCCGTCGATACCAACCACGGGTTCATTCTGGCCACCACCATGACTCCGGCCTCGGTCAATGATACCAACCTGCTCGATTATTGTACCGTTTACAGCAAGCATACACAAACACCCATTAAAAAGGTCTATGCCGACAAGGGATACGCAGGAAAACCCAATCGCGAATTTCTGGCCATGAACAATATCGAGGACGGCATCATGAGAAAGGATTCGACCACCGCAAAGCTTACAGATTTTGAAATCAAAAGAAACAAGAAGATATCCAAAGTGCGCTATGTCGTCGAACAGTATTTCGGCATCAGCCATTTGTATGACAATGCCGCAAGAGCAAGGTTCACGACCCTGTTAAAAAACAAAAAGGATGCCTGGATCCGGCAATTTGCCTTCAACCTGTCAAAGGGGCTCAAAATCCTGGGGCCAATCCCTGTATAGGGGCCACCGGTGCGCCTGGATGGGAAATCCGGGTGCGCCGGGGCTGAAAGAGGCCTCTGCCGGGGCCATGGCGACCCAAAAACATCAGGAATTTCGGCAAGATTCTGTATTTTGGTAGGCAAAACGCACCGCAGTTTCGAAAAAATTTGACAAGTTCTATAAAATCGGGAAAATCGGCTGATTTTCAAAGGTCTCGCGATACCGCTACCCCCGCCGGCGAGGAGAGATAGAGCAGGATCACCGGGGGACCGCCTATGGCGGCCGCACCGTTGAGAAGCCCGCAGGCCACGCCGGTCGTGAGGATCAGGGGCCTTCCCGGCATTCGCTTCCAGGCCCAGCCGCGCATGAGAAGGACGGCGGCCAGCAGCACCAGCAGGGAGATGGCGATGCGCATGGGTTCGGCCGGAACGTTGGCGAGCAGGTAGACCCCAAAGGGCGTCGCCACGAGGGATCCGGCCAGCAGCCAGCGCAGGGAATGCCAGTCCACGTCCTGCCAGACCTGGGGTATCAGCCGAATGCTGGCCAGCACCTCCAGGATGAGCACCAGCGGCACCACGGCCGATGGCGGCAGCACCAGCGAAATGCTCGTTACGGCGACCATGGCGAACCCGAAACCGCTGTAGCCCCGGATGACGCCCGCCGTGAAAACGGATGCCACGGTGACCACCAGCGAGAGGAGATCGAACCCCAGCGCGTTCAAGGAGTCTATGCCCCCGTGCCGGGTCGCGTTGACCCGGTAGAACCGGGGTGGACCGGATCGTCTATAGGCATGCTGTGGTTTTCCCGAGACTCTTTTCCCAAGGGGCCCCGTCCGAAAAAGAGCCCCGGTGGATTATGGTCGTACTTCCGGCTACACCGGTGACAGGCAGAAAAAAGCATCCCGATGCCAGATCAGCGGCTCACGGCCCATGTCCCGGCTTTCGGCCACGCGGCCGATGAACAGGCGGTAGCCCGGTATTTCCCGGCTGCTTTCCACCGTACAGGCCATCCAGGCGGCAGCGCCGCGGGGAATCATTGCATCTCCCGGCGACGGCTGCACGGCGTCGATGGCGAAGCGTTCAAACTTGTCCGCCTCGCCACCCTTGCTGCTGCCCACCTGCATGGCCAGTTGGCGCTGGCCTTTTGCGGCGATGACCAGGGTGAAGCGGCCCGAACGCTCGATGAGCTCTTCTGTCAGGCGGCCACTGGCAACGCTGATGAGCACCAGGGGCTCTTTTTCCGAGACGAACATGGCGGTGGCTGTCATGATGTCGCGCTGCCCGTTGTGGGCAGTACTTACGAAGACCACCGTGCAGGGCAGCCAATAGAAGACATCGTTTGCGCGCTCCATGAATGGTTCCTTCCGTGTCAGCAGGTGCCTTTCTGTTTCTCCATGCGGCGGGTCTCTTCGTCGCGCACCTCGCGCCGCAGCAGCTTGCCCACCTTGCTTTTGGGCAGCATGTCGCGAAACTCGATGTAGGAGGGCACTTTGTAGAAGGCGAGGTGATCCTTGCACCAGCGCAGCAGCTCAGCGCCGCCAACGCCGCGGGCGTCTTCCTTGAGCACCACGATGGCCTTGATGCGCTCTCCCACGCGCTCGTCAGGCACGCCCACCACGCAGGCACCAATTACCGTGGGGTGGTCCTGGAGCACAGCCTCTACCTCCGAGGCCGACACGCGGTAGCCCTTGTGCTTGATGATGTCGGCCGAGCGCTCGACGTAGATCAGTTCGCCGTCTTCGTCGCGGGTCACGAAGTCGCCCATGCGGCAGTAAATCTTGCCGTCGATCTCGACGCAGAAGCGCTGCGTCTCCTCAGGCTTGTTCCAGTACTGCTTGAGGGTGTAGGGTGAGCTGACCAGCAGTTCGCCGCTCTCGCCCGGCGGCAGCGATTCCAGGCTGACCGGGTCCACCACCAGGCACTCGCGGCTTTCCAGGGGCAGGCCGATAGTGCCCGGCTTGGGCTCCCTGTCAATGCGGCTGTAGCACACGTGGCCCACCTCGGTGGAGCCGTAGACCTGGTAGATGGGGATGCCGAAGCGCTCCTTCCAGCGGTTGTAGACCTCCATGGGCAGCACGTCGCCGCCGCAGAAGCAGTAGGTCAGGCTGCTCAGGTCGTAGCGGTCCAGGCGGTCGTTTTCCAGGATCATGCGGTACAGGGCCGGGACGCCCAGGAACCAGCGCACGCGGTAACGCTGGATGCTCTCTAAGATAGCGTCCACCTGGGGAACGGGCATCAGCACGGTGGCGTTGCCCTTGTTCAGGCCCACGGCCATGAACAGCCCCAGGGCCATGATGTGAAACAGGGGGTTTACGGCGATGTAGACGTCGCTGCCCTCGCGCAGGTAGTCGCCGGCGACATCGTCGGTGACGTCGTTGACGTAGGAGCTCATACCGGCGTGGTTGCCGGGCACGCCCTTGGGAAACCCGGTGGTGCCGCCGGTGTAGAGCAGGTAGGAAAGATCGTTCATGGGATCGAGGTCCGCCGGCGCGGAAAGGGGCGCATGGTCCAGCAGCGACTTGAAGGCCAGCACGTCGGGGCCGTGGTCGACTTTTCCGGAGGGAATGCGGTCGAAGAGCACCCCCAGCCAGCGCTTCCAGGCCGGCAGCAGGTCCACCAAGTTGGTGACCACGGTGCGCTTCAGCCCGGTGTCCGCGGCGGCCTCCTTGACGTAGCCGTAGTTGGTGTCCAGGCAGATGATGGTCTCGGCGCCCGAGTCGTTGAGCATGTAGGCGATTTCGTGGGAGGTGTAGATGGGTGAGACCGGCACGATCACGGCGCCGATCTTCTGGATGCCCAGGAAGGCGATCACCCACTGGATGCAGTTGGAGAGGTAGAGCATCACGCGGTCGCCCCTGGCCACACCCATGTCGGCTAGGGCCGCGCCGAAGCGGTCGCTGAGGTCTTTTAAACGGGCATAGGAGAAGCGTTCACCCAGGTAGATGACGGCCGTGTTGTCCGGGTAGCGCCGGCACATGCGCTCGAAGCGCGTGAAGGTCAGTTCCATCTCTTCGGGCAGCGGGCAGGTGGTCATGTCGCCGTTTTACTCCTCTACACCAAAATAGGCCGAACGCACGTCCGGGTTGTCCATCAGATCCCCGCGGCTGCCCTCCAGCACGGCGGCCCCGTTTTCCAGGATGAAGGCGTAGTCCACGATGGGCATCACCGGCCGCGCGTACTGCTCGGTGACGATGATGGAAATATGCATTTCGTCACGGATCTGGCGGGTGGCGCGCACCAGTTCGGCCTGCATCAGGGGACTGAGGCCCAGCAGCGGTTCGTCCAGCAGCAGGATTTTGGGCTGCGCCATGAGGGCCCGGCCGATGGCCAGCATCTGCTGCTCGCCGCCGCTGAGGAATCCGCCGAGACGTTTCTTGAGCTTTTTCAGCGGCGGGAAGACGTCGAAAACATAGGCCATGGTCTCGCGCGCCTGGGCGGCGGTGGCCAGGTAGCCGCCGATGCGCAGGTTCTCCAGCACGCTGCTCTCCTTGAAGATGCGCCGCCGCTCCGGGCACAGCACGATGCCCAGGCGGGCGCGGCGGCTGGGCTTGAGGTGCGTGATGTCGCGTCCCCGGTAGGTGATGCGGCCCATCACCGTGATGCGTTCGCCGCCGGCCATCTGTTCCTTCCTGCGGATGTCCTCCATGATGCCCGACAGGGTGTACATGAGGGTCGACTTGCCGGCGCTGTTGGCCCCGAAGACGCCCACGATCTGGTTCTCGCCGCAGCGGATGGCGATGTTGTTCAGGGCCAGCATATTTTCGTAGAAAACCATCAGTCCCTCGGCTTCAAGCATGGTCCATGACCTCCTGCACCTCCTTGGAACCGAAGTAGGCCTCCTTGACGCGCGCGTCGGCCATGACCGCGGCCGGTGTGCCCTCCATGAGCTTTTTGCCGAAGTTCAACACCATCACGCGGTTGGCCACTTTGAAGAGTTCGCGCAGGCGGTGCTCGATCATGATCAGGGTGATGCCGTCCATCTGCAGCCGCTCGATGAGGGGCACCATGCTGGCGATCTCGCTCATGGAGAGGCCCGAGAAGACCTCGTCGCAGATGATGATCTCGGGCTTTAGGGCCAGGCAGCGGGCCAGTTCCAGGCGCTTGAGATAGCCGGTGGGCAGGGTGGCGGTGGTCTTGTAGGGCACGTAGGAGTCGCGCTCGAAGCCGATCTCCTCGAGGATGTCGATGCCCACCGTGTGCCGGTCGCCCAGGCGGCCGCCGCCGCGCCAGCCGCCGGTGCGCCGCGCGCGGGGCGAAAACAGCGGGATCACCAGGTTCTTGTAGGCCGGCAGGCTGTAATAGGGCCGCATGATCTGGAAGGTGCGCGTGACTCCCAGGTCGGCGATCTTGTGGGCCGGTTTGCCGGTGATGTCGCGGCCCTGGAAGAGCACCTGTCCGGCGGACGGCTTGATGAAACCGGTGATGCAATTGACGATGGTGGTTTTGCCGGACCCGTTGGGGCCGATGACCCCCAGGACCTCGCCCCGGCGCACGTCGAAGCTTACGCCGTCCAGGGCCCGGATGCCGCCGAACGTCTTGGAGAGTTCTTTCACCTGCAGTAGGGGGGCTTGCGTCATACCTGGGTCCACCTTTCAAACTGATGGTACTTGCGTTGCGCGTACACCATAAGGCCCTCGCTGCGAAAGACGATGAAGGCCACCAGGATGAGGGAATAGAAAACGATGCGCAGCGTGCCGAAGTCGCGCAGCAGTTCGGAGACCGGCACCAGGATCAGGCACCCCACCAGCGGGCCCACCAGGGTGCCGCCCCCGCCGATGACCGTGGCGGCGATGGGCAGGATGGAAAAGTCCAGGGCGAACTGCGAGATGCCCGACCACATGTAGATGTGCACCAGGAAGGCGCCGCTCATGCACCCCATGGCCGCCGTGATGAACACCGCCAGGGCCTTGTAGCGCGTGACGTTCATGCCCGAGGCGCGGATGGCCTGGTCGTTGTCCTTGACCCCGCGCAGCACCAGGCCCAGGTCGGTGTTCACCAGGCGCCGCACGGCGAAGAGCACGATCAGCAGCAGGGCCACCACGGCGTACTGCTCGCCCCAGCGGGTGTCGAAGCCGTCGATGCCCATGATGCCGTCGGTGCCGCCCAGGATGTCCAGGGCCTCGATGACCCGCGCCAGAAACAGGGGGTACATGAGGGTCACGTTGGCGA
>JAMOVG010000342.1 GCA_027061725.1 Desulfobacteraceae bacterium
CGAGCTGCGTCGGGCGCGCAGCCTGGTGGAGGCCATCCAGAACGCGGGATCCTTCGCCCAGAGACCATGACCGATCCCCGAAAAACTCATAAGTAGCAAAAGTGGCCGCCGTGCGGCTGTTGCTGCGGGGAAGAAAACGATGAAAAGGAAGCGGATTTTCAATGGATAATGGCGTCGATAAAGCCGGAGCGGAGCCTGCCGTGAAGTATGTCTCCTCGGCGCTGTTCGTTTACACCCGGGAGACCGAGCCCCTGGTGCGCCCCATGCTGGAGAATTCCCAGAGGGCCGTCGTGCGGCCGGTGACCATCGAGGAACTGATGGAAAACCCCCGCAAACGGCTGTCCGGAATGACGCATGTCGTGGTGGCCGGGGGGGTGGACGTCATCAAAGAGGTGCTGCACCTGGCCATGCGCTACGATTTCAGCGTCGGCATTATCCCCTCCGAAAACCAGCGCGACCTGGTGCGCTCTTTCGATCTCGCCGAGAATCTCGAGGCGGCCGTGGCGCAGTCCCTGCGCGCAGATGCCCAGGCTGTCGACCTGATCATGTGCAACGAAAAGCTCCTGCTGTTTCGGGCGGTCATCGGCAGGGTTCCCCTCATGGATGAACCCAGCAGCGTCAGCCGCATGGTTCTGTTGGCTTCAGCGGTGAAGAAGTTTCTCGGCCTGAAACTGCTGAGGTTTGATTTTACTACCGGGGGCGGGCGCAAGATCAAAACGGCGGCCTGCGGCTGTATGGTGCTGCAGCCCCATGTGGGCACGCTGGCCTCGCGCCTGATGGCCCGCAACAGCTCTTTCACCGATGGCATGGTTTCCCTGCTGATTACCGCCCCGCTGTCGGTGGTGAGCTATCTGAAATTCCTGGGGCGGGTGATTTTTTCCCCGTCCGGTGGCAGCCGGCGACTGCCCGACACGGTCGGGTACATCCGAAGCCCGCGCATCGAAATCAAGACCGAGCGGGGGCTCGACGTGACCATAGACGGTGAGCAGGTCACCCGCACACCGCTCATCTGCCAGGCCCTGCCGGCCGCGGTGCGCATCAACCTGGGGCCCGCCTCCCGGGAGGAAAGCAGGAAGGACCAGCCTGCCGCCGAAAAAATCGATGTCGCCAACCTTCCCAGGGGCCGAGAACTGGACAGGGCCCGCAAGAAGTCGGCGGTGCCTTTCTTCTCCTATGCCTCCGAGGAGCGTTTCCGCGATCTGTTCATCGCCCTGCGAGAGGACGCACGCGTTGACCAGACCTACCTGGTGCTGATGCTGCTCAGTACCCTGCTGGCAACAGTGGGCCTCTACCTCAACAGCGCCTCGGTGATCATCGGCGCCATGCTGCTGGCGCCGCTGATGGCCCCCACCCTGTCTCTGGCCATGGGGCTGCTGCGCAGCGATCTGGATCTGACCAAGAATTCGGTGGTGAAAATCACCGGGGGTGTTGTGATTGCGTTGGGTGCCGCCGCCTTCGTGGCCCTTTTGTTTCCTTACAGAAGCATCACGCCGGAGATGCAGGCGCGGCTCAACCCGACCCTGCTGGACCTCGCCGTGGCCATCTGCGCCGGCATTGCCGGGGCCTATACCAAATCCTTCAAGGAGATTCTGCAGAGCCTGGCCGGAGTGGCCATCGCCGTGGCTCTGGTGCCGCCGCTGGCCGTGGCCGGCATCGGCATCGGGCAGTGGGATTTTGCTTTCTTCTCCCAGGCCTTTCTCCTTTTCTGTACCAACCTGGTGGGCATCATCCTGGCTGCGGCGCTGACATTTCGGATGCTGGGCTATTCGGCGGCGGTGCGCGGCAAGTTGGGCATCGGCGTGGTGGCGGTATTCATGGTGCTGATCAGCATCCCGCTCTACCTCTCGTTCCAGCGCATCGTGGAAAAGAGAACCATAGAAGGGAGCTGTGAGAAAGAGCGATTCCTGGTCAATGGAAAATACCTCATCATACAAAAGGTCCGCCTGGGGCATCATGGAGACAAGGATGTGCTTGTACTGGACATTCTGGCCCGGGACATGCTGACCCGCGCTGATCTGACGAAGCTCAAAGAGAAAATTCAAAACAATTTCACCCGCAAAATGGTTATCCATGCAAAGATCACTTATATCCCATAGCGTGCCCCTGAAGAGACATCTTCCGATCATGCTTCTCGCGGCGATGGTTGTCTTGTTCGGTGGGTGCGACCGTCGGCAGGCTGTTGTGCCCAGCGGTAAAACCATTAAAATCGGTGTGATTGCGCCATTGACCGGTACCAACCGTGCCAAGGGAAAGGAGGGGCTGAAGGGCATCAGGGCCGCCATGCGGCTGGAACCCTATCTTCAAAACGGAGATGCCATCGAACTGCTGACCGAAGATGACCGGGACGAACCGCTGCGGTCGCTCCAGGCGCTGCGCAGACTGGTCCGAAGGGAGCGTGTGGCCGCTGTGCTGACGCTCTCCAGCAGCGGCCCGGTGCTGGAAATCGCCGCCGCGGCGGACAAGTACAAGACGCCGATTCTGGCGCTGGTGGCCACGCATCCGGACATCACACGCCGCAGCCGTTTCGTCAGCCAGCTTCCCTTTGACGACGATTTTCAGGGTGCGGTGGCGGCGCTGTATGTGCGTGACGAACTGCTGGTCGATCGTGTGGCGGTGTTTGTCAACCCGGACAGCGCCTATTCCCGTCATTTGAAAAGTACATTTGGGAAGAAGTTTCAGTCCATCGGCGGCCGGATCACGGACGCGGTTTCCCTGACCGGCGACGCGGATGACTACGAAAGCATCTTGAAAAGGGTGCGTGCCGAAAGGCCGGAACTGATTTATCTTCCCATCAGGGCCGAGGAGGTAATGCGCATCATCGAGAAAGCCGATAAAATTGGCTGGCGGCCCGAGATGATGGGCAGTGACGGTCTGCTGTCGACGGTACTGGCAAAGTATGCAAAGAAAGCCCATCAGTTGGACGGCCTGCGGGCTACCGACTTGTACTCCCCCGAAGTTCCACTGACTCCCTACGGGAAAAAGGTGGCAGCGCTGTACAGGGGTGAACCCACCTCCTATGCGGCCATGGGCATTGAGGGGTATGCATTGCTCATGGATGCCATGAACCGTTGCGGCGATGCGGGCGACAGGGCCTGCATCAACAGGCAGATCCGATCGACACGCAATTTTACGGGGGTCCTGGGCAAAATTTCCATCGGGCCGGACGGCAAAGCGGATCGCCCCCTGTATATCAATGCCATTCACGGTGGTAACATGAAATATATCGTCAAGGTCTACTGAACCGGCCTGCGGCTTTGGCAAATGGCGGGGCAGCGGGCTTTGCGCGGCGCGCGTCTCCTCCCTGGCCCTGCCGGCGCATGTATTGCGCCCTCCGGAATCTCAACGGATCGGCCGATGATGAATTCGGCGTGCAATGGGTAGCGGCTGGCAGCCTGAAAATGGCTGTTTACAACTGGCCAAGAATGATTATTATAGAGGCGGTGCAGGACCGATCGGAGTAGACATCACCGCTTAGCCGCCCCCCTCAGGGCACTTTCTACTTCCGCTGTCCACTTGTCAAGAACCCCCGCAAGAGAGGAAAACAAAAGATGGATATTACTGGTCTGAAGGATACCGTTTACCAACTGCTCACCGTGTACGGCCTGAGAGTGGTCGCAGCGATTGCGATTCTCATCATCGGGCGCTGGGTGGCCAAGGGGCTGCGCAACTTCATCTCGCGGCTGATGGCCAAGAACAAGGTCGATGAGACCCTCAACAAGTTTGTTACCAGTCTGAGCTACGTGGCGCTGCTGGCATTCGTGGTCATCGCGGCGCTGAACCAGTTGGGTATTCAGACGGCTTCTTTCATTGCCATCCTGGGCGCCGCCGGTCTGGCCGTGGGCCTGGCCCTTCAGGGGTCGCTGTCCAACTTTGCCGCCGGCGTGCTGATGATCATCTTCCGGCCCATCGCAGTAAACGATTTTATCGAGGGTGCCGGCGTAACCGGGACGGTGGAAGAAATCAAGATATTCACCACCACCCTGATCACCCCGGACAACAAGACCATTTTCATTCCCAACGCCAAGCTCATGGGCGACAACATCATCAACTACACTACCAGGGGGACGCGCCGTGTGGATGTAAGCATCGGCATCGGTTACGGCGATGACATCGACAAGGCGCGCAAGGTGATCGAACAGATCGTATCGGAAGACGAGCGCATCGAGAAAGATCCGGCCCCGGCGATCGTGGTATCCGAACTGGCCGATAGCAGCGTCAATTTTTCCGTTCGCGTATGGGCCAGCGCCGACCAATACTGGAGCGTGTATTTCGATATTCTCGAAAAGGTAAAAAAGCGGTTCGACGCCGAGGGCATCAGCATTCCCTTTCCCCAGCAGGACGTCCACCTTTACCAGCACTGATATCGCTGGATCAGATGACCGCTATACAACCCATCGAAAGGAAGATGAACCATGACCAACATGTCGACGCCGCTGCGCTACCTGGACAAAGCCCTCAATGGCCTGCGGGACCTGGGCCTGATGCCCGAGAAGCCCGACGAGATGCCGGTCATCGCCCTGATCAACAAGATCAGTGATCTGGACGAGGAGAAGACCATCGCCATTGCCCGCACCCTGACCAACACCACGGTTTTCAACGAGGTTGTTCGCGAGCAGATCAAGGCCATGAACGTGGGCGAGCGCTACGAAACCATCACCAAGGCATTCGACAGCATCCGCGATGACGCCAAGTCCATGGTCGAGCAGCTCGAAGACGGCAAGATCGACACCATGGAGCGGCTGTCGAACTTCTGGATGAAAGTCACCCGCGGCGACATTCCCAGCCGTTTTCGCAAGATCAAGAAGACCTACCTGGAGGTGTCGGCCGACACCAAGGACCAGATGGAACACGAGGCGCGGATCCTGGAGTCCTACCGGGATTTTCGGGGGGCCCTGAAAGAGGCGCAGGTCATGGCCTTCCAGGTGCTGAAAAAAGCCGAAGCCGCCGTTGAAGAGGCCAAGGCCCGCCTGGAGCAAGCCTCCCAAGCCCTGGAGGACTACAGCGGAGACGACCGTGAGCAGATCGCCAGGCTGGAGCTGGCGCGCGACGAACGGCTGCGCGCCCTGCAGGACGAGGACAAGCGCTACCAGATCGCCAAGGACCTGGCCGAGAACCTCTCGGTAAGCTACAACACCACCGAGGTGGTGATGGCGCGCCTGGCCCAGACGGCGGACATCAAGGAGCGCGTATACAGCCAGGCGGTCTCTTTTTTCGGCACCAACGAGACCGTCTTCACGGCCCTGAACGCGTCTTTTACCAGCCTGCAGGGGCTGCACGAGAGCACCGAGACGCTCAACGCCATGAAAGAGGGCATCAACGAGAGCCTGGAGACGCTGGCCGACGTGGGTGACGCGGTACAGGAGAAGGCCCTGCGGGCCGGCTACGGTCCGACCATCAAGGCCGAGAGCGTCAAGCGGCTGCTGGACTCGGTGATCAACTTCCAGGAGAAGTCCTACGCCCTGATTTCGGAAATGCGGGATCTGAGCACCCGCAACGAAGAGGAGATCCGGCAGGCGGTGGAGGACGGCAAGCGGCGCATGGTGCAGCTGACCACGGCCGGCAAACAGCTGGGCCCCGCCGGAAAGCAACGGATCCATGAGTGAAAGCGAGAAGCCCCGCAAGATCGAGCTCAACGAAGTCATGATGGCCATGGATGTGGTCGACACGCTGCGGCATCAGAAGGCCGTGCTGGAGCGAGAGATGGGGGCCGACGACCACGACCAGGCGCTCATCGAAAAGGTGCGCAGGATATACGCCGGCCAGGGCATTGAGGTGACCGACGATGTCATCGCCGCCGGCGTCAAGGCGCTGCGGGAGGAGCGCTTCACCTACAAGCCCCCGCCCAAGAGCTTGCAGCTCAGCCTGGCCCACCTGTATGTTAACCGCAGCAAGTGGGCCAAGCGCGGGGCGCTGGCCGTTGCGGCCCTGCTGGTCCTTTACCTGGTCTACCACTTTGCCGTGGTAGCGCCCAGGGAGCGGGTCGCGCAGCAGCAGGCCCAGGCCCTGCAGGAGCTCAAAGCCCTGCCCGCCAGGCTGGCCAAGGAGCGCGACCGCATCCTGGCCGAGGCGCGTGAAAGCAAGGCCAAACAG
>JAMOVG010000343.1 GCA_027061725.1 Desulfobacteraceae bacterium
ATGCCCGGTGGAAGCCACAGTGGAAAAGGACGAATTCTACTTCCTGACCGCCAAGAAGGCTTTCGCGCTGCCGCTGACCCCCAAGGCCCTGGACAACAAGGGCTGCCACATCATCAGCCTGTCCCGCTTCACCCGCTGGCTGGGGGAAAAGGCCGAGGCCCTAGGCGTCAACATCTTCACCGGTTTCGCCGGCACACAGGTGCTCTACGGTGATGACGGCAAGACGGTAGTCGGGGTGCGCACCGGGGACAAGGGACTGGACAAGGATGGAAAACCCAAGGGAAACTTCGAACCCGGCATCGATCTGGAGGCCAAGGTCACGGTTTTCGGGGAGGGCGCCCGCGGCAGCCTGATGAAGGAAATGGGCCCGCATCTGGGGCTCTATCGCCGCAGCATGCCGGAGATGTTCGAAACCGGCATCAAGGAGGTCATCGAGTTCGAGGACGAAAACCCGCTGCGGGCCTGCGGGGTCAACGACATCCACCTGCTGGGCTACCCGCTCAACCTGGGCACCCCCGGCGGGGGCTTCATCTACGAAATGGGCGGCAACCGCATCGCCATCGGTTACCTGGTGGCCCTGTGCTACCGGGATCCTCTATTGGACCCCTACGAGGTTTTCCTGCGCTTCAAGCGCCATCCCATGGTGGCCGAACTAATCGCCGGCGGGCGCGTCATCGAGCAGGGCGCCCGTACGGTTTCCTCGGGCGGCTACTACACCGTGCCGCAGCTCTACGCCGACGGCGCCCTTTTTGCCGGCGCCGCCGCTGCCCTGCACAACCCTCCGGCGCTCAAGGGCATCCACACGGCCATGAAGTCCGGCATGCTGGCCGCCGAAACCGTCGTGGAGGCCCTGGCGCACGACGACTTCAGCGCCCGCACGCTCTCCGGCTACCGCCGGCGCTTCGAGAAGAGCTGGGTGGCCGATGAGATGCGGGCGGGGCGCAACTTCAGCCAGGCACTGGCGGCCCCCGGCCCCCTCAAGTTCATCCACCTGGGAGCCCAGCAGCTGACCCGCGGCCGCGGCCTGCGCGATCCGCTGCCCACGCACCCCGACCACGAAACCCTGGTGCCCCTCCCGGCGGACCCCTCTGCCCCGCCCGCCGTGACGTGCGACAACGTCCTGTACGTGGATAAGCTGACCGGCGTGTACCTCTCCAAGACCAAGCACCGCGAGGACGAGCCCTGCCACATTATCGTCCACGACACGCAGCTGTGCGTCGAACGCTGCCTGCCCACCTACGGGGCACCCTGTACGCGCTTCTGCCCCGGGCATGTTTACGAAATGATCACCGATGAGAGCGCCGCCCGTCCGGCCCTGAAGCTCAATCCCTCCAACTGCCTGCACTGCAAGACCTGCGACATCAAGGATCCTTTTGAAAACATCACCTGGACCTGCCCGGAGGGCGGCGAGGGACCGGGCTACAAACTGCTGTGATCGCGCTCTATAGAAACCTGCTGCCGGTCACGAGGGGCGGCAGTCCCGGTGCCCGGCATGCTGTGTTTCCTCAACGATAGCACCGACGCGGCTTTCAACCTGGCGGCCGAAGAGTATCTGCTGCATCACTGCCAGGAGGATTGCTGCATGCTGTGGCGCTGCCGGCGGGCCATCATCATCGGACGCAATCAGAATCCCTGGTCTCAGGTGAGCGTTCCCTACGTGCAACGCCACGGGATACCGGTCCTGCGACGCCTGAGCGGCGGCGGGACGGTGTACCAGGATGCCGGCAATATCAACTTTTCGTTTGTGCGCCGTCGCTCCGGCCCTCCATCGATGGATTTCGGCCCGTTCCTCGAACCGGTCATCGCCTTTCTCAAAAACCTGGGGCTGGCGGTGACGGCGGAACAGGCCGGGGCCCTGATGTTCGGGGGGGAAAAAATTTCCGGTAACGCCCAGTTCATCCACCGCGATCGCATCTTGCACCACGGCACCCTGCTCTTCGATGCGGATCTGCCCCGGCTGCGGAATGCACTGGCCGACAACACCGCCTTCTATCGGGATGCCGGCGTGGACTCCATTCGCAGGCCGGTGACCAACATCAAGCCCTTCGTTCCCTTTTTCAAAAACACGTCGGATTTCATGTCGCACCTGTTTTCCTTCATCCGGAAAGCCACCCGGGGGCGGCAGGCAATGCTGCTTCCAGCCGATAGGCGCACTATCGAGGCTCTGGCGCAGCGCAGATACCGCACCTGGCGATGGAATTTCGGCCGTTCACCCGCCTACCATATGAAGAAAACGGTTCGTGCCGGCAACAGACGGCTGGCGTCGATCCTGTCGGTACGCGGAGGCCTTATTCGGCGTATCCATGTCATTGACGCCGATCGGCCGGAAGACGAAATCACCGATCTTGATGCGCTGCTGACGGGCTGCCGTCACACACCTTCCGCCGTCCTGCGGGCCGTGGCCGAAGCCCCTTGCCCATTCGCTGGCATCACACCCGAAGAACTCGTTGCAGTCCTGTTCTGAATTGGAACACCCGTTTTCCGCCACATGTTCGAATTTCGAACAGCATCCCCGGGGCGCACCGCTGTATCCTGTTTTTTCACCCTACATTCAAAGTGTTATATTATTTTCAGACGGGCACGGGAATTGCTGCTTGTTCCTTCGGTAACGTCAATGCAAATCGGTATTCGCCCGGAACAGCCGGTGTGTTTTTCCGGGTCTTTTTGGAACGGGAGAATTCTGGCCCGTTCGACAAAGCATCCCCCTTGGCATTAACCAGCGGAAGGAGCGTTCGATGAATGCAGCGGAAAAAGCGATGGAAGCCTTGGCCTATCTCCAGAAACACATACCGGACACCTATGTGAAATACCTCGAGTTCACCCAGAAACTGGGAGAAACCGGCGGCCTGGAGCCCAAAATGCTGGAGCTCATCCTGGTGGGTTGTGCCGTCATGTCCCAATGCGAGATGTGCATTTCGCTGCATGTGCAGGGCGCGGCCACGGCCGGTGCCTCGCGGGAAGAAATCCTGCAGGCGGCCAGCATGGCGGTTGCCATGGGCGGATCCCCAAAACTGATGTATCTCAAGTACGTCTTCGAGGAACTCGACGATCTGTTCGACTGATGTCCCCGTAAGGCATTCCAGGCGCCTGGGAGAATTTTGTCGTGCCCAAAACCGCACCCTTCGAAGCCTTCAGTGATGCCTATGAGCAGTGGTTTGAAACGCACCGGGAAGCGTATGAACTGGAAGTCCGTGCGGTGAAGTCACTGCTTCCCCCCGTCGGAAGGGGACTTGAAGTCGGTGTGGGCTCCGGCAGATTCGCCGCTCCGCTCGGCATTGCCGTCGGCGTTGAACCCTCGACCCAGATGGCAGCCAGGGCCCGTTCGCGGGGAATCAGGGTCCTCAAGGGGGTTGCCGAGAACCTGCCCGTTTCAAACGCCAGCTTCGATTTTGTTCTGATGGTCACCACCATCTGCTTCGTCGACGATGTCGACGCAAGCCTGCGGGAGGCGCTGCGGGTCCTCAGGCCGGGAGGCGTGATCGTGATCGGCTTCGTGGACCGTGAAAGTGAACTGGGCAGGGCCTATCTGCAGCGCAAAAACGACAGCCGCTTTTACCGGCCGGCCACCTTCTTTTCCACACCGGAAGTACTCGCCCACATGAGCCGAAGCGGCTTCGGGTCTTTTCACGTCAGGCAGACCCTCATTCCGGGCAACGGCGAACAGGCCATCGAAGATGGATTTGGAAGGGGGGCATTTGTGGTCGCCAGGGGTGTGAAGGAGAAACGCCAGGTCACCTGAAGCCCCCGCACCGTCGGCGGACAGGCCGGGGCTTTCAAAAGCCAAGGCCGTCAGCCCTGGCCGGAAAAGATTCCGTCGCCGCTGGCATTTCCCAAACCGGGGTGAATGTCGAATCGTACGACTCCCACGGGGATCTTGCCTTCCACGGCCTCGGCCACCAGCGCCACCCCCCGGTTTCCGAAACCGCCACAGAGTTCGATGGCGGCGATTCCCTCGGATGCCAACCGGGCCGCCGTTTGCGCGGCCTGCCTGTAATCCGCCACACCGACCGTCAAAAGATCCACCGCATCGGTTCTGACCCACTGCCGGTCTCTTTCCGGATCGGCGCCCGGCGCCACAAACATAAAAGCCGCTTTCAATTTTTCAGACATACCGGTTCTCCTTTTTTTCGCGTTTGCTGGATCATGAATGACTCGTAAAAAGCCGCTTTCAAGCGCTGTCAGGGGCTTTTGGCCGGCCTTAATGCGCCTGTTTCAAAGCAGGCGGCGGTCACGGGCGGCCGCCATGGTCCTTCCGACGTCTACCACCAGTGGCCCCTGTGTGGAGAGCTGTACGGCCACCGAGTCCCCCTGCCGGACCTCGACTTCCCGTTCTCCGTCCAGCGCCAAGACGCAGCCCGAAGTGGTGACGGGCACGGGCACG
The DNA here is from genome assembly GCA_027061725.1 of Desulfobacteraceae bacterium. Taxonomy (GTDB): domain Bacteria; phylum Desulfobacterota; class Desulfobacteria; order Desulfobacterales; family JALSRD01; genus JALSRD01. Next base: position 4,382 of record JAMOVG010000343.1, read on the forward strand.
CCGGGCGCCATGAACGCTTCCTCTGAAATCGAAACAGCGGCAATCAGCCCCGGGGCGATGGGTGCCATCAGAGAACGTCCACCGGGCCCCAGCCGCAGGTGCAGCCCCCGGGGTTCCCCGGGTTCGATGGTGTGGAGCTGCCCCCCGACGGCAGACAGTCCGATGGCGTCCGGCCGGGCGCGGGTGAGAAAAATCTGGGACACTTTTTCCATCTCCCATATGGCCCGTGCGGCAATAAAACGCTCGTTGTATACGGCCGCATCCACCAGGGCAATGTCGACCACCTTGTCTTGGCGCAAAACTTCCAGTTGGCAGGGCGTGAAAGTTCCTTCGGAATGCGACACCCGCCCCGAGGCAATCAGCCCCGCCGCCAAACCCGCCACGGTGGCCTCCATCATGTAGGGAAACACGTTGTTGGTGCCGGTGGATATGGGCAGCATGGGAACACGCGCGCTCCCCTTGGCCACCGCGCGACAGGTGCCGTCGCCACCGAGAACGACGATGCACCCCACATCCTGATCCGCCATCCAGCTCCCGGCGCGAGTGGAATCGGTCTGGTCCCCATAGATACGAATGGCGGCCGGTTGCGTTTCTACTTTTGCCCGGCAGCCCCGCAACGCTCGCGGCACCATATGGTACTCGTCGGGCATGTAAAGCACCCGTTGGATGCCCGCCACCTCCATACCCATGAGCAGGCGGCGCACGATGCGGACTTTTTCCTGGTTGTCAAAAACGCTGCCGTGCGCCACCAGCCGCCTGATATCCTTACCCGAAATCGGGTTGGCTATAATGCCCGCGGTCGTCAAGTTTCCCTCCCTTTCCGAGGGCCTTTCGTTTCAGCCTGAAATCGCTTTCATCAGCCGCGCATTTGTTTGACAGCACCCACCACCGCACCAGCGTCGGGGATGAAGGCCTTCTCCAGTGGCGGAGAAAACGGTACGGGTGTGAAGGGTGCACCAATGCGCATGATGGGCGCATCCAGAAAATCAAAGGCTTGTTCGGCCACCTGTGCGGCGATCTCTCCGCCAACCCCGCCCTTCCTGACGGCTTCATGGACGATCAGCAACCCGTGGGTTTTCTTGACAGAGTCGATGATGGTGTCGATATCCAGCGGCGTCAGGCTGCGCGGGTCGATGACCTCGGCGTCAATGCCGTCCGCGGCCAGTTGTTCAGCCGCCTCGAGTGCCGTGTGGACCATGGCAGCGGTAGCCACGATGGTCACGTCATTGCCCTCTCGCTGCACCTTGGCTTTGCCCAGTTCGATGGTGTAGGGTTCGTCAGGGACTTCCCCCTCGATGCCGTACAGAATCTTGTGCTCCAGGAACACCACGGGATTGTCGTCCCGAATGGCCGCGATCAGCAACCCCTTGGCGTCATAGGGTGTGCTGGGCATAACCACCTTGAGTCCCGGCACATGGGCGAACCAGGCTTCCAGGGACTGCGAGTGCTGGGCCGCCGCCCCGATGCCGGCGCCCTGAGGGGCGCGCAGCACCATCGGGATCTTGGCCTTACCGCCGAACATGAAGCGCATCTTGGCCGCCTGGTTGTACAACTGGTCCAGGGCCACCCCGATGAAATCGACAAACATGATCTCGCACACGGGCCGCATGCCCATGGCCGCCGCTCCGGTAGCCGCACCGACGATGGCGCTTTCCGTGATGGGCGTATCCTTGACCCGCGCTTCTCCAAAGGTTTCAAAGAGCCCCTGGGTCACCCCGAAGCAGCCGCCGAACTGCCCCACGTCCTCTCCGAGAATGAACACTTCCGGATCCCGTTCCATTTCCTGCCGCATAGCCTCGTTCAGGGCCTGCAAATACGTTTTGGTCGCCATGGGTTATCCTCCTCTCGAAATTTTCGAATGCCTGATTGGTCAGTGCCGTTCCGCCGATTGCCGTCGTCTCAGGCGTAGACGTCCTCTTCCAGTTCGTCTACTGAAGGCAGCGGACTCTCCTCGGCAAAGGCCACAGCGGCCTCGAGTTCCTTGGCGAGGGCGTCTCGGATCTCCCTGCTCTTCTCGGGAGACAGGATCCCCTGTTCCTGCAGCTTTTCTTCCAGTTTCCTGATGGGATCACGTTCCACCCAGGATTGCACCTCGTTTTCATCCCGATAAACACACGCATCGCCTTCAAAATGGCCGCGCCAGCGATACGTCTTGCACTCGATCAGGGACGGCCCTTCCCCTTCACGGGCCCGCCGGACCGCTTCCGATACGGCCTCATAGACGGCCAAAACGTCGTTTCCATCCACCACTACGCCGGGCATGTCATAAGCCGCCGCCCGGTCGGCGATATCGGTGATGGCCATGGACTTGGAGGTGGGGCAGGATATGCCGTACCCGTTGTTTTCATTTACGAATACAACGGGGAGCGACCAGGCGCTGGCCAGATTCATGGCCTCCTGCGTGGTACCCTGGTTGGCAGCGCCATCACCGAAAAAACAGACGGCCACGTTGTCCTGTCCCCTGTACTGGAAGGCCAGCGCCGCCCCGTTGGCAATGGGGCCGCCGCCGCCAACGATACCGTTGGCCCCCAGAATTCCCAGCTCCACGGCGGCGATGTGCATGGAGCCTCCTTTGCCCTTGCAGTAGCCGGTCTTCTTACCGAAAATCTCGGCCATCATGAGCTTCAGATCGCCGCCTTTGGCAATGAGGTGGCCGTGGCCGCGATGCGTACTGGTGATGCAATCCTCCTTGCGCAACGTAGCGCAGGCACCGGTGGCGATGGCTTCCTCACCGATGTACAGATGCACGAAGCCCGGAATCCGACCGTCGGCAAAAAATTCCTGTACCCGGGTTTCGAATTGCCGGATTTTGTTCATGGTGGTGAACATCTGAATCATCTGTTCGTTGGTAATACTCATCACGTCACCTCCTGGAAGCGTTGCCGGCCATTTTGGGCGACAACTGTTTGAAAGCCGGGACGGCGCCGGTTTCAGGCGTCGTCGACAAAAACCGTCACCGCGGCGTTGGCTACCACGATGGTATCGCACCCGGGACCGAAATCCTCCACGCAGATACCGCGCGTCTGCATGCCTCCGGTCGTCGTGCGCACCGACCTGGATCCGATGGGAATGCACTGCGCCACGGCGTCGGGATCCACTTTCTCCGGAAAAGGACAGGCCACCATGATATCCACGTGTATCCCCTGGAAGCGGTCCCGCTGCAGCAGCTCCACCAACCCGCACAGACAGCTGCGGGAAACGGCATCCTTAACGGCCCGGCAGGCCGCTTTGGTAACATCCATACCGTGGAGATCCGCCCCGGTTCCCAGTTCCACGATGAAGCGCTTTCTCTCCATAACGGGCACCTCCTTGCTGTCTGTGCGCAACCGGAAACCGGGCTTCAGGCCAGCATCATGACCGGATTTTCCAACAGATCGGCCAGTGAACGAAGGAATTCCATGGCCGGTGCACCGTCGACCACTCGGTGATCGAAGGTCAGGCTAAGTGTCATCATGGTCCGAATACCGATCTCCCCCCGGTAGACAGCCGCCTTTTCCACGGTCCGGCCCACCCCCAGAATAGCGGTCTCCGGCGGATTCAGGATGGGGGTGAACCCGTCAACGCCCAGCATACTGACATTGGAGATGGTGAAAGTGCCCCCCTGGATGTCGTCCATGGTCAGACCACCGCTGCGGGCCTTGGCGGCCAGGGACCTTATTTCAGAGGCCAGTTCCAACAGGCCCTTGCGATGGGCGTTCTTGACATTGGGCACAATCAGGCCGTCGGGCAGGGCCACGGCCATTCCCAGGTGAACGTGATCGTGTACGACGATGTTGTCATCCACCAGCCAGGAGTTCATGACGGGATGGTCCCTGAGCGCACGGCACACGGCCAGCGATATGATGTCGTTCAGGGAGATACGCACGGTTTCGTCATGGCGAAATTTTTCACGGACCCTGTCCCGGAAAGCCGTCAGTTCGGTGGCATCCAGTTCCACAAACACGGTGAGCTGGGCGCTGTTGTGCAGGCTGGCCATCATGTTGTCGGCGATCAGCTGCCGCATCCCGGTCAGGGGGATGGTTTGCCCGGCCATGATCCTGGCTGCGGGCCCCGCGGGTCCGGCGGTGGGCGGCGAAACGCCGGGCTGCCCGGCGGACGGATGCATCGCCCGTAAAATGTCCACTTTGGTGATGCGGCCGCCTGGGCCACTGCCCTTGATGGTCGACAGATCGATACCCGCATCCTGGGCCAGTTTCATGGCCTTTGGACTGATATCCGGCCCCTTCGGCTGCGATTCTTCATACCGTCGCACGTCCTCTTCGGTGACGCGCCCGCCGGGACCTGTACCCTCTACCTGGGAAAGGTCGATGTGCTTTTCCTTTGCCAGACGACGGGCTAAGGGCGTGGCGCGCACAAAAGGCTTTTTCCCATCGGGGGGCTTTTCGGTAGACGCCTCCGGTTCCGACACGTCGGTGCCGCCCCCCGTTTCGGTCATCACTTCACGGCGCTGCGGGGACTCTCCCGGGCTTGCCAGCAGGGCAACGACCGTCTGGACCGGTACGGTCATACCGGCAGGTACGAGAATTTGAAATAAAATGCCGTCCGCCGGAGATTCCACCGTGTTGGTGATTTTACTGGTTTCAACCTCGAACAGCGGCTCTCCCTCGGAAACGGAATCCCCCTCGTTTTTAAACCACCGGGAGACTTTCCCCTCTTTCATGGTCAGGCCCCACTTGGGCATCAACACTTCGGTCGGCACGATTGTCTCTCCTTTGCTTGCTGGAAACGGTTTGGATACGGAGACGTTCCTGGCACTCTCCAACGCATCCTTAATAGCAAGTAAGATGAATAGCAAGTAAGATGCCAAACTGCATCTGATTTATAATCAACAAGTTGAAACCAGGAAAGAATCCAGGTGTTCCAGTTTCGAACAACCGCCTGAAAAACAAAAGGTCTTGCATCAGGCGGTCATTGGCCGTAATATGCGATCTTACCTGCAGCCTCTCCCAGAGCCAGCAGACAGACGACAGGAGATACCACTATGTATGAGCTCGTCTGGAAGGGATCCGGATACCGTATTGTCAGCAGCCCCAGCCGGACGGATACCGTTGCCGTCGTGCCGAGGACTGTCAGCGCACATCCTTACGACCACCGTGAACTCGACCTTTCCGTCTGGAAAAAATTTGTCCGTACGGGCCGCTCCGACCTTACCGAGTTAAGTGACCCCATACGACAATCGTGGCATCGCTGTCGCGAGATGGGGGTCAATCCGGGGCATGGGAAGTGCTGGGATATCCGAAACGAGCCGGAACTGGGCGAAGATTTCCGCATACTGCGGGAACTGGTTCAGGAGACACGCGATCAGATCTATTCACTGGTCAGGGGCAAGGGTCTGTTGGTCACTGTCAGCGATCGCCGGGGTTACCTAGTGGGCATGTGCGGCGATTACGATACGCTGCTCATGGCCGACCGCCTGAATTTCGGGCCCGGTGCCAACTGGTCTGAAAAAAGCGTCGGCACCAATGCCATCGGTACGGCGCTGGCCAGTGGACAGGCAATCCGGGTAACGGGATGCGAGCATTTCTGCGAAAGCCACCATGGCTGGATCTGCTCGGCGGCTCCTTTTTACGACATCCGCGGTGAAGTGGTGGGCTGTATCGACATCTCGGGGCCCAAAACCTCCGATCACAGCCAGGCCCTGGCATTGGCCATAGAGGGTGCCCGGGCCATTGAAAGTCGACTTTTCAAAAGCGGCGCCCTGGATTTTCAACAGCAGTCTACACGATTGTTAAAAGCCGTTTTCAATGCCGTCAGGACTGGATTGGTTTTCCTGGACACCGGCGGCACCATAAAAGCCGCCAACCCAAAGGCCTCGGCGCTGCTGGCCAGTGACAACGACCAACTGGTGGGCATGGCCGCCGATAATTTCTTTCGCATCGAAAAGCTTTCCAGATTATTAACGGCAGAATCACGTTCCCGTGAACACTCGGGAATTCTGCTGCCGCATCGCTCCAGGGCCACTTTGCGGGCCAGGGCCTTCCCCGTATTAAGCCGCAACCACGTCCCGGCCGGGGTGCTGCTGGTTCTGGAGGAGCGGCAGCCGAAAAGGGTGTCCATTTCAAAAACCGCTGTTGCGGCGACGGATCCTTTCAGCCGCATCATCGGACACAGCCGGGTGTTGCACAGCACCGTCGACATCGCGCGACGCATTGCCGCGCTTTCGACGACGGTCCTCATTACGGGCGACAGCGGAACCGGCAAGGATGTCCTGGCCCGCGCTATACACGAAGCCAGCCCACGCGCCGCAGGGCCCTTTGTTGCCGTTAACTGCGGTGCCATTCCGGCAGATCTTATTCAAAGCACGCTGTTCGGTTACGTGGAGGGGGCTTTCACGGGAGCACACCGCAAGGGGCGCCGGGGGCAGTTCGAAGCCGCCTCCGGTGGGACCCTGCTCCTGGATGAAATCGCGGAGATGCCGCTGCCCATGCAGGTGAATCTGCTGCGGGTGCTGGAAGAGGCCCGCATCACACGGGTAGGTGGAACCAAACCCATCGCCGTGGACGTGCGGGTGATTGCGGCCACCAACAAAGATCTGGAGGAAGAAACCCGCCAGGGCCGTTTCAGGCAGGATCTTTTCTACCGCCTCAACGTGGTGCGCATCAACATGCCGCCGCTGCGGCAGCGAGGCAAAGACATCCTGCTGCTGGCCAATCACTTTATCAATGAATTCTCCACGAAAATGCACCGCCGGCTGCGTCGCGTGGAAGCCGATTTCTACGATCTGCTGACAGCCTACCCCTGGCCGGGCAATGTCCGGGAGCTTCGCCACGCCATGGAAAGCGCCGTGGCGCTGATGCCCTCGGACGTTCTCAGCAAAGAGAATCTTCCGGAGTATATTCTCAGGGCCGTCCCGACAGTCGGCGGGAATTCGGTATCGGAACCGAGCTTCAACTTGGAAAATCTGCAGCGCGAAGCCATCCTGGGCGCTCACGCTTATTTCCGGGGCAACATCACCAGAATGGCCGGGGCGCTGGGCATCGGTCGCAACACCCTCTATGCCAAGCTGAAAAAGTTCGGTATTGTTTCATCTTGAATAACCGCTTAAATATGCTACAAAGTGGTCTATGATACCCCTTTCACCCAATCTGGAGAATCGATAGATGGGCACCAGGAGTGACGGTACCGACATACCCAAGGGGTACGTCCGCCGGCAGGTAATGGTGGGCTGGATGTGCGCGACCCTGGCGGTGGGTTTTCTGGGGGGGACGGTTTTCGGGGTGTACAAGTCCACCCCCGCCAAGCCGCCCGGCCACGCCGGCGGCATGCCGCCGGCGGCGCCCCAGGGGCCGCCTTCATCCAAGGCGGCCGATTTGCGGAAGCAGATCCCGGAAGTGGAAAAACGTACCGCGCAGAACCCGGAGGACGTGGAGGCATGGATCAAGCTGGGGCACCTCTACTTCGACACCCAGCAGGTCAAAAAAGCCATCGGCGCTTACGAAAAGGCCCTGGCGCTCAACCCCAAAAACGCCGACGTGTGGACCGATCTTGGCGTCATGTATCGCCGCGACGGCCGCACCGACAAGGCGCTGGAAGCCTTCGACGCGGCCATCCGCATCGATCCCAAGCACGAAATCGCCTGGTTCAACCGGGGCATCGTGCTGCTGCACGACAAAAATGACCGGGCGGGCGCCCTGAAAGCCTGGCAGGCCCTGCTGAAAGTCAACCCCTTTGCCATGGCCCCCAACGGCCACTCCATCGACCAGATGGTTCAGGCCCTGAAACAGGCGCCCGGCCAGATGCCCCAGCCCATGAAACCGCAGCCATGACGACCGGCGGAGAAGAAAAACTATCGGCCACCGTTCAAAGCCGAACCACGATTCACCACGGGCGCGTCTTCCGACTGGACCGTGAGGATCTGGCACTTTCCAACGGGGCCAGCGTCGCGCTGGATGTCATCCGTCACCCCGGGGCGGCCGCCATCGTCGCTTTCTCGGACCCCGGGACAGTGGTCATGATCCGCCAGTACCGTCACGCCGTGGGTGGGGTGATCTGGGAAGTCCCGGCCGGCACCCTCACGACCGGTGAAGCCCCACTGGCCTGCGCCCGCCGCGAACTGGCCGAGGAGACCGGCTTCTCGGCCGCCGACTGGGCACCCCTGGGCGTCATCACCCCGCTGCCCGCCTATTCGGATGAACGCATCCACCTGTTCACCGCCCGGGGACTCATTCCTGCCCGCCAGCACCTGGACAGCGACGAACTGCTGCACGTGCACCGCCTTCCGCTCGCAAAAGCCCTGGCCATGATCGAAGACGGCACCATCCAGGATGCCAAGACCATCTGTGCCCTGTTCATGGCCGCCGGCCGAAATGGCCACAAATAGCCGTCCGGGACCGTCCCCCGGGACAACCCGCTGCCCGGAGTCGTTCGCGCCGGTGGAAGTCGACTGTTACGCCGGCTATCGGGCCGACGAGACGCCGCGGGCTTTGCGGCTGCCGGGCTGTGCTCCTCGTAAGATCCGCTGCGTCCTGCAGCGATGGCGCGAACCCCGCCACCGCTTTTTCAAAATCGTGACCACCGACGGTAAGACCCGCCTGCTGCGCCAGGACGTCGAAACCCTGCGCTGGGAAATGCGCCCGGCGTGACCCGCCGTGCCACGGGGGAGAATCCATTGAGTTGCATTTGAATAAAAATGGATTATTTTATGAGTTTGTCCGGAAAACCGATATAGCTACTATATTCTCAATACGGGTTGGCCGGCAAGCCGCCGGCGGCCCATGATGCCCAAAGGAGTGTCCCATGACCGCCAAGACCAAGAAGAAGCTGTACCCCTCCGCCCAGGAGGGCGCCCGATCGGCCCGTCTGCACGTCGACTCACCCCAGTGCAAGTCCCCGTCCTACACGTTGGCCTACCAGGACACCGAATTCATCCTGCGCGACGAACTGCGCCCGGTGCGGCTGCAGTTGGAGGTCATCAAGCCCGAGATTCTGCAGCGGGAGCAGAACATCGAGTCCACCGTGGTCATCTTCGGCAGCGCCCGTATTCCGGATCCCGAGACAGCCCGCAAAAAGCTGGCGGACCTGGAGCGCCAAGCGGCCGAAAACTGCAGGGACGCTGACGTCCAGGCCCGCCTCAAAAGAGCCCGCCGCGACGTGGAAAACAGCCGCTACTATGACGAGGCCCGCAAGCTGGGTCGGCTGATTTCGGAAAACACGGAGCGCAAGCAGATGGTGGTGGTCACGGGCGGCGGCCCCGGCATAATGGAAGCCGCCAACCGCGGCGCCCACGACGTGGGAGCCCTGAGCATCGGCATGAACATCGTGCTGCCTTTCGAACAGGCGCCCAACCCCTATATCTCGCCGCAGCTGTGCTTCCAGTTTCACTACTTCGCCATCCGCAAGATGCACTTTCTCATGCGGGCCTGCAGCCTGGTGGCCTTTCCCGGCGGCTTCGGCACCCTGGACGAACTCTTTGAAACCCTGACCCTGGTGCAGACCCACAAGGTCCCGGGCTTTCCCATCCTGCTGTTCGGAGAGTCCTTCTGGCGGGAGATCATCAACTTCGACGCGCTGGTGGAAGCCGGCACCGTCTCGGCCGGCGACCTGGAGATCTTCCAGTTCGTGGAAACTGCGGAAGAAGCCTGGCAAATCATCTCCGAGGCCAACGGCGTCCACAACGGCAACGGCGCGTAAAACGGCGGGAACGCCACTCAGGGGCGGCGGAACATGGCGATCATGGTGATGTCGTCGAACAGCTCGTTTTCACCGGTGTGGGCCAGCACGGCCTCGGCCAGCTGATCGACGCGCTGCTCAGCCGAAACCGGCGGCGCCTGCAGGATCTTCTCCAGGCGCTGCATGCCGAAAAAACCGCCGTCCGGTGCGCTGGCCTCGGTAACACCGTCGGTGCAGCCGAACAGCAACTCGCCGCGCCGGATGCGCGCCGTACCGGTTTCAAAGCGCATATCCGCCATAACACCCACCGCCGGTCCGGTGGTCGACAGCCACTGCCGGATGCCGCCCCCGGCAGCCACGATGAACAGTGGCAGGTGGCCGCCGTTGACATAGGTCATGGTGCCGGTGGCAGGGTCCATGATACCGAAAAACAGTGTGGCAAACATTCCCAGGTCACCGTGGTGGGTGGCAATGTAATCGTTGGTGCGTGCCACCGGCAAAACCACGTGGGGGTTTATCACACAGGTCGTTGACGGTCCCGGCTGGCACTGGTCGACCCCGATCTCACCTGCCAGAACTTCCCGGCAAACTTCGTCGGTAAAAACCCGCATCAGGCTCCGAAAAAGGGCCATGAAAAGGGCCGCCCCGACCCCTTTGTCGCATACATCCGCGATCACCAGTGCGACGCAACCGTCCGGCAGCTCGAACAGATCGTAAAAATCCCCGGATACCTGGTGAGCCGGTTTGAAACAGGCGGCCGTCTCCCAGCCCGGCGGTGTAACCAGAGTTTTGGGCAGAAAGTTGAGCTGCATTTCCCGCCCCTGTTCCAGTTCGCGGTTCATGGCACGGGAATATTTGGCCACCTGCTCGTAGCTCTCTTTCAACGACTGCTCGGCCTTTTGGCGTTTGCCGATGGCATCGCTGACACGCCGATACATATCGCAGAAAACATCGATCACATCTCCCAGCTCGTCGTCGCGGCGGGGAGTGCCCCCATAAAACGATATCGGCGGAAAACCTCCGATGATGGTTTCTCCCGCACGTTTCAGGTTTTCCCTCAGCTTCAGGATGGGGGCAATCACCAGTGGCGACAGGGCCAGCCAGGCGCCCGCGGTGACAAACAGCGAAATAATAATAACCAACCCGACTACCCGCCAGAAGAACGCCTTCAGGCGGCTGTTCACCGTGGCCATGTCGTGACGCAAAACAACAGTGTACGGCGCTCCTCCCGCCGGCGGGGGACAGATTACATCGTAACGTCGGCCGTGTTCACTCACCTCTCCCGCCATCTGCCCTTTCTGCAGCGGGGTGAACACCAGCCGGGGGGGTTCACCAAAAGTTCCCACACACCGCCCGTCAGCCGTGTATACAGCTCCGCCCAGAATGGTTTCGTGCATTTTGATTTTTTCCAGCCGTGCAAGCAGACTGGCACTGTCGATATCCTGCGGCGTAAAAAGCAGCAGCGTGGAAACCTTGGCGGCGGAGACTTCCTTCAGGTGGTTCAGAAGCTCTTTTTTACGACTCCGGTAGGAGGGGATAAAAATGATCGTCTCGATGACGATGACACTGAAAAAAACCCAGAAAACAACTTTACGGGCCAGCCTGCCCCTGGGTAGTTTGAATTTGGTTTCTGTCTTGGGAGCCATGGGATCCCTCTTTGCGGCATCGGGCGCCGGCACACTAACGGAAGCAGCGGATGTTCCGTATAGAAATGATGAGAATACACAAATTGACAAGGAGGGTAAACAGGTTTATTGCCGGAAAGCGGCTTCTCCGGCACCTGCTGACCGCAAGGTCCCGGGAAGACCGACGGGATGCCGGGAACCTGACTTGAAACGATGATGCCAATGGACGCGACACGCCGCCACAGCCGCATTTTGATCATCGCCGATATCGAGGGCAGTTCAGGGTGCTGGGATTACCGCGCCTCATCCTTTATGACGCACTCCTGGGCCCGGGCCTGTCTGGAGATGACGCGGGATGTCAACGTCGTGGTGCAGGCCCTGTTCGATGCCGGCGCACGTCAGGTGAGCATCCGGGATTTCCACCGCACGGGCTACAACCTGCTGTCCGAACACCTGGACCCGCGGGCACACCTGGTCCAGGGCTATCGCGCCGGACCGGTTCCCGGCATGGGTGACCCGCAGGAAACCGAAGCCGCCATGTTCCTGGGCATGCATCCGGCCTCGGGCAGCGGGGGGGTTCTGCCCCACACACTGACCTCGCGTATCCGGGAGCTGCGCGTCAACGGCCGGCTCGTGTCCGAAGTCGAACTCTTCGCCGCTTCCCTGGCGCCTTTCGGACTGCGTCCCGTGTTCCTGTCGGGCGACCCCGTGGCCTGCCGCCAGGCCGAGGCCGCCATCCACGGCATCCAGACCTATGCTATCGAGAAAAACGGAGGGCCCTCGGTTTTTCGTCCCGGCCCGTGGCGGTGCGGTCTGGCCCGTGCGGCGGTCAAGGCCCTGGCAAATAACGATGCCCGGCCCTACACGCCCCCGGGCCCCCTACAGGCCCGGGTGCTGCTGCGCGGCGGCGCCCCGGCCGCCCGACGCCTGGCGCGGCGCTGGCACCTGCAGGCCGTCGGCGCCGAACTGCGGATCACATCACCGGACATCCACCACCTCTACCGGATGCTGATCAACCTGTTTTTCCTGACACCCACCACCGAACGGCTGCTGCCCCTTTCCCTGGGGCTTTCCCGCCTTTACGGCCGCCTGGGTCTGGGGTGGGTGCGCTGGGTCCTGCGCCGCAACCATGCCGCGGCTACAACGGCCCTTCAAGAATGCTGCAGATGAAATCCCCGGCCGGGTCGGCGCCGTTTCGCTGTTTAACGGCCGACCGCGGCAGGGACAGCAGGTGTCTCATGACCGCCGCCGTCAAGCCGGTTTCCAGGGCCTGCTTCGAGATCTGCAGACTGGGCATGTGCCGGGCCACGAAACGCTCCAGGACCGCAGATTCGCGAAACCCCGGCCGCGTAACATAGCCGAAAGGCACGCCGGCGGCGTACACCTCGGCCAGGGTGCTGTAGCCGACCTTGCCGACCACGGCATCGGCGGCGTGGATCAGGTCGGGATGGAAAATGTCGCCGTGGGAGGGCAGCCGGATGAGCCGTCCCTCGACGGTCAGGGCCTCGGCGCCGCCGGGGATCACCACGTACACGTCCGGACAGGCGGAAAAATCGGAAAAAGCGAAAAGGCGGGAAGTGCCTCCCAGCGTAACCACCACCAGGGGCGCGCCCGGTGGAATTCCCAGGCGGCGACGCAGGGTGACGGCATCGGTGCGCGGAAGTCGGCTGATGGGATCGGTGGTGATGTCCGCCGCGGCGGGCCGACACAGCGGACGGGTCTGCAGGTGAAAATCAGCGGCGGCAAACAGCTCCTGGAGATAGCGACAAAAAGGCGCCAGTTCCCTCTGGTAGTTCCGATACCCGGCGTAAACCCAGTCCCAGGTAAAATTTTCCACCAGAACGGTGGCGATGCCCGCCTGCCGGCCCACGGCAATACCTAGGGGCGCAATGTCGCACACGATCAGCCGGCAACGGCAGGTCGTGAGCTGACGTGCCAGATCCTGAACCAGCCGCCCGTCGCAGGGATAGAAGCGCTCCAGACGCTCAATGGTGGCGGGCAGGTTTTCGGAAAAAGGCGTCTTCTGGACCATGCCCACATCGGTCTGCAGGAGGTGGTAGCGGAAGGACGCATCCAGGGAATCGGCGAAAAAGCGCTGGTCGATCGTGGTGTAGACATGGAAAACCGTGTCCGGGCGCCGACGGCGTACGGCCGCCATGACGGCACATGCCCTGGCGGCGTGCCCGAATCCGTGGGCGGATATGAACCAGGCAATGGCCGGCGGGAAGGATGGGCTGGAGGCCGACATGGTCAAAAGGGCGTGGCCAATCGAAGCATGTGGCGGGGATCGATCAGGACCTGAGGATCAATGTGTCCTTGAAGGTGTCAAAATAGTGCTGGATGATGCGCGCATCCTCCTCGCTGAGGTCCACGAACTCACACCCGATGCCCCGGTCCTGGAGGTTCTTCACCCTGGCCTTGAGGCGCAGCGATTCGCTGTGGGTCGGAAGCTTGAAGATCAGACTGATCAGCTGCCCGACCCTGAAATCAGACGACGGCTGCAGTTCCACGAAGACACCGCCGCAGCTGACATCCGTGATTTTTTTAACCCCGTCAACGCCCGGTATGACCACGGGACAATCGTAATCGAGCCGCGGGTATTTGCGTTTTTCCCGCTCTACCTTTTCGACTTTTCTGCGATAGACCACCACGATGCTTTCCTCACGTCCCCCAAAACGAATATTTCAGGCGGGGCTCAGACCCGTGCAAGAGGCCTCCGGCACCTTTTCCCCAATCGTTTATTTATACAATACACTGATTCTCATGCGCAAGTCAAATTCGCGGCCACCGGCATGTCCTCATACGGATAAATCCCCCGAAAAGGAAACAGGTTCACGGTCCCCACGGCGATGCCCGCGATTTCCAGCGGGAAAAGCTCCTTGGCCATGGTGAAACCGATGCTCACGATGCACGCAGCGGCGATGGAAAAAAGAAAACCAGCAGCGCCGGCCGCGGGAAGCCGGCCGGGTGCAGGGCCAGCGCCAGCACCGCGAAGACCAGCTAGCGGTAACGCAGCATGGCGGCGGCCGCCGAAGGGCCGGTCATGGGTCTGGGTGTTCGGGTCATGGACTGTTTAACCGGCCACGGCCGGGGTCATCGGCGGGCGGCCATCTGCGCACGCACCGTTGCACGACGACCGTTTCAGGCCTGCTCGGGCGGACGCAGCGCCAGGGTGGCCCCCAGGCCCACGGCCGCAAGCACGGGCATGGCTAAAAACACCAGGTGATAGCTGCCGGTGAGATCGAAAACATAGCCGGCCAGCAGCGGCCCGATGGCGCCGCCGATGGTGGAGACGAAAATCATCACGCCGAAAATGGCGCCATGGGCGGCGGTGCCGAAAAAATCGGCGATCAGCGGTGACATGATGGCGAAAAAGCCGCCGTGGGCGAAACCGTAGACCACGGCGAACACGAAGAGCATCCACAGGCGGTCGGCCGCCAGGAGCCACACCAGGCTGGCCCCCAGGAATCCGTAGCAGATGGCCAGGGCCCACTTGCTGCCAATGCGATCGCTGGCAAACCCCATGATAAACCGCCCGGCGATGCTGAGGCCGCCGATGGTGGCCAGCACGCGCGTGGCGCTGTCGTGGGGAATGCCCATGTCCATGGCGTGGGGCACGATGTGCAGCAGCACCGTCAGGGCGCAGCACACCATCAGAAAGTAGGCCGCGCAGATCAGCCACAGTTGCAGGCTGTGCAGCGCCTCGGCCATGGTGAAGCCTGTTTCCGCAGCCGGCCGGCTGCCGGCCACGAGGCGCCCGTCGCCGTCGGGCCGCAGGCCGCGGCTTCCCGGGTCGCGCTCCAGCAGCTGGGACAGTCCGATGAACACCACCAGCACCCCCACGCCCAGAACAAAAAGCGCCGTACGCCAACCGAAGGCGGTGATCAGCAGGTCAATAAACAGTGGCATGACCAGCATGCCCACACCGGTACCCACCTTGAGCACGCCGCTCATGCGCCCGCGCAGGCGCACGAACCAGCGGGCGATGGTGGACAACAGCACAACGTCGGTGCCGCTGATGCCGATGCCCACCAGCAGGCCGTAAAGCAGGTAGAGCTGCCAGAGGGCTCCCATGCGCGCCATCATCAGGTAGCCGATCCCCAGCAGGACCCCGCTGACCGTCATGATGAGCCGTGGCCCCACCCGATCGTTGAGCCGCCCCATCAGGATGCTGAAAAGGCCGCAGAGGCAGAAGCTGACCGAAACGGCCCCGGAAATGCCGGCCCGCGACCAGCCGTACTCGTCGATCAGGGGGTTGAAGAAGACACCGAAACTGTTGTAGACCCCCCAGCCGACGGCCTGCAGCATGAAAGAGGCGGCCACCAGCACGTACCCGTAAAAAAAACGTTCCGCCGGGCCTGCACTGGATGGTATTTTGCCGGTTTCGCTGGTCACCTGCCTGCCGCCCCCTGTTGTCCGTGGCATTTTACTCTTCTGCTATCACAAAGCGACCGCCGCTGCCAGCGCGATCCACGGCAACATATCGACAGAGCCACTTCCGGCAGACGGCCGCCGGCCACAATCTTCTGGACCTTGGGGGACATCGGGGCTATAGAGGCGAGGCGGCCGAAAGCCGGAAAGGGTATTGCCCAAGATGAAAAACCCCCTCGCCAAAGCATACGTCGCCTGGGCCATGGTCTGCTTCTTCTGGGGCACCACTTACCTGGCGATCCGCATCGGCGTGGCCACCTTCCCCCCGGCGCTGTTCGCCGGCACCCGCTTTACTATCGCCGGACTGGTTTTCCTGGCTTTCCTGAAACTGCGGGGCTACCGCCTGCCGTCCTGGCGCGAGGCCGCAGACCAGGCCGTGGTGGGCATCGCCCTGCTGGCCGTCGCCAACGGCACGGTGGTGTGGTGCGAGCAGTGGGTGCCCAGCGGCATCACGGCGCTGGTCATCGCCACGGTGCCCTTCTGGATGTCCGGATTCGACGCCCTGATGCCCGCCGGAGAGCGCCTGACGCCCCGCAAGGTGCTGGGCGTCGTCATCGGCTTTGCGGGACTGGTGCTGCTGCTGTGGCCGGACCTGAAAAATGGCCTGGAGTACGCCTATCTCCGGGCGGTGCTGCTCCTGCTGATCGCCCCGCTGGCCTGGGCCGCCGGATCCATGTATTCGCGCTACCGCAGGAGCACGACGCACCCGCTCATGGCGGCCGCCATCCAGACTTTAGTGGCCGGCCTGGTGCTGGTGCTCACCGGTAGTGTCACGGGGGAATTCGAGGGCCTGACCTTCACCGCCCCGGCGCTGGCGGCCATGGCCTATCTGATCGTCTTCGGCTCCATCGTGGGCTACACCTGCTACATCTACGCCCTGGGCGCCCTGCCGGTGGCCTTCGTCTCCACCTTTGCCTACATCAACCCGGTGATCGCCGTGCTGCTGGGCTGGCTCATACTGGACGAGCGCCTGGATTTCTACGTGGCTCTGGCCACGGCCGTCATTCTGGCCGGCGTCCTGCTGGTGCAGACGTCCCCGCGCATTTCCGGATCCGGCAAAATCCGCGGCTGACGCCTGCGGCAAACCGCCTCCTACAGGTTGCCAGAAGCGCTGTCTCAGGGCAACTCCAGGCGAACCGCCCGCTCCCTGACGAGAAGCTTGAAAGCAGCAGCGGTTTCCGTCGTCAGGAATCCTTCATCAATGGGGGCAAGCATCGGCGGTCACGCGTATCGAGTTTCCATGTCCTGGCCGCCACATCCAGCAACCAACCCTCGGGAATCAGGCCGTCGAAAAATCGTCCGGAAGCGCTCAGCCGCCGGGCTGACGGACGGTTTCTCCGAAATGCCCCGAAAGGTCCACGGCCAGGCACCCGTCGCTCTCGAAAAGCGCGATCATGTCGTGGATGCGCTGTACATCCGCACTTAAAAAATCACGATAAGATCGCACAATATCGCAAGTGCCGGCCATGTCTCATTTAGATCCGCTGCAGGAATTATTCTGGGACTTTTTCGGTGATAGGATGAAAGAGCATGATTAGAAACCGCACCTATTTTGAGTCCTGATTGACATTACGCTAATAACGTAATATAATTTTTTTAATTATGAGTCATTACTAATATAAAATGTGAGGGACAGAGATGCACAACCCATTCCGGTTTTCGGGCATCGTTTCGGAGCCGGCTTTCTGCGACCGGGTCAGGGAGCGCAGGGAGATGAAGCAGTATATCGAGAACGCACAAAACGTTCTGCTCTACTCCCACCGGCGCTATGGGAAAAGTTCCCTCATCCTGAAAGTATTTCGAGAAGTGAGAAACATATCCACCGTTTACATCGACCTGTACGGAACGACCCACGCGGGCGACTTCATCGCCGCTTTTCTGAAGGGAATCAGTTCTCTGGAGTCACAGATGAGCCGCCTGGTAAAAGTGCTCCGTGAAGGAATCCGCAGCGTCGGGCTGAATTTCAGTGTGGACCCGGTCACGGGCATGCCCACGGCTTCCCCGGTAATCAGCAGGCCGGTTCAGCAGAAAACCATCGAAGAGCTGTTCGCCATCGTCGAGAAATTTTCCCGCAGGAAAAAGCTGGCCGTCGCCTTCGACGAGTTCCAGGAAGTGGCCGCCTACGGCGGGGATGCTTTCGAAAAAACCCTGCGCAAAGCCATCCAGAACCACGACCGCGTCGCCTACATCTTCGCCGGCAGCCAGATGCAGCTGCTCACGGAGATGTTCAACGACCGCAAACGCGCCTTCTACATGCTGGCGGCGCATCTCCCCCTGGGAAAAATCGATACGGCGGCGTATGTCCGATGGGTCCGGCGTCTCTACCGCAGGGCGGGCAGAAGCATCGAGCGGCCCCTCGTCGAGGAAGTCGTTGCGATGTGTGAAAATCACCCCATGTACGTCCAGGAATTCTTTTTCAACCTCTGGAATGAGACGACGCTGTCCTTTGAACAGCTGGACCGGGTGCAGGAACGCATGATCGAAAAGCGGGTCCCGGAGTATGCTTACCTGTGGGACTCGCTGACCCTGAACCAAAAACGGGCCCTCAAACTGGTCGCGCTGACCGACGGGAAAAATCTCTTTGCGGCCGACAACCTCGACCGCACCGGCTTTCGGACCGCTTCACAGGTGACGGCCGCCCTGGCCGGCGTCAAGAAAGCCGGCATCCTGGATAAGAACAAGACCTGGAAAATCCACGACCCCTTTTTCAAGAAATGGCTGATGGCCGCACAGCGATAGGCGCAGGATCACATCAGGAGGCGTAGTCTAGCCGGCTTTCAGCGGCGGACGGCTCTCGGCGCAGGCCATACTGGGCCAGGGCGTCGCGCAGTTCGGCCTGCACAAGCCGGACAAGGCTCTCGGGCGCCAGCACACGGGCCTCGGCCCCCATGCCCAGCACCCATCCCTTGATTTCTTCCAATCCGGCCACGCGGAAAGTCATCTCCAGGGAACCATCGGACAGCCGGCGGGCCTGCTGGCTCTCGTGCCATATCTTTTCGCCCACGTATCGCGACCAGGCCGGCGATATACGGATCTTCACCGTGTAGAGCTCGTCTTGCATGACCCGGAAGCTGTGGCGCAGGTAGTCCTGCAGCTCGAAATCTTCCGGTATCGTGAAAGTCTCGTCGGTCAGCCGCAGCATCTTGATGCGGTCCAGCACGAAAGTGCGCACTTCCTGCCTGAGGTGGCATCGGCCGATAATGTAGATGGTACCGTCGAAAAACCAGACGCGGTACGGATCGAAACGGCGCAGGGTCTCGGAGCGGGCATTGAGGGCACGGTAGGCCATTTCGACGCGGCGACGCTCCAGCACCGCCTGGTTGACCTGCTCGATGATGCCGCGGAAGCCCTGATAGTCCTTGTAGGGGCGGATGCCCATCTGGAAGGCGGATCGCAGTCGATCCAGAAAGTCCAGGGTCTCGGGCGGCAGGGTCGCCCCCACCTTTTCGAACAGGGACTCGATGGCCTCGTAGAAAACCGTGCCCTGGAATATTTTGAAAAGATCCCGGCTCAGGTGCAGGGACATCAGTTCGGTGAAGGTGAACGGCTGGGGCAGGTCGAAGCGGTAGCTATCGATGAGCTTCCAGCGCCGGCCCGCCTCTCCCTTTTCGGCGTACAGGGGGAAACCGGCCAACTGGAGGTCGTTTAAATCGCGGTAGCCGGTCTTCAGCGACACACCGCCGATTTCCGCAATCTCGGCGGCGGTCAGGCCGTACTTGCTGGCCTCGATCTGCCTCAGAATACGCCACTGACGTGAAAGCTGGTCACCGCGCATGGGTCTGCTCCTCTGTGCCGGGAAATGATTTTGCCCTCAATTATTGGCCATTTCACCTTGTCAGGCAAGTTGAAACAGCGAGGGTTGCCCAACAGGTTCAAGGAATTCTCCAGATAACGGAAAAGGTGCTTCTAGCGGCTCTCATCGATTGAAAGGCAGCGTGCCGGTGCGGGCGTGCAGTTCCACGCGGGCTTTTTCCAGGTACATCCTGCTGGCTTCCATGGTGTTTCCTCTTTTTCAGGTTCGATTGGAGACTACCACGGGCCATTGTCACATGGGGACAAAACAGCAGGAAAAGAACAGCCATTGGGGAAATGGGTATCAGCGGCCGGATGGGGACGCGGGGTCCTGCCCACCCTGCGGGATATCATTCACCATTTTCGTTTTCTGGGAATAGCCCGTAACGGTCATATCGCCAAAAAGTGTGAAAACGTATGCCAGGCAGACAAAAACCAGGAGGGTGGCGACCAGTTTAAGCATGGGCTTCGGCCGGAAATAGAACAGCACTCCCAATCCCACGACGACGGCGACCGCAATCGCGGGGTGCGCCTGAAACAGGCTGCCGATGCCGGAAACGATCTTCCCAAAATCCATGGCGTCCCCTCCTGTGTTTGATGCGAACTCATAAAACCTGCTGAGAAGATCGGCATTTTCGCAAAAAACCTTTAGCGAAACCAACCGCGCGGGGCGGGACCAAGAAGGGATTGCAGCGGAGGACGTTTTTCGCCAGAAAAAAAAGGGGCACGCCCTACTGGCGCAACCCCTTGTTTTCGTTGGTGGGCCGTGAAGGAATCGAACCTTCAACCTACTGATTAAGAGTCAGTTGCTCTGCCTAGTTGAGCTAACGGCCCGCTGGCTTTTTACCAAAACCGGGTACGCTGTGTATCAGTTTAACGCCGGCTTGTCAAATTGTTTATCGGCCGGATCGCCGCTTTCCACGGTAAAGGCCGGGCCGGTCAAGCCCGCCGGCCGAACAGGCTGCCCGCCATGCGAGCCCCCTTTCCCCGCGGCTAGGCCAGCGGGGCCTGGACGATACCGGTGCCCACGTCTTCAAACTCCCGCTGTCCCGGTGCCAGGGGCTCCGTGGTGGCGCCGGCGATCAGGCGCGCCTGCAACGTACGCGCATCCACGCGGCCGAAGTTTTCGGTAAGGTGCTGGGCATGCAGAACCGCCACGCCGGCGGCGTGGGGTGTGGCCATACTGGTGCCGCTCATGGTCGTCAGGCCGCCTCCGAGTCTGGCCGATTCGATGGCAACACCCGGCGCGGCGATATTGACCTGGGTGTTGGAAAAATAGGCCGTGTGCAGGCCATCACTTTTTTTCGCCAGGGCACCGACCGCCACGATACCGGTGGCCGACGCCGGCGGCGCTACGGCGATTTCGTAACGCGGCCGCCGGCTCTCGTTTCCCGAAGCGGCAACGATGACCGTGCCCTGGGCAAACCCGCCCCGCGCCAGCACGTAGTCGGCCAGTTCCTTGAAGAGATTCAGGTTGGCGCGGTAGCCTTCCAGCGCCATGGAAGTCGCCGCCGGTATCTCGAGGTCTCTTTCGCGCACCAGGTACTCGACATAGCCGGGAAAATCGATTCCCAGGGACATGGAAATGATGTGCGCACCCTGCTGGACGGCCCAGTCGATGGCACCGGCGATGGCAGCCGAGGACCCGCCGCCCTCCCCCAGCACCTTCCCGATCAGGGCACGGGTGACGCCGGGAGCCACACCGATTCTTTTGCCGTCCACTTCACGTCCGAAAATGGTTCCCGCACAATGCGTGCCGTGGCCATGGAGATCGTCGTCCGATTCCCGGGTGAAGTTGCGGCGGAACAGCTCCATGCCGGCAAAGGCCGCATGGCCGGGGTCGATGCCGGTGTCCAGCACGGCCACGGTAACGCCGCTGCCGTCCAGGGCCGACAGGTGGGCGCCGACGGCTTCGACCCCCCAGGTCAGTTCTGTGGCGGCCGGGGCGCTCTCGTCAGCGGCAGTGGATTCGACTGGCTCGATGAGCTTCATGGGCATGGGCGGGGCCATGGCGCGCGTGCGCGGGTCCCGCCGAAGGTCATCGCGCTCCCGCTTGGTGAGGGCCGCCTCGTGGAGGGTGAAGGACTCGGTGTCCGGACCGAACGTGTCCATGCGTGTTCCCAAAGCACCGGTTTCAGGCACCACCGGATTGACCCGCTGCAGTACGATATACGTCTCTTCCGCCATCTCGCTGCTCCTTTCTTCTCAAGTGCTGTCAGCAATTCTAAGACCGGTGGGAAGGCACCGCCTTTGACGGCAAGCGGCCGGCGGCGGCCCTCCCACGCCGGCCTTTTTGCAAAATGCATTCCGGCTTTCCTTTCTATTGTCTCAGCGGCTCGGTTTCAACCGCACCACTGGGCCAACCTGCGGCTGACAGCGCCTGGCGTCCTATTGAAAAACGGCAAAAAAATCCGGCAAGAAAGGAAAAAGGTCGGAACAGCGTCCAGGCGTCAAGAATCTATGCGGTCGCCGAAAGAAACTGCAAACGATCTTTGCAGCCTCCATTCTCCGGCGCGGGTTTTTCAGGAGCGCCAGGGCGGACGTTCGCGCCGCGGCTTGCGGCCCTTCCTGCGGCCCTTGCCACGCGACCCGCCATCGGGGTCTGGCTGCGGGCGGCCGCCCCGGCGGGAGCGTGTCGGATCCAGGTAAAAGCTGCCCGGTTCTTTGGGTGCCAGGGGTTTGGCCGGACCTTTGGGTT
>JAMOVG010000344.1 GCA_027061725.1 Desulfobacteraceae bacterium
GGAGGAAAAGGAGCGCCTGGCCTTTGAAAAGGAAGTGCTGGGGTTTTACCTCAGCGGACATCCCCTGGCGCGCTACGAGGAGCTGCTGGCCCGCTACACCAACGCCGACGCCCTGAGTCTGGGGGAAATGACCGACGGCCGCGCCGTACGGGTGGGCGGCATCATCCGTGCCATGCGGGTCATCACCACGCGCAAGGGCGATCGCATGGCGTTCGTGACCATCGAGGACATGGGCGGCAGCGTGGAGGTCATCGTTTTTTCTAGGCTCTACGCGCGTGTGCGCGACATTCTCGAGGAGGACCGCGCCATCGTGGTCCAGGGCACGGTGGAGAACGAGGAGAACAGCGCCCGACTGCTGGCTGAGCAGGTGGTGCCCATCGAAAAAGTCGAGGAGAAGTGGACGGCCACCATTCACTTCCACCTGGATGACCAGTCGCTGGAGCGCCCCAAACTGGAGCAGTTGCACGGGCTGCTGCGACGCCACCCCGGCCCCTGCCGGGTATACCTTCACCTGAAGAGCAACCCGCGCACGGAAACCATTATCGAGGCCGGCGACCTGACCGTGCTGGCCGGCCCAGCGCTCAGCGGCGAGGTCAACCGGTTCCTGGGTTACCCGGCCGTGGAGACCATCTGCACCGAGGTGGTTTCGCACAACGGAAACGGCAAACGATTCGGAGGAGGTTCGGCAAATGGCAGACGGCAGAGCTGAGGTGTACGCCCTTCTTCTGGCAGGCGGATCGGGCACACGCATGTGGCCCGTCTCGCGGCAGCTGTATCCCAAGCAGTTGGTCAGCTTTCTGGGGTCGGACTCACTGGTGCAGAACACCATTAAACGGCTGGACCCCCTGATCCCCGCCGATCACGTACGGGTGGTCTGCGGCCAGGCGCACGCTGGAGAGACCGAGCGCCATCTGCGCCAGATCGGTATCGCCCCGGAAGGCTGCATCATCCGAGAGCCCTGCGGGCGTAACACCGCGCCGGCCATCCTGCTGGCCGTGCTGCGCATCCGCGCGCAGGCCGGCGACGAGGCCGTCGTGTGCGTATTTCCCGCCGACCACGTCATCCGCGACATCGGGGCTTTCCACGAAAAGATCGCCACCGCCGTAAAACTGGCGGCCGAGGGTTACATCGTCACTTTCGGCATTCAGCCCAGCTACCCCGAGACGGGCTACGGCTATATAGAGGCCGGAGAGCCGGTAGCCCATGGCGGATTGCTGGTGCGCCGTTTCGTGGAAAAGCCGCCACTGGAACTAGCGCGGCAGTACCTGCAGAGCGGCAATTTCTACTGGAACAGCGGCATGTTCGCCTTCAGCGCGGCGGTGATCTGCGCGGCTTACGCCCGGCTGCAGCCGGAACTCTACCGGCAGATGACCGAACTGGTGGCGAAGGGGGACTCGGTCAGCCTGGAGGATTACGCGCGGCTTCCCGACATCTCCATTGACTATGCCATCATGGAGAAGACCGACAACTGCGTGGTGCTGCCGTCGGATTTCGGCTGGAGCGACATCGGTTCGTGGAAGTCGCTCTACGATTACTGCGAAAAGGACGCGCAGGGCAACGTGATCAACGGCGACGTAATCACCCACCGGACTGAAAACTGCTTTATTACATCCCACCAGCGGCTGGTGGCAACCAACCATTTGAGCGGCCTGGTGGTGGTGGAAACGCCTGACGCGGTATTCGTCTCCGACCTGGAGAACAGCCGCGATGTCAAGACCATCGTTGAACGCCTCAAGGCCCAGGGGCGCAGGGAGTTCCGCCAGCACCAGACCGTCTTCCGCCACTGGGGCTGCACCTGCGAACTGGACCGCCGCGAGGGCCTGGTGGTGGAGCGGCTGGAAGTGTACGCCGGAGCCCGCCTGGAACTGGCGGCCGAAAATGGCCCGCTGCACCTCTATGTCCACGAGGGCCGCCTGACGCTGGAGGATGAGGCGGAACCAGCCGTTTTGGGGCCAGGGGAAAGCCGGCAGCTGGCAACTGGAAAGGGGGTGCGTGTCAGCAATCCCGAAAAAGAAAGCGCTGTGCTGCTCGTGGTAAGGTCGGATTGAAGTTAACGTGTTGGGTTTATTTTTTTCACAAATTTCCCGATAAACAGTTCGAGGGTGCTGCCTGATCCGTAACAGAAAGAGGATGATCCCATGAAGGTGCCTTTGCTGGATTTAAAAAGGCAATACGAGTCGATCCGCCACGAAGTGCTGCTGGCTGTCGAGGAACTGTTTGACAGCCAGCAGTTTATCCTGGGGCCGCCCGTGGAACGTCTGGAAAAGGCCATCGCCGACTACTGCGGCACGGCCCATGCCGTGGGCGTCTCATCGGGCAGCAGCGCCCTGCTGATATCCCTGATGGCCGCCGGCATCGGAGCGGGGGACATCGTGGTGACACCCACCTACACATTTTTTGCTACCGCCGGTGCCGTGGTGCGCGTGGGTGCCGTGCCCCTGTTCGTGGACATCGAGCCCGACAGCTACAACCTGTCCCCGACGCAACTGGAAGAGGCCTTGTCGCGGCTGCCGGATTCCCGCCGCCGCGCGGTCAGGGCCGTCATTCCGGTGCACCTGTACGGGCAATGCGCCGAGATGGATCCCATCCTGGAGATCTGCCGGCGCCACGGCCTGGTGGTGATCGAGGACGCCGCTCAGGCCATCGGGGCCGAGTGCCACGGCCGACGGGCGGGATCCATGGGTGATTTTGGCTGTTTCTCCTTTTTTCCTTCCAAGAACCTGGGAGCCTTCGGTGACGGCGGCATGGTCACCACCTCGTCGCAGGAAATGGACGAGCGGCTCAAGATTTTGCGGGGCCACGGGGCCCGTCCCAAGTACTACCACAAGCTGGTGGGGGGCAACTTCCGGCTGGACGCACTGCAGGCCGCCGTCGTCGGCATCAAGCTCAAATACCTTGACCGCTGGACCGCCGCGCGGCAGGCCAATGCGGACCGCTACCGCCATTACTTCGCAGACGCCGGCCTGCTGGAGATTGTCACTCTGCCGGCCGAGAAGCAGGACCGCCACATATACAACCAGTTCGTCATACGGGTGCCGGACAGGCGCGATGAACTGCGCAACCATCTCCGGCAGCAGGGAATTGGCACGGAAGTCTATTACCCGGTACCCCTGCACCGCCAGGAGTGCTTTGCCGCTATGGACGTGACCGTGACGCCGCTGCCGGTGGCCGAGGCCGCCGCCGCCCAAACCCTGGCGCTTCCCATCTACCCGGAACTCACCGCCGAGCAGCAGGCCTACGTGGTGGAGAAGATCGGGGACTTTTTCAAGTCCCCCAGCGCCCATTTGACTGCGGGCTGACGCCGCCGCCGGGGCACACAGGGAGCCGGGTGCGAGCCGCCGGCTGCAGAGAGTTTTCGCTCCGCCGTACGTTGCGCGAGCCTCTTAGGGATGTTTTTTGCCGGCAAGAGCCCGGGCGCAGGCTTGGGCGAGCTCGGAGCGGACCAGCGGTTTCATTAAAATATCGCATACCCCTAATTGGCGGGCGCTTTTCTCGGATATTTTCTCACTGAAGCCGGTGCATAGGATTACCGGTGTATCCGGACAAATGGAAGCGATTTCTTTGGCCAGTGCATCGCCGGTCAGATGAGGCATGGTCTGATCGCTGATGATCAAGTCGAAGCGCCGGGGCTCTGCCCGCACGAGTTCGAGCGCCTCGAGACTGCTGGTTCGGGTCGTTACTTCATAGCCCAGCTTTTCGAGCAATTGCCGGCATATGGTCCCCATGGCGGGTTCGTCATCCACAAAAAGAATGTGTCCGCTGCCGGTCGGCAGAGCGTGTTCCGATGGTGTAGATGATGGCTGGTGGCGCTTCACGAGAGGCAGGTGTACGGTGAATTTGCTCCCCTTTCCGGGTTCGCTTTCAACGGTGATGGCGCCGCCGAAATCAGTGACAATGCCGCGTACGACGGCCAACCCCAGGCCAGTGCCCACGCCTTTTTCTTTGGTCGTAAAGTAAGGGTCGAAAATTTTTTTCTGGATTGCGGGTGCAATGCCGCTGCCGTTGTCCGATACGCTGATGCGTAGATAATCCCCTCCAGTTTCCAGTCCAAACCGTTTGGCGGCGCTTCGGTCCATGCAGGTAGTGTGAAGTGCGATTTTCAGAATGCCGTCATTTTCTCCTATGGCATGAAAAGCGTTGGTGCAGAGGTTCATGATGAGCTGATGAATTCCCGTGGCATCGGCCATCACTACAGCTTCGCAATCCAAGTCTTCAATGATCTCGATATACGATGGAAGGGAGGCGCGCAAAAGTTTAATTACTTCTTTTACGACAATGTTGACCTGGAGAGGTACCTTCTCGCTTTCCGACTGCCGGCTGAAGGCCAGAATCTGTTGCACCAGTTCCCGAGCACGCAAACCTGCCTGCAGGATTTCTTCCAGGTTGCTTTTTAGGCGGGTGCCTGGCTTCGCATCATCCATACAAAGCTCGGTGAAACCAATCACAGCCGAAAGAATGTTGTTGAAATCGTGGGCGATTCCACCGGCCAGTGTGCCGATGGCTTCCATTTTCTGGGCCTGATGCAGCCGTGTCTCCACTTCGCGGCGCTCCCTCTCTAGGCGGTGCCGGCGGTTGAGTTCGTTCTGGAGGCGCCGGGTCAGCCGACCGTTGCTGATGGCTACCATGGCCAGCGTGGCGAAGCGCTCGAGAACCGGCAGTGCCGACTCCGAAATCCGCCTGCCCGGCGCGTTGTGCGAAAAGCCGAGCACCCCGACGACTTCGTCGTCCAGTTTCAGGGGGACCGCCGCAATAGCACTGATGTCGTTGAAAATTTCATCCTTCAATCGACGGGGCCATTGCCGGTAGTCCTCAACATACATGGGGGCGCCTTTTTGAAAAACAATGCCGGAAATCCCCTCGCCAGGCGTGATGCAGTATCCGATCAGCTTGTGGTAGACGCCGCAGGCGGCGCGGGTCTCGAGAACTTTCTCCTTTGGATTGTACAGATGCAGGAAGGCATTGGGCACCCCGGCCAGCAACGCGGCCTGTTCCACGATGGCCTTAAGCAACGACGAAAGATTGCGGTGCCTGAGAATGTCCAGTGTCGTCTTGTGAAGGGCTTCAAGAAAGGCTTTCTGCCGCCGCAGGTTTTCTTGTTGTTCCACGTAGGCGGAAATGTCGCGTACGGACTCTACCACGTGGGTGATGCGCTCCCGATCGTCCCGGATGGGCGAAAAAAGGGTGTCGACCCATATCGTCGACCCGTCCCGAAGCCGGTGTCGATGCTGTTGGCGCACGGGCTTTCCGGTTTCCAGTACGGCTTTGAACCCGCAGGGGCCGCCGTCTTCGAAACAGGGCCGCTCGGTGCCGTGCAACACGCGGTAGCAGGGCATGCCGACGATCTCCGTGCGGGTGCGGCTGAAAGTTTTCAGGGCGCCGATATTAAGATCGCTGATGCGCATGTCGCGATCGATAATAACGATGTCCTCCTGCAGACTGTCGATGAGGGTGCGGTAGTAGCGCTCTTTTTTTTTCAGGCTCTCCAGGGCCCTTTTTCGCGCACTGATATCAAGAACCGTAAATATGACTCCCCGGGAAAGATCGCTGTTGTCGAAAGCCGCCGAGCGCAGCAGCACGTCGATACATCGACCGTCTTTGCAGCGCAGGCGCGTCTCGATTTCGCCGACCCCGTTGATTCCAATCTGGTGATACTTTTCCTGGGCCACCCGCTGGTATTCCGCGTCATCTTCATAGAGCATGCGCGCATCTTTTCCCCGCAGCTCTTCCGGGCTGTAGCCCACCATATGCGCAAAAGAATTGCTTACCCACTGGAATACGCGGTTTATGGCCATGCCGACACCAACGGGAACCGCCTGGATGGTGCGTTCAAGGCGCTGTTGCAGCTTGTTTGCGTAGTGCCGTGCGTGCTCCCTTTCCGTGGCCTCGACGGCATAGTGCAGGCACAGATCCCCTGTCAGGGGAATCCAGAAAAGATCCCACAGCCTGTTTGTGGCATCCTCGACCAGTGTTCTTTTAAATTGCATGGATGCCATGGCTTCACCGCAAAGGCAGAAGCTGCATTCGGTGTTGCCTCGAGGCCGGTTGTCGGAATGCCTGTCATTGGTACGTTCGGTTTCTGTCGGGATG
>JAMOVG010000345.1 GCA_027061725.1 Desulfobacteraceae bacterium
GGTGCCGGCGGAGCCGGACAGGGTCAGGGCGAAGAGGGCCCCCACGAAATGGAGTCCAACGCCTACGACCTGGGGAAAATCCTAACCGAGAAGTTCGAACTTCCCAATCTCAGGGACAAGGGCAAGAAGCGCTCGCTGACGCACTACACTTACGACTTGACCGACCGCAACCGCGGCTTTGGGCAGGTGCTCGACAAGAAGGCCACGCTGCGCCGCATCATCGAGACCAACATCGCCCTGGGACGGCTGCCAGACAGCGGGTACATCGACACTACCGATTTTCTGGTGGCGCCGGGGGACCGCGTCTACCGCATTCTCTCCCGCGAAAAAGACTACGAATCCCAGGCCATGGTCTTCTTCCTGCGAGACTATTCCGGATCCATGTCCGGCAAGCCAACGGAACTGGTGGTCTCCCAGCACGTGCTGATTTACAGCTGGCTGTTGTACCAGTACGAAAAGCAGGTGGAGACGCGCTTCATCCTGCACGACACCGAGGCCCGTGAGGTGCCCGATTTCTACACCTACTACAACTCGCGCGTGGCCGGGGGCACCCAGGTGTTCTCCGCCTTTTCGCTGGTCAACGAAATCGTGGAACAGGAGAGCCTGGCACGGGACTATAACATCTACGTCTTCCACGGCACCGACGGCGACGACTGGGACACCGAGGGCAAGAAGGCCGTACCGGAGATCGAGAAGATGCTGTCCTACGCCAACCGTGTGGGTATCACCATCGCTTCGCGCGCCGGCTCCCAGCAGAGCGAAGTGGAAAAGTACCTCAAGAAGTCCGGCCTGCTGGAAAAGCACCCGGACCTGCTGCGCATGGACGTCATCGCCGAGGACGCCGAAGAGTCGCGCCTCATCGAGGGCATCAAGCGCCTGATATCCGAAAAGGCGTACACCCCGGCGTAAGGGAAACCATCATGGAACTCATCGATCAGCACACCAAGGCCATCATGCAGGGGTGCAAGGAGCGCGCCCGGGATGCCGGGTTGCGCTTCGAAGATGAAACCCTGGAATACATCGTCACCAACCGGGACCTGCTGGAACTCTCCCCCAAGATGATGATTCCGACCCTCTACGACTACTGGGTGCACGACGTGGAGGTGCTCAAGGAAAGGGGAAAGTACGAGCTCTACCCCTCCAACCCTTACGAAACCGTGATCAACACCCGGCCGGCGGTGTCTTTCTACAACGACAACAACCCGGACTGGCTCAACGTGATGATCTTCTACCACGTGCTGGGCCACATTGACTTTTTCCAGAACAACCTGTACTACCGGCACACGTGGGACTACGATTTCGGCGGACAGGCCCTGTCCGACAAGCGCATGATCGCCGCCCTGCGCTCTGAAAAGGGACGCTGGGTGGACTACGTCATCGAGTTTACCCGCGGCATCGACAACCTGGTCTGCTACCATCACGAGCTTTACCGCCGCGTGGACACTCCCCTGAACCATTTCTCCGAACGGGTGGATTACTACTTCGACGTTTTTCTTCAGCAGCAGCGCAAAGCTTCGGTCAACACCTACGTCAAGGAGGTTGAACGCTACAACCGGTGCATGCAGGAGTTCGGTGACCAGGGGGAGCAGGCTTTTTTCGCCGACATCATCCGCGACTACCCCGAATTCGAGGCGCGTTTCCACAAGAGCCGCGAGAAAAAGACCCGACCCGACCGCGACCTGCTGCAGTACCTGATGGAGCACTCGCCCAAGCTCAACCGCCAGGACAACAAGTGGATGAAGGGTGTCATGCAGGTGGTGCGAAACACGTCGCTGTTCTTCCAGCCCCAGATCCGCACCAAGATCATGAACGAGGGCTGGGCCTCCTATTGGCACGAAACCCTCTTCCTGCAGGATGAGCGCATCCGCGGGCACGAGGTGGAATTCGCGCGCGTCAACGCCGGCGTCACGGCCATGCCGCGGGTGGGCCTGAACCCGTATGCGCTGGGCATGCGGCTGTTCTACGCCGTTGAGAAGATGGCCGAAGAGGGTCGTTACTCTTTCGATTTCCAGCGCCTGCTGGATGTCGAGCAGCGCCGCAGATACGTTCGAGGAACCGGCAAAGGCCGCGAGTTCATCTTCGCGGTGCGCGAAAACATGTGTGATTTTTTGTTCATCAACACGTTCCTGGACCAGGATTTTATCACCGCCAACAACCTCTTCGTGGCCGGGCGGCGGCTGAACAAGGAGCGCATGGTGTGGGAGTACTATGTCAAGAGCCGCAAGGCCGAGGACTACCGCCAGATGGTGCTGGACTCGCTGTACCACCCGCCCGTCATCACGGTGGACGAAACCATGGGAAAAGACGGCGAACTGTACCTGGTGCATCGCTTCGAGGAAAAGCCGCTGGTGCACGAATTCATCGCCAACACCATGCTGGGCATCGAGTTTCTGTGGGGCGCGCCGGTGCACCTGGAGACCAGCGAGGTAGTCAGTGTCGCCGCGCCCTCGGCCCAGAGCCCCGGCGGCGGCACGGCCTCCACCGACCGGCGCGGAACCGGCATCGCCGGCGTCACATGGCAGCGGGTGCTTTACACCATGAGGGACCGCAAGCTGACCAAGAAGAACCTGTAACGGGGAGTGCGCCGGGGGGAGGGCCGCATGAAAAGCATTCGAGAGGCACTGGAAAACCTGGCCGAGAACATCGGGCGCCGCGACCAGCGCACGGCCATCGGCTTCGACGCTTTCCTGGAGCGGGTCGTGGCAAACCCACAGCAGTTGATGCGCAACATCTTTCAGCTGTTTCACGACATGATCTACTACTACGTTGGCGAGGGTGTCGACGAGTACCCGGACGACCCTGAATCGATCCATTTCGTGTGCTACGACTGCGAGCGGCTGTTCGTGCAGGGCGCCGACCGGCCCTTTTTCGCAGACCGCATCTTCGCCAACCGGCTGGTCAACCTGTCGCGCTCCATGGAAAGCAGCGCGCAGCAGAACAAGATCTACATTTTCGAGGGGCCCCCCGGCTGCGGAAAGTCCACCTTTCTCAACAACCTGCTGATGAAATTCGAGCAGTACGCCAACTCGGAGGAGGGGCTTCGATACGAGACCGTCTGGCGCCTGGACCGCAGCGTGCTGGGCGCCGGGGCAGGCCTGGGGGAGGTCATGCCGCTGGCCGAACGGCTGGCCCGCGCCCTGGACCCCGAAGGCGCCCAGGAGGGCCTGGCCCCCGATCGCCCGGACATCTGCCGCCTGAGCGACCGCATCCTGGAGATTCCCTGCCCCAGCCACGACCACCCCATCCTCATGATTCCCAAGCAATACCGCCGCGCTTTCCTCGACGACCTCTTCGAGAACAGCGAGTTCAAGTGGCACCTGTCCGACGACAAGGAGTACGAGTGGGTGTTCCGGGACGACGCCTGCACCATCTGCCGTTCACTCTACGACGCGTTGCTCAGCCGGTTGAAGAAACCCCACGAGCTGTTTAAAATGATCTTTGCCCGGCCTTACACGTTCAGCCGTCGGCTGGGCGAAGGCATCAGCGTCTTTAACCCCGGCGACCGTCCAATGAAACAGGCGGTCATGGGAAACCCCATGCTGCAGCGCGGTATTAATGCCGTGTTGAACGACAGCAACCTGGTGAAGTACGTCTTCTCCGAGTACGCCAAGACCAACGACGGCGTCTACGCCCTGATGGACATAAAAAGCCACAACACCGAGCGGCTGATCGAACTGCACAACATTATCAGCGAAGGGGTGCACAAGGTCGAAGACATCGAGGAAAACGTCAAGTCCCTGCTGCTGGCCGTCATGAACCCCGAGGACAAGCGCAACATCGAGGTCTTCCAGTCCTTTTCCGACCGCATCGAGTACATCACCATCCCCTACGTCATGGACATGAAGACCGAGGTGGAGATCTACCGCAACATCTTCGGACTGCACATCGAGGAGAGTTTCCTGCCGCGGGTGCTGCGCAACTTCGCGCGCGTGATCATCTCCACGCGGCTGAACCCCAGGAGCGCGGCCCTCACCGAGTGGATCCCCGAACCCCAGCGCTACCGGCTGTACTGCGACAAGGATCTGCTGCTGCTCAAGATGGAGATCTACACGGGCGTCATCCCCACCTGGCTGACCGAAGAGGACCGCAAGCGGCTGACCGCCAAACGCCGCCGCCGCATCCTGGCCGAATCCGAGGCCGAGGGCAAGAAGGGCATCTCCGGGCGCGACTCCATCAAGCTCTTCAACAAGTTTTTTTCCACCTACAACCGCGAAGACAAGCTCATCGACATGAGCGATCTCTTCCAGTTTTTCGAGCGCTATGTGGCGGACCACAAGCGCGTTATTCCGGAGGGCTTCCTGGAGTCGCTGCAGCGTATGTACGACTACACCGTGCTGCAGGAAGTCAAGGAGTCCCTGTACTTTTACAACGAGGAGCAGATATCGCGCGACGTGCAAAACTACATGTTCGCCGTCAACTTCGAAATCGGGTCGGTGGAGACCAGCCGTTTCACGGGCGACAAACTGGAGATCACCGAGGAGTTTCTCTCCAGCCTCGAGACGCGCCTGATCGGGGCCGGCGCTGGGGACCGCAAGCGGCGGGACTTCCGCCGCGACGTGCAGCGCGAGTATACATCGCAGACCCTGCCGCAGGAGATTCTCATCGAGGGGCGTGACGTGACCGAGACCCAGCTCTACCAGTCGTTATACGAGCGCTACGTATACAATTTGAAGGAAAAAGTGCTGGATCCCTTCCTGGACAACGAGAACTTCCGCCGCGCCATCAAGGACTACGGCCGGGAGGATTTCAAGACCTACGACAAGCGCATCCGCGGTGACGTGGAGTTCCTGATCGCAAATCTCATGAAGAAGTACCACTACTCCCAGCAGGGCGCCAAAGAAGTCTGCATCTACGTCATCGACAAGAAGCTGGCCGGAAAGTTTGCGGCTGCCGACTAATTCCCGCGAAAGGGACTCCGGCCGATGGCCGGCCAGACGCGCAGGATGCCGAAAAGCGCCCGCACACCAGCCCACAGGCCGGTGACGGCCCACACGGCGGCCAGCGCCCGGGGGCCGTGGCCGCCGATCAGCAGCAGGCCGCCGCAGCCGGTGGCCGCAGCCAGGATCATGACGTTTCGAAGGAAGCGGAAATCGCCGGTGCCCCAGTGAATGCCGTCGGTGGAAAAGGAAAGGGCCGTAACGGGCTGCATGGCGGCCGCCACCAGCCATGCAGTGCGGAAAAAGGCCTGCGCTTCGGCCGGCACCAGCAGAGCGGCGGCCAGCGGCTGGGTCAGCACCATGGCCGCCGTCAGAAAAGCACCGGCACCCAGGCTCCAGATAACGATCACGCGCGCCGCCCGGCGCGCCTGGCCAAGATTGCCTGAACCGATGAAGTAACCCACCAGGCTCTGTCCGCTGACGGCAAAGGCGTCCAGTACCAGGCTGGCCAGCACCCACACCTGGCGGATGGCCTGGTGTGCCGCACCGGCATCGGCCCCGATGCGCGTGGCCGCGCGCGTGGCCATGAGCAGAAAAAAGGTCAGCAGCCCGGTACGTACGAAGAGGTCGCTGCCGATGCGCAGCAGACTGGCCAGCTCGGCCAGGCGCAGCTCCCGGGGTCTTCCCAGGCGCCGGTAGACGATCCCGCCGGACCACAACGCGCCAACCCACTGGCTGGCGGAACTGGCGGCCGCGGCACCGCCGATGCCCATGGCCGGCACCGGCCCCCAGCCGTAGATCAGTACCGCGTCCAGGAGGATGTTCAGCGCGTTGACACCCAGGGCCACCAGCAGCGGCGTGCGCATGTCCTGTAGGCCGCGCAGGGCGCCGAAGGCCGCGATGGTGGTCAGTACGGCCGGTGCGCCCAGCAGCCGGATGCGCATGTAAACCACGGCCTGCTGGTGTACGGTCCCCGACGCCCCCATGGCCGAGGCCGCCCATGGCAGCGCGCGCATGCCCAGCAGGATCAGCAGGCTCCCGGCCGCCAGCCCCACGAGCACGGCCAGGGCGCACCTGCGCGAAGCCAGGCCGATTTCCCCGCGACCCGTGGCCTGGGCCACCTCGGTCTGGGTGCCGATGCCCAGGAAGTTGAAAATCCAGAAGACGCTGGACAGCGAAATGGTGCCGACTCCTAGGGCCGCCAGGGGTTCGGCGCCCAGGTGCGCCACAAAGGCCGTGTCCGCCAGGCCGGTGAGCGGTTCGGCCACCAGCGAGAAGAGCACCGGGATGGACAGAAAAACCAGGGTGCGATGGGGACGCTGCACGAAAGCGCCTTCACCGGCGGGAAAGGCTCCGGGCTTTGCCCCGCCCCCATTCGCATCGGGTTTTTCCGCAGCTGTTTTCATGTGAGACGCATTGGTGAGGCCGGTCGCACGTTCAGGAAGCGGTCCTGCGCTCCGCAGGCACCTTGTTGGAGGGACACTCGAAATAGACGCAGCGGTCGCACTCCATACGCCGCAAGGCGGCCACGGCCACGGCCGCGGAGAGGATGTAGGTGACCAGCAGGCCGGGCTGCTCCACCAGCCAGTACACGGGAAAAAGCGCCATCACGGCCGGCGCCGCGAAAGCCACGGTCTTGTCCCTGTGGTTCAGGGCGCCTGGCCGGCGATTGAAGAACTTTGGCAGGCCCCAGAAGAAGACGCATTTGAGTGTCGTGTCACTCCGGGTGTAGTGGGGGCAGTGTGTGCAGAAAAATTTTAAAATGAGGACCGTCATGGCCAGGCAGACCACCAGGTAGGCCAGCAGCCAGCCCAGCCCGTCTCTGGCGATGGCCAGCAGGGCGGTTACCAGGGGAACGGCGAAAAGGGCCGTGTAAAACAGAAAGTCGCCGAAACCATATCGTTTTCTGAGCTGATCCCCGGGATGCGTCATGGCGGTCTCCTTGTTGTTTCGGATTTTTTGCCTTGTCTGAGTGACTATAGCACTGCAGCCCCGGGGGAGGCAAACCGATCCGCCGGCGGTTCGTGTCCGAAGGCGCCTCGGCTTACTAGTAACATACTGTAATTGTTTGCCTCTTGACTTGAAGGGGTCTGCCTGAGATACTTGCAGTGTCGAGCCCCCAGATTGAGCGATTTTCGAGGTGTGCCGCGGAGGCAGAGAAAATGCCACTGGTCACGATACCCTACGGCATTTGGCCTCCCGCCTGCGGCGGGATGAAATCGAAAATCCTGGAAGGTCTCAAACCAGTCACCCCTGCAGATTTCACGGGAGTCCATCATGGAAACACAGCTCAAAGTCTTGTTCGTGCACGCCGGCAGTGCCTTCTACCGGGTGGACCGTTTCAAGGTCGGCGATTTCTTCGGCCCCGTCGACCTGGGACTGCACCTGGCCGGTAAGTACAACAGCCTCAACATCGGTACGGGCCTGCTGGCGGGTTCCATCTTTCCGGGGGCCAGTCGTTTGATTTTCAACGGCTTTTCCCCGGCATGGGGCGGTTTCTACATATCCTCCATGGGCGGGGCGGGGTTGGTTTTCGACAACCTGGGCATCAACCTGCTGTCCATCGTCGGCAAGGCCCCGGTACCCTCCATTCTCTATCTCAACCGCGACCATGCCGAGGAGATCGACGTGGAGATCGTGCCGGTGGAGCTGAACCGCGTCTGGCAGGAGGGGCGCCGCGGGCTGTACGCGATGATGGACCACGCCTTCACGCTTTTCGGCGAGCGCTACACCACCGATCCCCGCATCCTGGCTGTGGGCCCTGCCGCGCGCGAAACGGACATTGGCGCCATTGCCTCGGTGCCCATCCAAAGGGGCCGCCTGAGCCGCGTAGACACCTGGGCCGGCCGCGGCGGGTTCGGGTCCAAACTGTTGCAGCAGCACGGCATCGCCGCCGTCATCTATGGCGGCTCCTTCATCGACGAGGACTTCCGGGACCGCAAGGTGGCCGATGCCTGGTTTGTCGACAAGTATCAAAAGAAGATGGCTGCCAAGGACATTGAGTCGACCACCAAGTACCGTTTCGACCCCAAGCTGAAAACCGGCGGAACGTTCGGTGTCAACTACTCGACCCTCGCGGGGCGCATCCTGTTTTTCAACTACCGCAGCATTTACCTGCAGGAGCAGGAACGGTTGGACGTGCACCGCAAGTTCATCCTCGACCACTATCTGCGGCAGTTCAACGAAGAGACCATCGAGCCCAAAAACCAAAAGCACTGCGGCGAACCATGTGCCGCGGTGTGCAAGAAAATGCGCGGTGATTTCAAGAAGGACTATGAGCCCTACCAGGCGCTGGGGCCGCTGTCGGGCGTCTTCGACCAGCGCGCCGCCGAGAAATTGAACCACCACTCGGACATATACGGCTTCGACGCCATTTCGGTCGGGGGAGTGGTGGCCTGGCTGATGGAGTGCCTGGCCGAGGAGCACCTCTCGCCGGACGAACTGGGGGTCAAGGGGACGCCGGTCTTTGACTTGGAGGCGTTCGACGTGGAGGCGACCTCCATGCACAATGCCGATATCGGCATTCAGCTTCTGGACGCCATCATCGAAAAGCGCGGGCTACTGGACCTCTCGCAGGGAGCCCGCAAGTTCGCCCGGCACCTGTGCAGGACCAGGGGCACTCAGATGAGAGACGGTTTTGTCTACACGGCCTATGCCCGCAAGGGATGGATGGTGCCCAATCAGTATTGGACCCCGGGCGTGCTTTCCCCCATGAGCATTATGGGAAAGTACTACATGCACTACGGAAAAGATTTCCTTCCTCCCAGGGAGCTGGGCCGATTCGACGCAAAACGGCTGCGGGGTGAGCTGATCATGGACAATCTCGGCTGTTGCCGCTTTCACCGTGGGTGGGCCGAGGAAATGCTGCCGGACATTATGGGGTCGCTTTTTGACCTCAGGGACGAATATCTGCAAAACAACCACATCACGGCCAGCCGTATCAGCAGCCGCAACGCCTCCATCTATTGGGAGTCGGGGCGCAATATCGACTACATCGAGACCTTCCTCAAACGGCAGCGCGATGTGGAGGGAAACAGCGACCCCGAACTGCTGAAGTGGATTGACCGTTTTGCCGGCGATCGGGAAGAGGCCGCCCTGAGCTACTGGTACGAAATACACAAGGGCATCCAGGAGTCCCTGCGGGAGTTTTAATCCGCGGTAAACTCGGTTCCGGCTTTTCCCGCGATGGCGTCTGTGATGGCGTCCACCGAGGTGATCAGCGCCCGCCGGCCGGCGGTGCGCACGAAACGGCGCGCCGCTTCGATCTTGGGCAGCATGGACCCGGGCGGAAAGTGGCCCTGCTTTTCGTATCTGCGCGATTCGGAGACGCTCATGCGCGGGACCAGCCGCTGCCGGGGGGTGCCAAAATCCAGCATGACCCCCGGCACGTCGGTGGCGATCAGGAAGATGTCAACCCCTACCTCCCCGGCCAGGCGTACACTGGCCAGGTCCTTGTCGATGACCGCGTCGACCCCGTTGAAGGCCCGTCCGCGACGGATCACCGGGATCCCTCCGCCGCCGCAGCAAATGACGATGAAGTCCATGTCGATAAGCTTCTTGATCTCGCGCTTTTCCACCACCGTCACAGGCTCGGGGGAGGCCACCACGCGGCGGTAGCCCTTGGCGGTTTTCACCGTCGGGTAAGGCAGCCGGCGGGCCTGCTCCTCGCTGTACCCCGGCCCGATGGGCTTGGTGGGGTTGTCAAAGGCCGGGTCGTGCTGGTCGACCACCACATAAGTAATCAGGCTGACCAGGGGTTGGAATTCCACCCCCAGGGCCATGAGTTCCTCGTCCAGGGTGGACTCGATCATGTATCCGATCTGGCCCTCGGTCTGTGCCACCAGGATCTCCAGCGGCAGGCGCGGCAGGTCCCGGCAGGCCTCCTGCATGAGCAGCAGGTTGCCGACCTGGGGACCGTTGCCGTGGGTCACGATGACCCGGTAGTCCTGCGAGAGCCGGGCGATCTGGCGCACCGGCACCCGCAGGTTGTCGAACTGCTGCTCGATGGTGCCCTGCTGCCCTTTGCGGATGAGGGCGTTGCCGCCCAGCGCGACCAGCAGGGTCTTCTTATCGCCCTTGGGCGTGTTCATCGCTTCAACCCTCTTGCGGCCCCAGCCGCTTTACCAGCAATTCCTCCAACGTTGGTCGGCTGTTGTCCTTGTACTCGTAGCGGATGCGCACGGTGGGTTTGTTGATGGTAAGCAGGTGCAGCAGATCCACCGGTGTGGCCAGCACCACCAGGTCGCAGGGACAGTCGTTGATGGTCTTCTCCAGGTCCTTGATCTGTTGCGGGCTGTAGCCCATGGCCGGCAGCAGGGTACCGATGTTGGGATACTTTTCGAACGTCTCTTTTAGCGTACCGGCCAGGTATGGGCGCGGGTCCGCCAGGCTGGCCGCACCGAAACGCCGGGCAGCGATCACGCCGGCGCCGTATTCCATCTCGCCGTGGGTCAGGGTGGGGCCGTCCTCGACCACCAGCACACGCTTGCCCCTGATGCGGTCCGGGTCTTCGGTCAGCAACTCGGAGACGGCCAGCACGATGGTGGCATCCGGGTTGTGGGCCTCGATGGTGCGGCGCACCTTTTCCACGTTTTCCACCGGTGCGCTGTCGACCTTGTTGATGATGGCGATGTCGGCCAGCAGCATGTTGGTCTCACCCGGGTGATAGGTGGTTTCGTGTCCCGCGCGGTGGGGGTCGAAGACCACGATGTTGACATCGGGCTTGAAAAAGGGGGTGTCGTTGTTGCCCCCGTCCCAGACGATCACGTCGGCTTCCTTCTCGGCGGCGCGCAGGATCTTCTCGTAGTCGATGCCGGCGTAGATGACCGCACCCATGCGCACGTAAGGCTCGTACTCCTCGCGCTCCTCGATGGTGCAGTCGTACTTGTCCATGTCTTCGTAGGTGGCGAAGCGCTGCACCACCTGCTTGGTGAGGTCGCCGTAGGGCATGGGGTGTCGCACGGAGACGACCTTCTTGCCCATCTTCTGCAGGATGCGCACCACCTCGCGGCTGGTCTGGGATTTGCCGCAGCCGGTGCGCACGGCGCACACCGAGACCACCTTGCGGGAAGATTCCAGCATGGTGTAGCTGGCCCCGATGATGACGAAGTCGGCGCCTGCGGCGGTGGCGATGGAGGCCTTGTGCATGACCTCCAGATGGGGGACGTCGCTGTAGGAGAAAGCCACCAGGTCCACCTGGTTTTCCAGGATCAGCTCCCGCAGGTTCTTGTCCGAAACGATGGGGATGCCGTCGGGGTACAGTTTTCCGGCCAGTTCGGCCGGATACTGGCGGCCGTCGATGTCGGGGATCTGTGTGGCCGTGAAGCAAACCACCCGATAGCGTTCGTTGTCGCGGAAGTAGACGTTGAAGTTGTGAAAGTCGCGTCCGGCGGCGCCCATGATGATGACTTTTTCGACCATTTCGAAGCTCCTTGTGTTTTTAGGTATCCGGTATCAGCTGTAAGGTATCGGTAGCGGCGGTTGCGGCAGCTGTCACTGGATGCCCGCATATGTTTGCTTCTGTCCTATGACTGCCTCGATCTGCTCCAGGGCCCAGTCGATGACGTCGCTGGTGATCACCAGGGGCGGGGCGAAGCGGATGATGTGGTCATGGGTCTCCTTGCACAGCACCCCCCTTTCCTGCAGCGCCTCGCAGTACTGGCGGGCGCCGCCGGCCTCGGGGAGAAACTCCACCGCGATGAGCAGGCCCTTGCCGCGCACCTCCCTGATGAGCGGGTTCCGG
The DNA here is from genome assembly GCA_027061725.1 of Desulfobacteraceae bacterium. Lineage (GTDB taxonomy): Bacteria > Desulfobacterota > Desulfobacteria > Desulfobacterales > JALSRD01 > JALSRD01. The sequence continues at coordinate 11,620 of JAMOVG010000345.1, forward strand.
ATCTGCTTCAGGCCGGACAGGAAGTAGGCGCCCATGCGGTCGGCGTTTTCGGTGAGCCCCTCTTCGGTCAGTACTTTCAGGGCGGCACGCGCCACGGCGCAGGCCAGGGGGTTTCCGCCGAAAGTGCTGCCGTGCTCACCGGGCTGCAGTACGCCCATGACCTCGGTGTTGGACAGCACCGCCGAGACCGGGTAGTAGCCGCCGGACAATGCCTTGCCGATGAGCGTCAGGTCGGCTTCTATGCCGTAGTGCTCTTCAGCCAGCAGTTTGCCGGTGCGGCCCAGGCCGGTCTGGATCTCGTCCAGGATCAGCACCACGTTGTTCTTTTTGCAGATGGCCTTGACGTCCGGCAGGAAGTTGTCCGGCGGAATGATCACGCCGGCTTCGCCCTGGATGGGCTCCACCAGGAAACCGACCGTGTTGGGCGTGATGGCGGCCTCGAAGGCGGCGGCGTCCCCGAAGGGCACGATTTTAAAGCCGGGCGTAAAGGGGCCGAACCCCTCCCGGGAGTTGGGGTCGGTGCTGAACCCCACGATGGTGATGGTGCGGCCGTGGAAGTTGTTGGCGCACACGATGATCTCGGCCTGGTCCTGAGGCACCCCTTTTACCTTGTAGCCCCATTTGCGCACGGTCTTGATGGCCGTTTCCACCGCTTCGGCGCCGCTGTTCATGGGCAGCACCTTGTGGGAACGGGTCAGCTCACACAGTTCCCGGTAGAAGGGGCCCAACTGGTCGTTGCGGAAAGCCCTGGACGTCAGGGTCAGCTTTTCGAGCTGCTCGGCCATGGCCGCGGCGATGCGCGGGTGGCAGTGGCCCTGGTTGACGGCCGAGTAGGCCGACAGGCAGTCCAGGTAGCGCTTGCCCTCCACGTCCCACACCCAAACCCCCTTGCCGCGGGACAGCACCACGTCCAACGGCTTGTAGTTGTGTGCACCGTAGGTGTCCTCCAATTGAATATACGCCTTCTGCTCCATCACGCGCCTCCTGTGGATGGTTTGTTTAATCATTATATGATTAAATGATTTTACATTTAATGCGGCATATAGTATGGAAAGTCAAGCGGAAAATCGAATGTTGATGCCGAGGCCTTTCACGGGTTGCGTGCACTCGGGTTCGAGGGGTAGGCAGGCGGCTTGCGATGGCCTTGCAGGTGCCCTTGTTAACCGTTCAGAAAATGTACAGGCCGCCCTCGTGTTGCCACCGAATAGGGCCCGGAAAACGAAACGGAGCCGGCTTTTTCGGAATCACGCCGACGCGGGGGCTTCAAACGAAGCAAAAATGATGGTGGAATCCAATATACGACGCAAGCTCTACGAGTACGTGGTGGACGAGATCGGTCTGAAGATCGTCAACGGCCGGTATTGCCCCGGAGACACCCTGCCCAATGAGGACACGCTCTGTCGTCAATTCGACGTCAGCCGCGGGGTGGTGCGCGAGGCCATGAAGGTCCTGGTGCAGAAAGGCCTGGTGGTGCTGCGGCCGCGCACCGGTACGCGGGTGCGGCCGCGCCGGGAGTGGAACCTGTTCGACCCCGACGTGCTCCTGTGGAAATACCGCTCCGGTGAAAAAGAGGCCTTTATCGACAACATCATGGAGATGCGCCGCATCATCGAAGCCGAAGCCGCCATGCTGGCCGCCTCCCGCGCCGGCGAACGGGAAGCCAACCGGATCCGGAACCTCTACGAGAAGATGGAGGCCATGATCATGTCCCGGGACGAAGCGCTGTGGGAAGACTGCGTGCTGCTGGACATGAAATTTCACATGGCCATCCTGGAGTCCTGCGGCAACGAACTGGTTGCCCAGATCGGGCATACCATGCGGCACTGCCTGCTGACGGCCCGGCAGAACGACCGCCATGATTTCGAAGCCTACGGGGAGGCCCTGCCCGCGCACCGGGCCATCCTGGACGCCATCATGGACCGCAAGCCCCGGGAGGCCTATACGGCCACGCGGGCGCTCATCGACCACGTCTGGCAGGAGATGCGCAGGCAGCGGGACTGAGGGCGGCGGAGCACGTCAGCGCCACTGCCGGGTTTCTCACATCCCGGCTTCGATGATCTTGCGCGTCTGCCGGGCGATTTCCCGTTCCTCGTCGGTGGGCACCACCAGCAGGCGGGTACGACCGTCGGAGCGGCCGATAGAAAAAATCCCCTCACCCCCCTTCCGGTTCTTTTCGGCGTCCAGCACAATCCCCAGTCCCCCGAGGCCTTCGCATGCCAGCTCCCGTACCAGCGGCGCGTGTTCGCCGATGCCGCCGGTGAACACGATGCAGTCCGCTCCGCCCAGCAGCGCCAGGTAGGCGCCGATGTATTTTTTCAGGCGGCGGCAGAACATCTCCAGGGCCAGGCGCGCGCGCTCGTCCCCCTTCTCGGCCCGCCCGATGATAGTGCGCATGTCGTTGTCGCCGCAGATGCCGCGCAGCCCGCTACGCCGGTTCAGCAGGGCATCAAGTTCATCGATGCCCATGCCCGTTTCGCGGGCCAGGTAAAAGAGAATGGCCGGGTCGATGTCGCCGCAGCGGGTGCCCATGACGAGTCCCTCCAGCGGGGTCAGGCCCATGGAAGTGTCAATGCCGATCCCCCTGCGGATGGCGGTGGCGCTGGCGCCGTTGCCCAGGTGCAGGGTGATCATGTTCAGTTCGTCCAGGGGCCGGTTGAGGTATCTGGCGGCGGCGCGCGCCACGTACTGGTGCGAGGTGCCGTGGAAACCGTAGCGCCGCACGTGGTGCTTTTCGTAAAGGTCGTAAGGCAGCGCGTAGAGGTAGGCCCGCGGGGCCATGCGCTGATGAAAGGCGGTGTCGAAGACGGCCACCTGGGGAACACCGGGGGCGTGCGCCATGGCCTCGCGGATGCCGACCAGGTTGGCCGGGTTGTGCAGCGGCGCCAGGGGGATCAGGGATTCGATGGCGGCCACCACGCGATGGTCAATGCGCACCGGCGCGCTGAAATGCTCACCGCCGTGCACCACCCGGTGGCCGATGCCGTCCAGTGTGGCGATGTCCGCCAGGGCGCCGCTCTGGCGCAGCAGCCTTCCCATCACCTGGAGACCGTCACGGTGGTTTCCGATGACCCGCTTTTCTTCAAGAACCTGTTCACCGGCGCTTCCGGGGAGCCGTTTCAGGCGGGCGTGTCCCTCCTTCTCGCCGATCTGCTCGATCAGACCGGAGGCCAGTACCTCGAGGCCTCGCATGTCGAAAAGCTGGAACTTGATGGAAGAACTGCCGGAATTGAGCACCAGTATTTTCATCATCGCCTCCTGTGTGGATCGAAAATGTGTGTTCCGCCAGCCCGGCCGGCGTACGCCTGTTTTCTACCAATATTCTTTCCAAAGCACAAACATGGTCGTTTCTCCACCGAAACCGGCCCCCCTTCATGCACGGATGGACCCTCATGGCAACATGGTATCCGGATTCTCCGGAGCAGGCAGGGTTCGTCTGCGCTCCGTGAGCCCCGGCGGGGATGCTCCGGCCGCCGGCGCTGAAAGGCGAGGAACGCGCTCGCGCTCAGACAGCTCGCCTTTCCTGACGCGCCGCCGGCCTGCGCATCTTTTTCCCGCCGGTTCCCGAACTACACGCAGCCGAAACCTGCCCACCCATCGAACACAGGGGCGTGCAGCCCCCAATATGAGCCAAGGCATCAACCATGCCAAGGTTACTTGCGGTTGACCTGAAACTCCCTGTCCGCAACTTGCATTTGGACACCGCATCTGGTAGGAATCGAGATCATTCCGCAGTACCCGTTGCCCGTTTGTTTCCGGATTGCTTCACCGCCGGATAACCGTCACCACCATTTTTCACCCGGAGGAGACTGCCATGAGTCTGGAGGGACAGGTCATCATTATCACCGGTGCCAGCAGCGGCATCGGCAAGGCCACCGCCGGTGTGCTTTCCAGGACCGGTATGAAGTGCCTACTGACAGGCCGCTCGGTGGAAAAGCTTGAGTCCCTGGCCGCCACTCTGGGCGAGGCCGCGGTCTGTGCCGGCGACATCACCGACCCGCAGCTGCCCGAACGGCTGATTGCCACGGCGCAGGAGCGTTTCGGGCGCCTGGACGCCCTGTTCAACAATGCCGGTATCATGAACATCGGGTCGGTGGAAGAGGCCGACATCGAGGCCCTGTGTCACATGATCCGCGTCAACTACGAGGCCCTGGTGCGTATGAGCTACCACGCGCTGCGCTTTTTCAGGAAGCAGGGGCGCGGCTTCCTGATCAACACCTCCAGCCTGGCCGGCCTGAAGACCTTTCCGCGTTTCGGCGTTTACAACGGCACCAAGTTCGCCGTGGAGGCGCTCACCGACAGCCTGCGCATGGAACTGGCCGGTACTGGTGTGCGCGTGGCGGCCGTGGCACCGGGCCGCACCCGCACCCACCTGTTCGACCACTGGCCCGAGGACCAGAGGTTCGATCCGGCCGACGGTATGCTGGACCCGGAGGCGATCGCCAATGCGGTGCGCTTCGTGCTGGAGCAGCCCGAGGATGTGGCTATCCCCAGGATGCTGGTGATGCCCTCGCGGCAGCCCACATAGATCGAATCGGATGACAAGATGACGTTTCTTTTCCCAATAGAAATCAGAAAAGGAGGAGCGGTGATGAGAATGAAAGGCAGATTGCAGGCAGGGTTGCTCTTTGCGGCGGCGGTGGTGTTTCTACTGGGCATCGTCGTGCAGCCGGTGCTGTGCGCCGAGAAAATCAAGGTGGCGGCCGTTTTCGAGACCCCCATCGAGGAGCCTTGGGTAAACCAGATCCACGTGGCCCTGGTCAAGGCCCAGAAAGAGTTGGGCATCGAATACACCTGGTCGGAAAGTGTCAAATCCGCCGATTTTGCCCGCGTCATGCGCGAATACGCCGAAAAGGGCTACCAGTTGATCATGGGCGACGCCTTTGGGGCCGAGCGCATCGCGCGCCGGGTGGCCCGGGACTATCCCAAGGTGGCCTTCGTCTTCGGATCGGGCATCGGCCCGGCCGAACCTAATTTCGGCGTCTTTGACAACTGGATCCACGAGCCGGCCTACCTTTCGGGCATGATCGCCGGCAAGATGACCAAGAGCAATATCGTGGGCGTGGTGGCCGCCATGCCTATCCCCGAGGTCAACCGGCTTTCCAACGCCTTCTGCAGCGGCGCCAAGGAGGTCAACAAGCAGGTCAAGTGCAAGTTCTCCTTCATCGGCTCTTTTTTTGATCCGCCCAAGGCCAAGGAGGCGGCCCTGGCCCAGATCGAGGCCGGCGTGGACGTGATCTACGCCGAGCGTTTCGGGGTCATCGAGGCGGCCGCCGAGAAGGGTATCCTGGCCATCTCCAACATGTCCGACCAGTCGGCGCTGGCGCCGGACACTGTCATCACCGGCCCGGTGTGGGACATGTTCCCCACGGTCAAGTACGTGGTGGGGCTGGTCAGGGCCGGCGTTTTCACGGCCCAGGATTTCGGCGGGTTTTCCTACATGTCCAAGGGCGGGTCCTACCTGGCACCCTATCACAAGTGGGAACAGAAGCTTCCGGCCGACGTCAAGCAGATGGTGGAGAAGCGTAAAAAAGAGATTCTGGACGGGACCTTCCGCGTCGAGATCGACGAGTCCATTCCCAAGTCGGAGTAGCGGGCTTCACTCCAGGGGCGCGGCAGCCAGGCCTGCCGCGCCCCTTTGTGTCCTTTTCTACTCGACCTCATCGGATTTTTCCCTAAGCAAGCAGGGGTATCGTATGCAGCCACCCGTCCCACTGCTGGAGATGCGCGGCATCTGTAAATATTTCGGGTCCGTCAAGGCCAATGAGAACGTCGATCTGACGCTTTTTCCGGGCGACATCCTGGGCCTGCTGGGCGAGAACGGCGCCGGCAAGACGACCCTCATGAACGTGCTTTTCGGGGTATACAGCCCCGACGGCGGCCGCATCCTTATTGAGGGGCGCCCGGTGCGCATCCGCAGTTCCGCCGACGCCCTGCGTCACGGCGTGGGCATGGTGCACCAGCACTTTCACCTGGTGCCCTGCCACACGGTGATCGAAAACCTCATGGTGGGCCGTCCCGGCCGTAGCGGGCGCCTCGACCGGCGCGGCACCCTGGACGGCATGGCCGAAGTGGAGCGCCGCTTCGGCCTGGCCCTGGCGCCCGACGCCCTGGTGAGCGAGCTGACCATCGGCGAGCAGCAGCGCCTGGAGATCATCAAGGCCCTGGTGCGCGGCGCACGGGTGCTAATCCTGGACGAACCCACCTCGACCCTCACCCCCCAGGAGACCGAGGGGCTCTTTTCCGCCCTGCGCTCCATGGCGGCCGCGCACATGGGCGTCATCTTCATTTCCCACAAGCTAAACGAAGTGCGCGCCATTACCAACAAGCTCATGATCCTGCGGCGCGGAAAGGTCTCGGCCACCCTGGACAATGACCAGAGCATCAGCCGGCGGCGGCTGGCCGAACTGATGTGCGGCCGCGAGATCACCCCGCCGGCCAAGCCGCCCGCCACCCGCGGCGAGGTCCTGCTGGAGATGCGCGACATCCACACCGGCGGCACCTCCCGCGGCCGGCTGAAGGGCGTCTCGCTGCAGGCCCACGCCGGCGAGATCCTGGGCATCGCCGGCGTGTCCGGAAACGGCCAGCTGGAACTGGCCGAGGTCATCTCGGGTATGCTGGCACCCACAACCGGCGTCTTCCGGGTCAGCGGCCGCGAGGTGACGCGGCCGTCGCCGCGGCGGGTGCAGCAGCTCGGGGTGGGGCGCATCCCCGAAGACCGCATGGGCACTGGCCTGATCACCACCCTGCCGCTGGCCAGCAGCATGGTGCTGCCGCGCATCCACGAGAAGCGTTTCAGCCGCGGCGGCTTCCTGCGCCAGGGCGCCATCCGAGACTTTGTGAAAGAACAGATGCAGCGCTTCGACATCCGCGCTCCCGGCCCCGAGGTGCGCACCGGCACATTGTCCGGCGGCAACCTGCAGAAGGCCCTGCTGGCCCGCGAACTGGCTTGGGATCCCCTGGTGCTGCTGGCCGCCCAGCCCACCCGCGGGCTGGACGTGGCCGCCGCCCGTTTCGTACACGAGCAGTTCCTGGAACTGCGCCGGCGCGGCCGCGCCATCATCGTCATCAGCGAGGACCTGGAAGAACTCTTCGCCCTGTCCGACCGCATCGCGGTCATGTTCGAGGGGTGCATCAACGGTGTGGTGCCTATCGAAGAGGCCACAGTCCAGAAGATCGGCATGCTCATGGCCGGTGTAAAGGAGGCCGCATGATTGCGTTGCGCCTGGAACCCCGCGAGCACACCCCGGTGTGGCTCAACATGCTGCTGCCGCTGCTGGCCGTGCTGGCCACCCTGGTGATCTGCAGCGGTCTGATCAAGCTGGCCGGCGCCTCGGTGATGGCGGCCTACGCCAAGCTCTTCCTGAGCGCCCTGAGCACACGCTTCAACCTGGTGGAGACGGCCGTCAAGGCCACGCCCCTGGTGTTTACCGGCCTGGCCGTGACCGTGGCCTTCCGGGCCAAGTTCTGGAACATCGGGGCCGAGGGGCAGCTGCTGGCCGGCGCCATGGCGGCGGCCTTCATCGGCGCCCGCCAGGGCCTGCCGGCCTGGAGCCTGGTGCCGGCCATGATCGCCGGCGGCGCGGCCGCCGGCGCCCTGTGGGCCGTTGTCCCGGCGGCGCTCAAGACGCGCTACAAGGTGGACGACGTGGTCACCACGCTGCTGCTCAACTTCGTCATCTTCTACGGCATGATGGCCCTGCTGGACGGCCCCTGGAAGGACCCCCTGAGCGGTTACCCGGACTCGCCCGACATCCGCATGGCGGCCGAATTCCCCATCCTTTTAAAGGCCACGCGCCTGCACCTGGGGGTGCTCATCGCCGCGCTGTGCACGCCCCTGGTGTGGCTGCTGATGTCCAAGACCACCCTGGGCTTTTCCATCACCGCCGTGGGCGAAAATCCCCGGGCGGCCAGCTATGCGGGCATGAGCATCTCGGGCGTGATCCTGCTGTCGGCACTGATCTCCGGCGCCCTGGCCGGGCTGGCCGGCGCCAGCGAGGTGGGCGGGCTGCACTTCCAGGTGATGGCCGGCATCTCGCCGGGCTACGGCTACACCGGCATCGTCATCGCCATGCTGGCGCGCCTCAATCCCCTGGGGGTCATCCCGGCGGCCTTTTTCTTCGCCGTCATCATCACCGGCGCCGAGGCCATGAGCCGGGCCACGGGCGTGCCGGTGTTCCTGGCCGACGTCATCCAGGGCACGGCCCTGGTGACCATGCTGATCGCCCTGCTCTTCAACCAGTACCGTGTGCGGCTGCGGAGGGTGTCCCATGAATGAGATTCTCGCCCAGGTTTTTCAAGTGGGCTTCTTCGCGGCCCTGATCCGCATCGCCACGCCGCTGGTCTTCGGCACCATCGGGGAGCTGTTCGCCGAACGCTCGGGGGTGCTCAACCTGGGCATCGAGGGCACCATGATGCTCTCGGCCATGACCGGCTTTTCGACGGCCTATTTCACCGGCAGCCTGTGGCTGGGGATCCTGGCGGCCATGGCCACCGGCATCCTGGCCGGCCTGCTGATGGCCCTGCTGACCGTCAGCCTGGGCCTCAGCCAGCATGTCTCGGGCATCGGCACCACCCTGCTGTGCTCGGGTCTGTCCTTTTTCTTCTACCGCCTCATCTTCGGCCAGCCCTCGTCGATCCCCAACATCAAGCCCTTTGACGTGGTGCCCATCCCCGGGCTTTCCGCCATACCGGTCATCGGCCCGATCCTCTTCGACCAGTTCGCCCTGGTCTACCTGGCCATGGCCATCGTACCGCTGTCGGCCTGGGTGCTCTACCGCACCCCCTGGGGCCTGAACTTGCGCACCGTGGGCGAAAACCCCGACGCCGCCTACAGCGCCGGCGTGAGCGTTACGGCCATGCGCTACCAGGCGCTGATGATCGCCGGTGCGCTCATGGGCCTGGCCGGCGCCTTCCTGTCCATGGCACAGTTCAACGCCTACACCTTTGGCGTCATTTCGGGCCGCGGCTGGGTGTGCATCGCCCTGATCGTTTTCGGCCAGTGGAGCCCCTGGAAGAGCGCCGCCGGGGCCCTGCTGTTCGCCTTCATCGACGCCCTGCAGCTGCGCCTGCAGGCCAGCAGCATCATCAACGTGCCCTACGAGGTTTTCCTGATGATGCCCTTCGTGTTCACCATCGTCGGCATGGCGCTGGTCTCGCGCAACGCCCGCGCACCGGACGCCCTGCTCAAACCCTTCCGCAAGGAGGAGCGCTGATGTTGGATCTCGTCATCCGCGGCGCCAGCCTGCCCGACGGCCGCCGCGGCGTGGACATCGCCGTTCAGGACGGCCGCATCGTCGAGACGGCGGCGGGCATCACGGCCGAAGCCGCCCGGGAAATCGCGGCCGATGGCTGCCTGGTGACCCCGCCCTTCGTGGACAGCCACTTTCACCTGGACGCCGCCCTGACCTATGGCCATCCGCGTGTCAACCGCTCCGGCACCCTGCTCGAGGGCATCGCCCTGTGGGGTGAGCTGAAGCCCCACCTCACGGTGGAAGCCATCCAGGAGCGCGCCCGGCGGCTGTGCCACTGGTCCATCGCCCGCGGCACGCTGGCCATCCGCAGCCACGTGGACGTAAGCGATCCCCGCCTGCTGGCCGTGCAGGCCCTGCTGGAGATCCGCGAAGAGTTCCGGCCCTATCTGGACCTGCAGCTGGTGGCCTTTCCCCAGGACGGCTACCTGCGCAGTGCGGGCTGCGCGGAGAACCTGGCGCGCGCCCTGGACATGGGCGTCGACGTGGTGGGCGGCATTCCGCACTTCGAGCGCACCATGGAAGAGGGGGCCGCGTCAATCAAGGCCCTGTGCGAACTGGCGGCCGAACGCGGTCTGCCGGTGGACATGCACTGCGACGAGAGCGACGACCCGCTCTCGCGCCACGTGGAGACGCTGGCCTTTCACACCCGCCGCCTGGCGCTTGGGGGCCGCGTCACCGGTTCGCACCTGACTTCCATGCACTCCATGGACAACTACTACGTCAGCAAGCTGCTGCCGCTGATGAAAGAGGCCGGCATGCACGCCGTGGCCAACCCGCTGATCAACATCACCCTCCAGGGCCGCCACGACACCTACCCCAAACGCCGCGGCATGACGCGCGTCAAGGAACTGCTGGACGCCGGCATCAACGTCTCCTTCGGCCACGACTGCGTCATGGATCCCTGGTACAGTTTCGGTTCCCACGACATGCTGGAGGTGGCCCACATGGGCCTGCACGTGGCCCAGATGACCGGTGTGGAAGAGATGCGCCGGATGTTCGCGGCCGTGACCACCAACGGGGCGTGCACCCTCGGGCTGGAAAATTACGGCCTCGCGCCGGGATGCCATGCCGACCTGGTGATCCTGCAGGCCGGCGACGTGCAAGAGGCCCTGCGCCTCAAGCCCGTGCGGCTGTATGTCATCCGCCGCGGCCGCGTCATCAGCCACACGCCGTCTTCGGTGGCGCAGCTGGACCTGGACGGGTCGCCGGTGGCGGTGGATTTTCGGCATCCTGCTGCCTGACCGCTTTATCCCCGGCCGCCGCTGTTTATCCGCGCCGTTTGCGCCGCCGGGACGGCATTTCAGGAATCCGTCGCAGGGTCATGCGCCGCCGTCGCGGGGCGGCATCATCAGGCAATAGCCTTCGGCAACCCGTTCACCATGCTGGTTTTCCCACGTGAGCGTCATCCGCACCCGTTTCTTGGGCGGCAGTTTTTCCGCCACCTCGGCCGTGGCCGTGATGGTGTCGCCGGGGTACACGGGGGCCGTATATCGGCAGAAAAATTCCAGCGCGATGCTTCCCAGGCCGGGAAGCCTGGTTCCCAGTACAGGAGCCATCAGGCTTTGGGTCAGCGGGCCGTGGGCGATGCACCTTTTAAAGCGGGTCTGGGCCGCATAGTTTTGGTTAACATGGACGGGGTTAAAATCACCGCAGATGCCGGCAAAAAGGGAAATATCCGCCTGGCTGATGGTCTTGCTGAAAGAGGCCTTTTCCCCGACGCGCAACTGCTCATAGGTTTTTCCGATTTCGTACCGCATCCTGCCTTTTCCTGTTTGATGGTGAATTTTTGCCATCGGCGAAGGGGCGCGCAGCGGCCCTGCTAGAACTTAAAATTCCCAAAGCGCGACTCGGGAATCGGCTGCAGCAGCGAGACTTCGAAGGCGTCTGCCAGAATGTCGCGCGCGTCCTTTAACGCAATGGTCCCGTCGTGGTACAGACGGGCCTCCAGGTAAAAGGGGTGGGCTTCGGCGGCATATTTTTCGATCATCATCTGTTCGAACCGCCGGGCGCTTTGTTCGTCCATTTCCCGCCCCCTCTTGCGGGCATTGTTTCTTTCCAGGGCGGTCAGGATTTTTCCGGCCGTGCGCCCGGACATGACCGACGTTCGGGCACGCATGGTCGAAAAAATGAAATGCGGGTCGTAGGATCTGCCGCACATGCCGTAGTTGGCGGCCCCGTGATCGGGTCCGATCACCCACTGGATTTTCGGTACTTCGGAGCAGGCCGCCGCCCGCACCATGCCGGAGCCGTACTTGCCGATACCCGCGTACTCTTCTTCGGTGCCCACCATGTAACCGGGGGAATTCTGTATATAGAGAATGGGGATCTTCTGGGTGCTGCAGCGCAGCACCCATTCGATGGCCTTGCGGGCCGATTCGACGAAAATAACCCCCATTTGATTCGCGGCCACGACCCCCACCGGGATACCCTTCAGGTGAATTTTCCCGCAGACGATGGTGTCCCCCCGGCCCGGTGCGTATTTTTTCTTGTACTCGCTGAAGCGGCTGTCATCGGCGATGCAGGCGATCACTTTGCGGACATCCAGTCCGCGATACGGGTCCCTGGGCAGCACGTCGTAAAGATGCTCGGGCGGCACCCGCGGTTTAATGGCCGGGCGGCGCTGGATGGAAAGCTGCTGCGCAGGATCGTAGGACAGCAACTCGCGCAGCTTGGCGATGCCCTCCTGCTGCGAGTCCACCAGGTAATCGGCGCCGCCGGAAATACCGGTATGCACCCTGGCGCCGCCCAGCGCTTCCATGGTGACCTCTTCTCCAATGGCGGACTTGACCATGGGCGGACCGCCCAGGAACGAATAGGACAACCTGTCGATCATGATCGACTCGCATGCCAGGTATACGATGTAGGCGCCGCCGGCCGTGTTGCCCCCCGTGCTCAGGGTGTACTGCTTCAGGCCTTTGGCCGACATGCGGCTCATGTTGTAGAAAAACCTTCCGAACTGGTCGCGACCCGGAAATACGCGATCCTGCATGGGCAGGAATCCGCCGGCGGAATCGGCGATATACACACAGGCAATGCCGCACTGGTCGGCGATGTCCTGGGCGCGCAGATGCTTCTTGCAGCTGATCGGCGTGTAGGCGCCGGCCTTGACCCGGCTGTCGTTGGCGATGACCATGACCCAGTTGCCGTGCACCTTGCCCAGTCCGGTGACCACCCCGGCGCAGGGCACGTCGGCCATCTGTTCATAGTCGAGCCCGAAGCCGGCGCCCCGGCTCAGCTCGCGAAAAGGGGTGTCCTTGTCGATGAGCTGGGCGATCAGTTCCCGGACCGGCTTTTTGCCCTGCCGGGCCAGGCGTTCAACCTGCCTGCTTCCCCCTGGATTGCAGGCTTTTTCCCAAAGGGCGTAGAGTTTTTCCTCTTCCTTCAGCCAATAACGGCGGTTCTCCCGGTATGCGTCTGTTTCGTTTGCCATCAATTGTTCTCCGTTACTATTTGCTGCACGGCCTCTTCTTTTTGCGAAGCTCCTGTTTGAGGATTTTTCCCGTTTTGGTCATGGGCATTTTTTCGAGAAATTCGATTTCCCGGGGGTAGGCCTGGGCCTCCAGCCGGCTGCGCACGTGTTCCCGAATACGGTTTTCCAGGGCCTTGTCCGGCGATAGGCCGGCTTTGGGCACAATATAGGCCTTGACGATTTCGCCCCGGACCTCATCGGGACCCCCCGGCACGCAGACGAGCGCCACGGATGAATGCTGCATCAGGCAGTGCTCGACTTCGCCGGGGCCGATGCGGAATCCCCCGCTTTCGATCAGATCATCCTGCCGGCCGGTGAATCCAAAATAGCCGTCTTCGTCCTTGATACCGTAATCGCTCGTCCGCATCCAGGGGCCAAGGTATTTTTTTCGGTGGCTTGCCGGTTTTTCCATATTCGATAAACATCACCGGGTGAGGACGCTGTTCTCGCTCATGTGGACCCTCTCCTTGCGTATCTGTTCGCAAATGGTGTTGCCAGATCCATTCCGAATGGCTTCGGTATAGCAGATGATTTACTTCAAGAACAAGTTTACCAGAACGAGTGCAAACGCCGGCACATAGTCACAGCCAGAATGACAGGCGGGGCGCCGAAAACGCGGCACAAGCCATTTATTGGCCGTCAGCCGGTATGCAGGCCAGCGGGTCGCGTGGGAGCAACGCTGAGGCAACCGTTACCGATCCCCTATTGGGATAAGTTTAAAATTTATATTTCAGGCGCTTTCGCCGATCATGCGGTGCATCATGGCTACTGCGGTATTGGCGAAAAGGGGGTCGTTGATGTGGTTTTGTACTTCGTGCACTGCGATGGCAGGATCTAACCGTTCGTAGAAGTTTTCCAGGAAGACACGGCTGATGTCTGGCGCGTGCAGGGGGCCGTCGGGGCGATCGGCCACGGACCAGCCGCCCAGGGGCACCAGCACTTCGACACATTCCGGGTCGCGGTTGAGCCGGCCGGCCAGCTGTTGCGCCAGGCGGCGGGACTCGTCGGCGCTGAGGCGCACGGCGGAGCGGAAGTCATAGAAGAACACCGGGCGGTCACGGTAGGCCTCGGGTACGTCGGCACGCGTGAACTCCAGTACGGCGCAGTCCATGCCGCCGGGTACCACCAGGCGCGGGACGCCCCTGCCGGGCACGGGTGCGAAACGTTGCGGGCCGATGCCCGCGCAGTAGCCCCCCACCAGGTCGTCGGCCAGCTCGTGGGTGGCCAGGTCCAGGATCCCGTCGAAGCGGCCCTCGGCGGCCAACTCCTCCAGGGCCATGCCCCCGGTGCCGTTGGCGTGAAAGGCGATCACCTCGTAGCCGCGGGACTCCAGGTCCTTCCGGATGGCCTCGGCGGCCGGCGTTATGAAGCCGAAAAAGGACAGCGCCACGCGGCGTTTTTTCCCGGGCGCCCGCCAGCGGCTTTGGGCCATGGCGCACACCGCGGCGGCGGCCTGGTCCAGCAGGATCCCCGAGATGCTGTTGACGCCCAGCAGGTCCACCACGCTGTGCATCATGGTGATGTCGCGCGTTCCCACCACGTTCGACATGTCCCGCGAGGCCACCGTGGACACCATCACCTTGGGGACTGCCAGGGGAAGCACGCGCATGATGCGCGTGCAGAGGTGGGTTCCTGAACCGCCGCCGGCCGAGACGACGCCGCCGACACGGCCCTGCCGGTACAGTTCGGCTACCTGCTCCCTGCCGCGGGTAACCATGGCGGCGATGGCCTGGTCCCTGTCGCCGGCCGGCAGCGCACCGCAGTGCTTCAGGTCGGCGAAGAGGTCGATGTCGACTGTCCCGGGCGGCTGCTGGGCGGTGCCCACGTTGATGGTTACGGCCTCCAGGCCGCATCGCTCGACGGCCGCTCTCAGGAAACAGTGCTCTTCCCACTTGGTGTCGAATGTGCCCAGTACGATGATGCGGCTCGCGCTGTTCATGTCACCCCCTCCTTTCTTCTGCCTTTGACCTACTCCCGGGGCCGTGATCTGTCAACCGAACGGTTTCAGGCGGTGCCGATGCGCGTGTTTCCGGGTTTGACCTTTGGCGCCGCCCTCATATATAATAGTTTTACAAAAAGATCCCCGCGGCCGAACCTGCTTTACGTATCCTCGGGCCACTCAAGTCGAATTCGTTCGT
>JAMOVG010000346.1 GCA_027061725.1 Desulfobacteraceae bacterium
CATCACCGTGATCGACTACCAGGTGACGCAGCAGTCCATCGCGTCCGAGATCCAGCTGCGCAGCCTGCGGGTGACGTCCAACATCAAGCAGACGCTTTACTTTTTCCTGACCGAGCGCAAGGCGGCCCTGGACTTCGTCATCCACACCAACCGTTTCGAGAGCCTGGTCGACGCCGAACGCCTGGCCGACATCCTGGAGAACCTCAAAAAGGGCTTTGGCGGGTTCGTGGACCTGGGCGTCATCGACCGGCGCGGTGTGCAGCTGGCTTATGCCGGCCCCTACGACCTGCAGGGGAGGGACTACAGCCGCCAGCGCTGGTTCGGCAAAGTGCAGGAAAAGGGCATCTACATCAGCAACGTGTTCCTGGGATACCGCAACACGCCCCACATGGTGGTGGCCGTCAAGTCCGCCTTTCCCGGGGGAGGCTTTTTCGTTCTGCGGGCCACCCTGGACACCGAGCGCGTCAACCAGGTGCTGCAGAGCCTGGAGCTGTGCGGCAACGGCGACGCCTTCATCGTCAACCACCAGGGGGTGCTGCAGACCCCCTCGCGATTCCACGGCGACGTGCTGGAACACCTGGCCCTGCCCGTGCCGCCGGTGGCCGAGAAGACCGAGGTTTACGAGGATGTCGAGCCTTCCGGCGATCCCATTTTCGTGGGCTACGCCTATATCAGCGACACGCCTTTCATCCTGATGATCGTACAGCAGAAAAAGCTTCTCATGGCGCCCTGGCACAAGACGCGCATGGAACTGATCGGTTTCCTGGTGGCCAGCGTCACCGTTATCCTGGTGGTTATTTTCGGCGTGGCCACTTACCTGGTCAACAACATGTACCGGGTGGATCAGAAACGGCTGGAGGCCTTTCACCAGGTGGAATACGCCAACAAGATGGCCTCCCTGGGACGCCTGGCCGCCGGCGTGGCCCACGAGATCAACAACCCGCTGGCCATCATCAACGAGAAGGCCGGGCTGATCCAGGACATTTCCAATTTTGGCACCCGTTACGTGGACGCCAACAAGCTCAGCCGCCAGGTGGAGGCCATTTTAGCGTCGGTCAACCGCTGCGGTGCCATTACGCGACGCCTGCTGCGCTTCGCACGCCACATGGACGTCAGCCTGGAGGCCATCGACCTCAAAGAGATCGTTGAGGAAGTACTGGGATTCCTGGAAAAGGAGGCCGAGTACCGCTGCATCCAGCTGGAGGTCGACGTGGACGACGACCTCCCGCCGCTCGAGAGCGACCGCGGCAAGCTGCAGCAGATCTTTCTCAACCTGTTCAACAACGCTTTCGCGGCCATGCAGGACGGCGGCCGCCTGGAGATCACGGCACGCCGCAAGGACCGCGACCACATCATGGTGAAGGTGGCCGACAACGGCTGCGGCATTCCCGAAAACGACCTCAACCGGGTGTTCGAACCCTTTTTTTCCACCAAGCAGCACGACAGCGGCACCGGCCTGGGGCTCTCCATCACCTACGGACTGGTCAAGGAGCTGGGAGGCGCCATCGAGGTCGAGAGCCGCATCGGGGAGGGAACCGTCTTTACCATCACGCTGCCCCTGAAGCAGCAGAAGAAGGCGGAAGACGCCACCTGCAGCATCTGAAGGGCGGGAGAGGATACATGCACATTCTGCTGGTCGATGATGAAGAGGAATTCGTTGTAACGGTCGCCGAACGGCTCAACATGCGGGGCATCGACGCCGACTGGGCCACCAACGCCGAGGACGCGCTGGCCATGGCGCGCGCGAAGCACTACGACCTGGCCGTGCTGGACGTCAAACTGCCGCGCACCAGCGGCTTGGAACTGCGTGAGTGGCTGGCCCGCGACAACCCCGGGATGAAGTTCATTTTTCTCACCGGTCACGGTTCGGCCGAGGACTACAGGGTGGGGGCCGCCGGCGCGGCCCACTACCTGGGAAAACCGGTCAGCCTGCAGGTGCTGATCGCAAAGATGAACGAAACCCTGGGCATAAAGGACGGTTGAGCATGGCGGACAAGCTCGGTCCCCTGGGCTGGATGGGGGTGCAGTTCTTCGGCCGCATGTCGGCCTCCATCTCCCACGAAATCAAGAACGTGCTGGCCATTATCAACGAGAACGCGGGGCTGCTGGAGGATCTCGCACTCATGGCCGGAAAGGGCGTGCCGCTGGACCCTGAGCGGCTCGAAAGGGTCGCCCGCGGGCTCATGAAGCAGGTGCAGCGCGCCGACGTGATCGTCAAGAACATGAACAAGTTCGCCCACAGTGTGGACGACTTCGAAAAAAGCGTCGACCTGCAGGATCTGCTTTCCGTGGTGGTCCGGCTGGCCCTGCGTTTCGCCGACATGCGGCGGGTGACCCTGAATCTGCTGCCCGCTTCCGCTCCGGTGGCCGTGACCACGCGTCCGTTTCTGCTGGAGAACCTGCTGTGGTGCTGCCTGGATTTTGCCATGGACCAGGCAGGCAGCGGCGGCACGGTGACCATCGGCATGGAAAAGACGGTTGACGGGGCGCGGGTGACGTTTAGCGGACTGGGCGATGCAGAGGCCCGCACCTTTCCCTCGCAGGAGGAGCGTCTGCTGGCCGAAGCGCTGGCCGCGCGCACGGAACTGGATGTTGAAGGCGGCCGTTTGCGTCTTATTTTAAGCGAAGCAAACCCGGGGGGCACGGCGTGACCCGTGTTCCCCAATGCCGGGGAGGACAATCATGGCTGAGAAGGTATTGCTCGTTGATGATGAAAAGGATTTTCTCGAGCTCATGGCCGAGCGCATGCGGGCGCGGGACCTGGAAGTGACCACGACGGATTCGGCCACCGAGGCGCTGAAGCTGGCCGAGAAGGGCGGGTTCGACGCCATCGTCATGGACCTGATGATGCCCGAAATGGATGGCCTCGAAGCGCTTAAACGGCTCAAGGAAAAAAACCCCGACCTGCAGATCATTCTCCTGACCGGGTATGCAACGGTGGAGAAGGGCATCCAGGCCATGAAGCTGGGGGCCATGGATTTCATGGAAAAACCCGCGGACCTGAAGCTGCTGGCCGAAAAGATCAAGAAGGCCAAGGCCCGCAAGATGATCCTGGTGGAAAAGCACAACGAGGAGCGTATTAAAAAGATCCTGACCTCCAAGAGCTGGTAGCGTGCCGTACGCGAGAGGCCGGCCTGCCCGACCGCTCTGAATTGCGGCCACGGACCCATACAGACCCACTGCCGCTACGTCTCAATCCTCCCCGGTGCCCGTTTCGACAAACGCCTCCAGCGCCTCCCGCCGGAGCAGTTCTTCCTCGCCCGTGTAGCGGGGCGAGAAGTGAAAGACGCTGAAGGCTTTAACCCCCGCGGCCGCGGCCAGCCACCCGGCCTGGCGGGCCGTGAGGTGGTGCTTGGCGGCGGCGATGTCCCGGTGGCGGTGGGCAAAGGCCGCTTCGATGAAGAGGGTGTCCGCCCCCCGGGCCAGGGAAATGATCCTGCGCCGGTTCTCGGGCGTCCAGCCGGCGTCGGTGACATAGGCGATTTTCTGGCCCGGGGTGATGCTGGCGATGCGTGCCGCCAGTTCGCCCAGCGCGAAACGGCGGGCCTTTCCGCCGGCCCAGCGCGCCGGCACCTCGAAGACCGAAGTCGGGTCCGCACCCTCGAAAATGGCGGCCTTCAGGCGGCTCAGCCAGGGGCCGGTTTCCAGTCCCATTTCCAGCACGCGGGCTTTTAGAATGTTGACGTGAAAGCGCTCTTCGAAGGCGAAGGCCAGGCAGGGGGTGCCGTGGTCCAGCACGGCCGTCCGCACGCTGAAGGCCGGTTCCTGCACCAGGGGGGCGTCTGCGGGCCGGACCTCCGGCGGCCCCTGGGGCCGGAAGGCGTCGCGGCAACGGTAGACGCACCGCAGGACCCGGTCCGGGCGCACTTCGTGGACGTCCAGCGTGAGCGGTTTGGGGTAGTTGTCCACCAGGTTCCAGGTGTACCCGCCCAGCCGGGATGCCACGTTTTCCAGGAATCCGGCGGGGCCGAAGAGGTGCAGCGTTTTCTGGCGGCCCAGCATCAGGCGCAGCACGTGGTCGAACCCGATGAAGTGGTCCATGTGCGTGTGGCTTACGAAAACGTGCGTGATTTTCAGGATGTCTCTGGCCGACAGTGCCGAGAGGTCGCCCAGGTCGAAGAGCACGGCACGCCGCTGGAGCAGGAAGGAGATGAAAAGTCCGGGGTCTTCGAGAGGGGAGTTGATCAGCCGCGGGTGATAGGCGGGACGCATGCTCAGGGCAGGTAGCGGGTGACCTGCTGATGGATGGTCATGTAGATTTCCTCGTCTGAGCCGAAGACGTCCACGGTGTCCTTGAGATTGATGACCTCCTCCAGCACGAAGGCGGTCAGGTAGAGGCTTACCACGTGGGGGTGCGGAACGATCTGGCGAAAGGGGGAGGTCTTGTAATCCACGTCGAAATCGTCCGCCCGGTGCAGGGTCTCGAGGCACTGCTGGATTTTCTCCTGCAGGCCGTTCTTGTTGGTGGTCTCCACCAGGCTGTTTTCCACCAGTTTCATGGTGACGGCGTTGCTCAACGACTCGAGGCAGTCGGGAATGGCGGAAATGGCCATGCGGCGGGCGTGCTCTTTGGAGGACTCGATTTTCGACAGGATGCTTGCTTCACGGGTGCTGGGCCGGAATACTTTCGCCATCGGATCTGTTCCTTTGTGTACCGGGCTCTCGGCCGAGCCGGTCGTAAGGTCCCCGGGTGCCGCCCGGCCGGCGTTGTCGCCGTCTTTGCCTGACGGATTTCCAACAGAATATCTTACCGGCGGCACCGCTCGATTGCAAGCAAAAAGTTGTTGTCTTCGTATGCGGTGCGCGGCGGGGTGCGGCCCCCCTCATTCGATTTCCACATCTTCGACGACCAGTTGGGGCGTTTTGCGGCCGTTCCAGCGATTCCACCGCAAACGGTAGGCCAACTGGCGGATGCGGGGTGCCGAAGGCAGGGACGGGTCGGCGTTGAACCAGATGGCGTCCAGGGGACGTACATCGCGCGACGCCGCGGGCTGCAGGATCATCTTGCGGTGGTTGCGGCCCACCGTGCGGGTGCCCACCACCCGGAGGTCGCTGGCCACGAAGACCGGTTCGGGGTTGCCGGTGCCAAAGGGTTTGAGCTGTTCCAGTTCGTCGATCAGCCGGTCGGAAATGGCCGCCAGTTCCAGCGGCCAGTCGATATCGCGCACCGGCGCCGGGGTGTCGCCGGCGTTGCGGGCCACGGCCTCTTCAAAGGCCCGGCTGAAGTGGTCGATGTTGGCCGGGTCAACCTCCAGTCCCGCCGCCAGGGCGTGGCCGCCGAAGGCGGTCAGCAGGCCGGCGGTTTCCTCCAGCAGGCGGTAAAGATCGGTTCCCGGAACGCTGCGCGCCGAACCCTTGCCTGTGCCCGACTGCGTGGTGATCAGGACTACCGGGCGTGCGTAGCGCTGCATGAGGCGCGAGGCCACGATGCCCAGCACCCCCAGGTGCCAGTCCCGGTCGGACAGCACGATGGCCCCTTTTTCCAGCAGCGAGGGATTGGCGGCCAGGCGCTCTTCGATCTGCTGCAGGATGACCTTCTCCAGGATCTGCCGCTGGGTGTTGAGCCGCTCCAGCGGCTCGGCCAGGCGCCGGGCGGTGTGCAGGTCCGGAGCGGTCAGCAGGTCCACGGCACGGTCGGCGTGCTTGATGCGGCCGGCGGCGTTGATGCGCGGCGCCAGGCGGAAGGCGATGTCCTCGGCGTCCAGAAAACGCCCGCGCATGCCGGCGATTTCCATCAGCGACTGGATTCCCGGCCGGGGGCGGCTGGCCATCATCTCGATGCCGGTGCGGGCCAGGATGCGGTTGTCGCCTACCAGCGGCACCATGTCCGCCACGGTGCCCAGCGCCACCAGGTCGCAGTAGTGCTTCAGGTTGGGGGCCGCACCGTTCGGCCAGAATCCGGCTTGCCGCAGGTGCCGGCGCAGGGCAATAAGCAGGCTGAAAGCCACCCCCACGCCGGCCAGGTTTTCGAAGCCGCCCGGTCCGTCGCTGCGCTTGGGGTTGATGACCGCCAGTGCCGGGGGCAGGTCCGTTCCGATGCTGTGGTGGTCGGTGATGATGACGTCCACC
>JAMOVG010000347.1 GCA_027061725.1 Desulfobacteraceae bacterium
AATCGCAACAGATCGTTATCATGGGAATAAACGCCCTTACAGGGCTGTGTGGCCGCCCCCGGGGAAATGTGCCAGCGCCCAGATTGTGCCGCAACAGTGTGTCACGGCACCATGGTTGACGCGCTGGACGCCGATAAAGGCAGGGGATTGCAGGGGAGGCGGCGCAGTCGTCGGGGAGGAAAGGCGGGACAGCGGGGCGGTGCTAAAACGTCTCGACGACGCGGTAATAGGAGTCGCGGCGAGCGGGGGTGAACCCGGCCCGGCGGATGATGGTCTTGACGTCCTCTACCGTGGCCGTGCGGTCGTGGCCAGCCTCGAGCAGCACGTTCTCCTCCATGAGCACGCCGCCGAAGTCGTCGGCCCCGGCCAGCAGGCCCAACTGGCCGGCCGGGATGCTCTCGCTGAACCAGGAGGACTGGATGTGGGCGAAGTTGTCCAGCACCAGCCGCGCCAGGGCCACGATGCGCACGTAGCGCGCCGGGTGGGCGGCGCGGCCCACTTCGCGGCCCAGCTCGGAGCCCTCGGGCTTGAAGGACCAGGCGATGAAGCTGGTAAAGCCCCCGGTGCGGTCCTGCAGGTCGCGTAGCGCCAGCAGGTGGTCGACGATGTCCGCGTCGCTTTCCACGTGGCCGAACATCATGGTGGCCGTGGTGCGGAACCCGATCTCGTGGGCGGTCTCGCAGACTTCCAGCCACTGGGCGGTGGTGGCCTTGTGGGGCGCGATGCGGCGCCGCACGCGCTCGGTGAGGATCTCGGCCCCGCCGCCCGGGATGGTGTCGACGCCCTCGGCGAAGACCGCTTCCAGGATCTCGCGCACCGGCCGCTTTTCGGAGGCGGCCATGAAGGCGTACTCGGCCGGGCTGAAGGGGTGGATGTGGATCTCCGGGCAGGCCGAGCGGATGGCGCGGATGTATGCCAGCCAGTCGGCCAGGCGAATTTTGGGGTTGTGGCCGCCCTGGAGCAGCACCGTGGTGGCGCCGCGCTGCGCGGCCGCGGCCACCTTTTCGGACACCTGCTCCGGCGTCAGGGTATAGGCGTCGGGGTCGGTGGGCCTGCGGCAGAAGGCGCAGAAGCGGCAGCCGGTGACGCAGACGTTGGTGTAGTTGGGGTTGGTGTCGCACACGAAAGTGACCGTGTTGCCCGGCCAGCGCCGCATGCGGGCGGCGTGGGCGCGGTCCATGAGTTCCCCCAGGGGCGTGCGGGCCAGCATGGTGAGGGCCGTGTCACGGTCGCAGCGTTGTTCAGAGATGTCGGGTGTCGGCATGTTCATGGCTCATGTTGGGTGGACGGGTGGAAAAAGGGGCCGGCGGGCGCGTTTTTCCAGTTCCGCCTGGAAGCGTGCCTGGCCCGCCAGGTCCTCGTCGGTGAGGTGGCGGCGGATGACCCGGAAGTATTCCGCGATCACCGCCGGGTCGACGCCCAGCTGTGCGGCGGCGTCGGCCGTGCAGGCCGAGACCAGCTGCGCCTCACGGCGCCCGAAGCGTTCCAGCCAGTCGGCCAGGGCCCTGCGGGCCTCGGCCGGCGCGTCG
>JAMOVG010000348.1 GCA_027061725.1 Desulfobacteraceae bacterium
GTGCATATTGAAGATCGGAATCCTGTCAGACATCCACGTGGACCTGGAGCACGACGACCCGCGGCGGGTTCTGGACCCTCTTGCAGACGAAATACTGCGAAGGCAGGTCGATCTCATGATCATCGCAGGCGACGTGGCCAACGACTACCGCCTGACACTGGAGAGCCTGGCGCGCATCGAGCACCGTTCCGGCGTACGCTGCCTGTTCGTGCCCGGCAACCACGACATATGGAACGAAAAACACCCCGACCAGGATGCCTGGCGGATATACGAGGCCCTCAAGGCCTTTCCCGGAAACCTGGCCAACGGCGCGGTAACGCTGGACAACGACTGGGTGGTGATCGGCGACCTGGGCTGGTACGACTACTCTTTCGGCAGCAGGCGCTACTCGGAGGAGGAGTTCGACCGCATGCAGATCGGCAGCCGCCTGTGGCAGGACAAGATCAAGGCCATCTGGCAGGCGCCGAGCCTGGAGATACACCGTTACTTCCGTGAAAAGCTGCAGAAGCAGCTGGAAGCCCATCGCGGCAGGGATATCATCCTGGTCACCCATGTGCTGCCCGTCCGTGATTTCACGGTTTTCGATCTGGGCCCCATGTGGGAGTACCTGAACGCTTTCCTGGGAAGCCGGCAGTACGGCGAACTGGCGCTAGAGTTCGGCGTAGCCTATTCCATCAGCGGCCACGTTCACTATCGTCGGGAAGTCAAACACGAAGGTACCACCTTCATTTGCAACTGCCTCAACTACCTCAGCCAGTGGCAGGGAAACCGAAATCCGGCGGTGGAAATCGCCAGGGCATTCAAAATCATCGACATCCCATAGGCAAGAGAGGCTTGCAAAGGACTGTGGAGTGGTCGAATCTTATTTTCCTTGAAAGAAGATGGGGAAGGAACATGAAAGTGGCTAGAATGTCCAGGCTTTTTATTGCATTTGGAATCCTATCGGTTTTTATTGTGGATATTTCATGGGCCGCTGAAAAATATACCGAAGGAGGGCTGCGAGTTGGCAAAGATCCGCTACCTTCGGGTATGATCAACGAGCAGGTTTTTGTCCTTTCTCAATGTGATTTTGATGTCTCGGAATGCATACGGAAATGCCTGCAAAAAAATCAGATGGTTTCTATGGGCATCGAAGTGATAGAAAAACAATGCAGGCAAGAATGCGAGTTTGAAAAGGCGCTGTCGCTCTCACGGTCCTCCAAAGACCAGGAACGCGCAGACGGCATCAAGAAATTGTGCGCTTCCGGGGACAAAAGGTCCGTGAAGCCTTTGATCGAAGCTTTAAGAAGAGATTTTAAAGAGAGGACGGGATTATGGGCTTGGATCATTCCCGCATTGGGGAAATCCGGTGATTCCGCATCGGTTCCCGTACTCATCGAAGGCCTTGAGATACAGGATGAATATTGGCTGGGAAGAGAGGCTTGCGCCCGTGCTTTGGGAAGAATTGGTGACCCGTCAGCGGTCCCGGCGCTTATTGATGCCGCTTGGCGCGGTGATACCCGCACCGCTGCCATCAAGGCACTGGCAGCGATTCGAGATGAACGCATTGCCCCTGTGCTGATATCGGCCTTGGATCCGGGAGAAAGCAGGGAAGCAAGAGAGGCGGCCATAAAAGGCCTCCATCGATTGGGAAATCTGGCAGTACCTGCACTGATCGAGGCATTTTCCGATTTCGGACCTGAACACCCGGAAACTCAAAAGCGGTTGTGGCTTTGCCGGCTGCTGGGCGAAAGCGGAGATGAGCGCGCAATCCGGAAACTGAAAGAAACCCGGCACGACCCTGATACGGCGGTAGGAGAATGTGCAGCGGAATATAGCAAAAGCAAGTAGGGATAATCGAAGAAAAAAGGGCTTTTTTGTTGAACAGGTCCATGAAGATACTCTCCCCAAAGCCAGAAAGCTTCTTCAGAGAGGAAAGCCTGAACAGATAGTTGTGTCGGGGAAAAAAGCAATAGCCCTTGTTGGGAGGTACAATATCGAGCCAAAAGAGTGTATCATCGATTTCAAGCTCCAGTGGGGAGGCTGGAAGTATCCGGTATGGAACGGTCGATATACTGGCAGGGCCGGTTTTTTGAAAAGCATGATGGCAAAATACACGAAGGCGCCACCTGCAAAGAGAGGGACGCATTTTTTCCAGTGTGCCGAACAGTTTTTCTCCTTGATGGACGAAGACGACAGATTATTCGAATGGCTGGGAGAGGGCACACATCCCCTTCAAATTATCCGTATCGCAATCAATGGCCAAAAAGCGCTTTGGCCAGCAGGGCGTCGCGGCCGTAAATGTCGCGGTTGAAGTGCACCAGCCCCTGCATGTCTTGCCAGACCGTCTGGTAGACGATGTGGATGGGCAGGGGCTTTTTCAGCCGCACGATGGTGTGTTCGCCGCTGGCGATGATTTCATCCACCCGCTTGCGATCCCACCCCTGGGTTTTGCCTCCCAGTACATATACGGCCAGGTCCCTCGGCCGGCTGACGCGGATACAGCCGTGGCTGAAGGCGCGCTCGGGGCGCGAGAAGAGGTCGCGCGACGGGGTGTCATGCAGGTAGACGTTGTAGGTGTTGGGGAAAACGAATTTCACGTAGCCCAGGGCGTTGGTGGGGCCCGGGTCCTGGCGCAGCTTGTAGCGGTTCATCTGGCGAGGGGTGATTTTCTCCCAGTCGATGGCCATGGGATCCAGTTCCACCGCGTTGGCCCCCCAGCCGCTGAACAGACGGATATTCTCCTTGGCGAGGTAGCTGCGGTCGCGCCTGAGCTTGGGCAGCATTTCCCTGCGAGCAATGCTCGGTGGGATGTTCCAGTAGGGGTTAAAGACGATGTACTTGATGGCGTCGCTGAACACCGGTGTTTCGTAGTACTGTTTGCCCACCACGACTGGCATGTGGATTTCAACCTCGTTTTCCCGGATGCCGGCCAGAATGAAGCCGGCGATGTCCACGATGATATAGTGCCGGCCCATGTCGTTGCTGACCCAGCGCCAGCGCTCCATGCTGAGCTCGATGGTCTCGATCTTCTTTTCCACCGGGATGTTCATGGCCGCCAGGGTGGCCCTGCCGATGATGCCGTCGTCTTCCAGCGCGTGGCGGTACTGGAAGCGTTTGACGGCCTCGAAAAGGGCTTCGTCGAAGATAGTGACATCCCCCTTGTCGCCGGGCAGGTCACCGGTGGCGGCCAGCCGGCGGCGGATGAGCAGCAGGCGGGGATCCTGCATGCCGACCTTCAGCAACGGCCCGGACGGGATGTGCGGCCACCCGCCCTGCTCGGCGATACGACGGTAGCGTGCCAGGGTGTGGCGCAGGAAGCAGTAGTGCCGGTTGGAGGGCGGCAGGGATCGCATGAATTTTTCGATATCCGGCGCATCCAGGGCGTCGGTGACGATGCCCAGCGGATCGAGTTTCCTGTCGGCGGCGTGGGCGAAGAGCTTGGGGTTGTCCTCGTGGGGCTGAACACGGCCGTCCTGGACATCGGCGGCATACGCCACCAGCCCGAGGGTGAGCAGGATGTCCAGACCGGCCCGGGTTTTGGCATCCCTGCCGGGCCACATCCGGGAGAGCTGATCGACGCCGTAGTCCGGCGGATTGAGACCCTCGCTGCCGGCATTTTCCAGTGTGCGGTAAATCACTTCGGCCCGCGGCGAGGGACCCTCGGGGGTCATCCACAGCGGCTTGAGCCCCATTTCCTCGTAAATCATGGCCAAGGCCTGGTCGATCCTGTTGGAGGGGATCTGGTGCCACTTGAACCCCAGGGAATCGGCGGGGGTGCGCATGAGCTGCTCTTCCAGCGCCTGCTGCAGGGTGAGGGCCGGTGAAGTGGCGGGTAACAGGAACAGGACGGCTGCTGCCAGCAGCAGCGCGGTCCGGCGAGAGCGGGTGCGGTTCGACATTCTCTTCTCCGGATGAGTGCCCACGGCCCGGTCGGGGGGCTGTAGGCAGGCACCGATTGACACCGGCGCCATTCCATGTAAACTCTGGTTCGTGGTTATCACCAGACGGTAGGAACCGTTTGTTCGCAGCAGGGGTCCAGAATCGCAATGCACCCATTTAGCAGAAGATTTCCCATCATTCAACACCTGAATGCCCGCCTCCGGGCACTGGTTCGCAAGGCGCCCCGGCGGCGGCCGACGTCCGCCGCCGATACGCCGGCGACGCCGAAAATCATTTTTTTGCACATCCCCAAGACCGCCGGAACCTCGGTGCGCCAGATCGTCAAGAAAGAGTATCCCGGTCGCCAGTGTCTGTTCATCTACTCGCACAGCCCCGAATTCCTGGCATCCCTGCAGCCCCGCATACCCGAGGCGCGCGCGGTTTACGGTCACGTCTCTTTCGGTATCCACGAAATTCTTGGCGTCCAGGGACGCTACGTTACTTTCTTAAGGGATCCCGTGCGGCGGGTGATCTCCTTTTTCAACCACCAGGCCCGCAAACGGGACAGCGAGTTCTATCGTCGGATCCGGAAAGGGTTGACCCTGCGCGAAATGCTGCGCTCCGGAATCTGTCACCAGGTGAACAACCACATGGTGCGCATCATCAGCGGTCATGAGGGGACGGACCCCGTCGATGATGAAGCCGTGCTTCGGCGGGCGTTGTCCAACATCGAACAGCAATTCGCAATGGTGGGCCTGGTCGAGCGCCTGCCCGCCTCCGTGGCACTGCTGGGGGAAAGATTGGGATTTCGTCGGCGACACCGCATTCCCCGACGCAACGTCAACCTGCGGCCGCGCTCCCGGCGTGTGGACGATGCCACCCTGGCGGATATCCGGGCATACAACCGCCTGGACCGCATGCTCTACGCTTATGTGCAGCAGCGCTTTGAAGAGGAGGTGCGCTCTCTGGGCTTGGAGCAGGCGCACGCAGGGTGACGACTCCTTCTGGCACACTTCGGCTCAGGGAGTCGGAGCCAATTTCGTTTTCCCGCATCGTCGGCCGGACTTTTTCCTCCCGGGAGAGACGTTTTATGCGGTTCTCCGCCCGGTTGTCCCGTCTATCCAGGCTTCCACGCCCGGCGCTGTGCGCCGGGGCGGGCTTTCACCGGGCGGACTCCCTCCGACAGGGCCAGCTGCCGCGCCGCGGGGGTTTTCTCTTGACGGATTACAAAATAGCTGCAATGTATTTACATGTAGTCATGCACGGCGAGGCGTTGCAGCAAGGCCGTGTTCCTGCTGCGCCGCAGCGTTACCGCCGAAAATTGCCGTAACCCTGTTTTCCCGTTGCAGGTCAAGCCGTGACTGCGAAAGGAGGTGCAGCCTATATCGCCTATTTCGGCCATTTGTCTCTACAACCCCCCCGTACCGGACAGCAAGGAGGATCAGAAGCCATGACAAGGAAAAACGTTTTGCTCTTTGTGGCCGTTGTGTTCGCGTTCATCGTCGTCTTTCCGCCGGGTGCCCGTGTCGAGGCCGCCCCGATCAAGCTGACCTACTCCAATTTCTTTCCCCCCACCCATATCCAGAGCAAACTCGCCGAGCAGTGGTGCCGGGAGGTTGAGAAGCGCACCAACGGCGCGGTCAAGATCGACTACTATGCCGGCCAGACCCTGACCAAGGCCCGCCAGTGCTACGACGGCGTGGTGGAGGGGCTCTCGGACATCGGTTTCTCGGTGTTGGCCTATACCCGCGGACGTTTTCCGGTCATGTCGGCCGTGGACCTGCCCCTGGGCTACACCAGCGGCCGTGCGGCCACGGCGCTGGTCAACATGGTCTACGCCAAGTACACGCCCAAGGAACTCAGCGACGTGCAGGTGATGTACCTGCACGCCCACGGGCCGGGGATGATCTTCACCAAGAGCAAACCCGTGCGTCAAATAGAGGACATGAAGGGCCTGAAATTCAGGGGACACGGCACCAGCGCACAGGTGGTCAAGGCCCTGGGGGGCACGCCGGTTCCCAAGCCCATGCCCGAAACCTACCAGATGCTCCAGAAGGGCGTTGTAGACGGCGCCGTCTATCCCATGGAGGCCAGCAAGGGTTGGAAGCTGGCGGACGTGACCCGGTACTGCACGGCGGATTTTTCGGCAGCTTATACCACTTCT
>JAMOVG010000349.1 GCA_027061725.1 Desulfobacteraceae bacterium
TCCCCCGGAGCCCGCGGTGCGGGCCGTGCTGCGCAATCCCGTCAGGCGGGGGAATGTGGCGACAGGTGCGCAAACATTTCGCATGTCCCCGGCCGGCGACCGGCCGGGATGTGCAAAAACGTTGCGTCCGATCCGCGCCGGCATCCGCCGGGGCCCGGTGCGCGCCGTGTCGTCGTGGCCGGACGAATTGGCACAGGCCTTGCTTTTCCGATCTTGTCACGGTATCTGTCGCATCCGGCAAGCCGCACCGTTTTCTCCGGTGCCGGCGCCGGAGAAAGCGCAACGCATTAAGGAGTCCGTCATGAGCGAACATACGAGTGAAAATCAGATTTCCCTGCCGATTATCGGCATGACCTGCGCCAACTGCGCCGCCAACATCGAGCGCAGCGTCGGCAAGCTGCCCGGTGTGACCAGCGCCAGCGTGAATTTCGCCACCGAAAAGGCCACCGTGGCCTTCGACCCCGCCGAACTGACACCCGAGGCGCTGGTGCGCCAGATCGAAAAGGCCGGCTACGGCGTGGCCAGCGCCACCGTCGAACTGCCCGTCACCGGCATGACCTGCGCCAACTGCGCCGCCAATATCGAACGCGCTCTCAAGCGCAACCGCGACGGCATTCTCGACGCCGCGGTCAATTTCGCCACCGAACGCGCCACGGTCAGCTACCTGCCTGATATCACGGACGTGGAGCGCATCGCCGCCGTCATCCGCAAGGCCGGCTACGATGTCATCATGCCCCAGGACTCGGAAAGCGGGCGCGACGCCGAACAGGCCGCCCGGGATGCCGAGATCCGCGACCAGACCCGCAAGCTGTTGGTGGGCGTGGTCTTCGCCCTGCCGCTGTTCGTGCTCAGCATGGCCCGCGATTTCGGCCTCATCGGCGCCTGGAGCCACGCTCCCTGGGTCAACTGGCTGTTCTTCGCGCTGGCCACCCCGGTGCAGTTCTACACGGGCTGGGACTACTACGTGGGCGGGTTCAAGAGCCTGCGCAACAGGAGCGCCAACATGGACGTGCTGGTGGCGCTGGGTTCGTCGGTGGCCTATGTCTACTCCATCGTCGTGCTGCTGGTGCCCGCCGCCGGCGAGCACGTCTATTTCGAAACCTCGGCCCTGATCATTACCCTGATCAAAATCGGCAAGCTGCTGGAGGCCCGCACCAAGGGAAAGACCGGCGGCGCCATCCGCAAACTGATCGGACTGCAGCCGCGCACGGCCACCATCGTGGTGGATGGTGAGGAAAAGGAGATCCCGCTGGAGAAGGTCAAGGTGGGCGACATCGTGCGGGTGCGCCCGGGCGAAAAGATCCCCGTGGACGGCAAGGTGCTGCGGGGCCAGTCGGCCGTGGACGAGTCCATGCTCAGCGGTGAGCCCCTGCCCGTGGACAAGGCCCCCGGCGACGAGGTGGTGGGCGGCAGCATCAACGGCGAGGGTCTGCTGGAGTTCAGGGCCGGACGCGTGGGAAAAGAGACCGCTCTGGCCCAGATCATCAAACTGGTCCAGGAAGCCCAGGGC
>JAMOVG010000350.1 GCA_027061725.1 Desulfobacteraceae bacterium
CTAAAGATCGGCGCCGCCACCCCCCTGGCCGACATCACGGCATCGGCGCCGGTGCGGCAAAAGTTCCCCGCCCTTGCCGAGGCCGTGGAATCCGTGGGGGCCGTTTCCATCCAGCACTTCCGCGGCACCATCGGCGGCAACCTGTGCCAGGACAACCGCTGCCGGTTTTACAACCAGTCGGCTTTCTTCCGCTCCACCAAACAGCTGTGCCACAAGGCCGGCGGCCAGATCTGCTACGCCCGCGAGGGCTCCGACCGCTGCCGCTCCACCTGCCAGTCCGACACCGCACCGGCGCTCATCGCCCTGGGCGCCGAGGTGACGGTCTGCAGCCGGGACGGCCGCCGCCGCATGCCGCTCATGGAACTTTACACCGCCACCGGCGAGCACCCGCTCTCCTTGGCCGACCACGAACTGCTGACCGACATCCGCATCCCGCTGCCGCAGCCCGGCGAGGGCGCCGCCTACCATCGCCTGGCCTATCGCTCGGCCATCGAGTACCCCGTGGTCTGCGCCGGGGCCTGGGTGCGCCTGGAGGAGGGCACGATCGCCGACACGCGCATCGTGGTGGGCGCCATCGCCAGCGGCCCGCTGCACATCACCGGCGCCGCCGAACACCTGGTGGGCCGCAGGGCAGGCGACCGCCGGGCGCTGGAAAAGACCGCCGAATCGGCCGCCGATGCGGCCGCCGCCTTTGCCGTGGACAACGTTCACGGCTCCACCGAGTACCGTATGAAGATGGCCGCCGTGATGACCACGCGGGCCCTGGAAGGGGCCCTGAAACGGGCGGCCGGACGAGGTTCAAATGGATAGAATCCCCATTGAAATCAATGTGAACGACGAAAAACATCAGCTGCTGGTAGAGCCCCGCACGACCCTGCTGGAACTGCTGCGTGAGCAGCTTTTCCTTACCGGCGCCAAGGAGGGCTGCGGCGAGGGCATCTGCGGCTCCTGCACGGTGCTGCTGGACGACAAGCCCGTGCGCGCCTGCCTGACCCTGGCGGTGGAGGCCGCCGGGCACCGCGTGACCACCGTGGAGGGGCTCTCGGACGGCGAGGCCCTGGACCCCCTGCAGCAGGCCTTTATCGACCATGGCGCCGTGCAGTGCGGGTTCTGCACGCCGGGCATGCTCATGTCGGCCCGGGCGCTGCTGTTCGCAGAACCGCAGCCGGACGAGAAGCAGATCGCCCGCGCCCTTTCGGGCAACATCTGCCGCTGCACGGGCTACACCAAGATCGTCGAGGCCGTGGCAGCCGCGGCGCGGAACAACGGGGACAGGAGGTGAGCGGCATGTCGGATTACAGCTTCGTCGGAAAGAAGATGCCGCGGGTGGACTCGCGGGCCAAGGTCACGGGCCAGGCCGCCTTTACCGCGGACCTGTACCTGCCGCGCATGCTGGTGGGCAAGATCCTGCGCAGCCCGCTGCCCCACGCCCGCATCGTGCATATCGACACCAGCCGCGCCAAGCGGCTGCCGGGCGTCAAGGCCGTGGTCACGGGGCACGACACGCTACAGCGCAAGTGGGGGGTTTTCCGCTACACCCTGGACCAGATGTTTCTGCCCACCGACAAGGTGCGCTACATCGGCGAGGACGTGGCCGGCGTGGCGGCCGTGGACGAGGACACGGCCCTGGAGGCCCTTTCGCTCATCCGCGTGGAGTACGAGGAGCTGCCGGCGGTCTTCGACCCCATGGAGGCCATCCTGCCCGACGCGCCCCTGATCCACGAGGACTTCCCCCAGAACATCAACATCCACGTGCCCATCAGTGTGGGCGACGTGGAGAAGGGCTTCAGGGAGTCTTACTACGTGCGCGAAGACACCTTCACGGCCGCCGAGGACTCCTATTTCCAGGCCGAGCCCTACGCCGTGGTGGCCAACTTTGACATGGCCGGCAACCTGGAGATGTGGATGCCCAACGCCGGTCCGCACATGAAGGCCAAGCCGCTCTCCAACGCCCTGGGCATCCCGCTCAACAAGGTGCGCGTGCGCAAAATCGCCATCGGCGGGGCCTTCGGCGGGCGCTCGGAGATCGCGCCGGGCGACTTCGTCTGCGCGCTTTTGTCCCAGAAGACGCGGCGGCCGGTGAAGATCGTCTACAGCCGCGAGGAGAACTCCATCGCCACGCGCCAGGGCCATGCCCTGATCACCACCATCAAGACCGGCGTGGACCGCCGCGGGCGGGTCATCGCCCGCGACATTACCTGCTACATGGACGGCGGCGCCTACTCCAGCACGGGCCCCATCGCCACCAGCGTGCCGTTCCTGTGCATGGAGCAGGCCTACAAGATGGACCACGTGCGCTACAACGGCTACCGCATCTACACCAACAAGCCCATCCGCGGCATGATCCGCATCCACGGCCGCGGCTTCGCCTGCGGCGTGGACATCCAACTGGACCGCATCGCCGAGCACTTGGGCATCGACCCCGTCCAGATGCGCCTGATCAACGCCCGCGAGGCCGGCGAGTACACCAACACCAAATCCTATGTGGCCAGCTGCGCCATGAAGGAGACCATCGAAAAGGCCGCCGCCAGGGCCGGCTGGAAGGACAAGTACGGCAAGCTGCCGCCGTACCGCGGCATCGGCATCGGCTGCAACTCGGTGCAGACCGGCTTTCCCATGGGCATCCGCGGCGGCTCCCAGGCCTTCATCAAGTTCAATGAGGACGGCGGCGTGACGGTCATCTCGGGCGTGGTGGACAACGGCCAGGGCAACGACCACATGCTGGTGCAGATCGCGGCCGAGGAGTTGGGCATTCACCCCGACGACGTGCAGCTCATCACGGCCGACACCGAGGTGACGCCCTCGGACCCCGGGGCCTACTCCCAGGTGTCGACTTTCATCGGCGGCCAGGCCGTCAAGAACGCGGCCGCCGACGCCCGCGAAAAGCTCTTCGCCGTGGCCGCCGACGTACTCGAGTGCCGCGTGGACGACCTGGTGGCCAGGGACCGCATGATTTTCGTCGAGGGCAGCCCCGAGGCAGGCATCCCGGTCAAGAAGGTGGTGCGCATCAGCCTGTCGCGCGGCAAGAGCATCAGCGGCGAGGGCGAGTACTGGCCCAAGGTGGACCCCAAACGCGAGTGGATCAAAAACCCCTTCGGCCAGATGTGCGGCGCTTTTTCCTTCGGCACCACCATCGCCGAGGTGGAAGTGGATCCCGAAACGGGCAAGGTCACGGTGCTGGAGGTGACCGCCGCCCAGGACGTGGGGTTTGCCATCAACCCGCTGGTGCTCGAAGGCCAGTTCCAGGGCTCGGTGGCCATGGGCGGCCAGGGCGGCATGCTTACCGAGTATCACACCTGGCACGAGGGCCGCACCCTAAACCCCACGCAACTGGACTACGGCGTGCCCCTGGCCTGCGACATGCCCAAGATCAACACCATCATCGTAGAGTCCCACGACCCCGACGGGCCATACGGCGCCAAGGAGGCCGGCATGTCCATCGCCATGTCCGCCGCCCAAGCTTACAGTGCCGCCATCAGCAACGCCATCGGCGTTTACATGGAGGATTTTCCCATCACGCCCGACAAGATCCTGGCGGCCATTCGGAAAAAACATCAGGAAAAGTAACCGGCTTTTGGATGCCCTCCGGTATTGGCCGATACTATCCGGCAACCGGGGCGGCATCCCGTTTTTGCTCATCGAGCACTTTGCGAACCATTTGCGCAAGGCTATCCTTGGACAGCGGCTTTTGGAGGAAGTGGGTTCCCTTGTCGAGCACCCCGTGCCGGGCGATGACGTTCGCAGTGTAGCCGGACATGAAAACAAGGCCGATGCCAGGATGCAGTACCGTCAGCTTTTCGGCCAGTTCGCGTCCGTTCATCTCGGGCATGATTACATCGGTAATCAACAGATGGATTGTTCCGGCGTGGCGTTCGGCCAGGCGTAGGGCCTGTTCGGGCCTGCCGGAGGTCAGCACGGTATAGCCCAGCTCTTCGAGGACAACCCGGCCCAGTTTTAGGATGGAAAGGTCGTCTTCCACCATCAGGATCGTCTCGTTTCCGCCCAGGGTATTTCGGGGTTGTGATTCTCCGGTGGCTTTTTCCTCTTCGGCCTCGTGTCTTGGCAGAAAGATTTTGACGGTAGTCCCCATTCCCGGTTCGCTGTAAACGTTGATGTATCCGCTGTTTTGTTTGACGATGCCGTAAACCGTCGCCAGTCCAAGGCCGGTGCCCTTATATAGGCCCTTGGTGGTGAAAAACGGCTCGAAGATGTTGTCCAGGATTTCCCTTTCCATGCCGCAGCCATCGTCGCTCACGGCCAACATAACAAAGTCACCGGAGGCAAAACCAGGGTGAAGGGCGCAGTAGGCCTGGTCCAGATGAACGTTACCCGTCTCGATGGTGATGCGGCCGCCGTTGTCGATGGCGTCCCTGGCGTTGACACACAGGTTGGTAAGGATCTGATCGATCTGAACCGGGTCCATCATGACGGCCCCAAGGCATTTGCCCGGATGCCATACCAACTCGATATCCTCTCCAATGAGGCGGCGGAGCATCTTGAGTGTGCGTTCGATATTTTCGTTTAGGCTCAAAACCCTCGGAGCAATGGGCTGCTTGCGTGCAAAAGCCAGCAGTTGTTTGACGATTTCCGTTGCACGCTCGGCAGCTTCGAGAATTTCGTTCAGGTTGTCGTACAGCGTTTCGAACGGCTCGACCTCGTCCAGGGACAGTTCGGCGAAACCGATGATGATGCTGAGTGCATTGTTGAAGTCGTGGGCGATGCCGCCGGCAAGCCGACCAACGGATTCCATCTTCTGTGCCTGTTGGAGTCGCTGCTCAAGCTTGATTTTTTCCGAAGCCTCGTCTTCCAGTTTCCGGTAGGCTTTAACGGCCTTGCGGCACATGAAATTGATGGCGTCGACCGTACTGGCGAGTTCATCATTTTTTGTATGCTTGTTAATGGGGCGATTCAGTTTTAGAGGATCCTGCTGCGCTTCCAATGTGATGTGCCTTGTGTACTGCTGAATCGTAAGCAAATGCCTGGAAACCAGATGCCAGAATATAAAAATAATGCTGACGGACAGGATGAACATCAAGAGCATACTCTGACAAAGCGTAATAAAAATCGATGCTTTGGCTTCCCTGAAAGCCGACTGTTTTGAGGCCGCGACCGTAAGCTTGCCGAGAAAGATATTTCTCCCTTCGTCCTGATGATAAAGGGAAACGGTTTTTTGAATGTTTTTGTCAATGTCCAGCATGCCATTGCTGGCGATCGTCTTGCCATTTTCATCGGTGATTTGGGCGAATACAATATTATCATTTAGCAGAAAAGCCTTCATCACGAGACGCAGTGCGCGAGTATCCAGTATCCAAAGACTCTGCTCTATGAAAGACTTGTTGGCTGTTACAATATTGTCGAGTTCGTCTTTAATAAAGGAGACCCTGTTTTGGTATTGCTGATAAGATATGAGAAAGGAAAGCACCAAGGCCATTATTGCACCTAGGCATGTTATATAGAGTGCAAAACGCCTTCCAATTTTACTCTTTAACCATTCTGGCTTCACTATTGTTCTCATCTTTGCGTATGGGCTCTGTCACGTTACGGCAGTTGGCCTCCTTCGAGAATATACTGGATGGTTTTATCCATCTGCATTTGATGAATGGTATCGTTGAACTTATCGAATATTTTAACAAATGACGAATCTTTTCTAACAAGTAGACGAAACGCGACCGTTCTCAGAGGATATGGATTGGTGATTATGCTTTTGTAACCTTCCGAATAGGAATCCCCTTCCCTTATCTTCCTTTTAATAAATTCTGCCCCTGTGAAACCATTTGCGATAAAAATATCTGCACGACCCTTAATGAGCATATTGAAAGCATTATCCATTTTGGGGACCCAAATTATAGTGGTGGCTCCGCTTAATTTTTCTCGAGTCCATCCGGAACCGATTGTTTCAACGACTTTAAATGGCAGAATTGCTTTTAACGACCGTATAGCCATTATTTCCTTGATTCGACGGTTGTTCCTGTTGACA
>JAMOVG010000351.1 GCA_027061725.1 Desulfobacteraceae bacterium
GCCCGGTGGGCGACACCACCAGGGCGGCGTCCGAAGGCCCCACCGCGGAGCGGATGAAGTCCGCCGGGATGACGGCCGCCGGGCCGGCGCCCGCCGGTGGCGCCGCCAGCAGCACCAGCAGCACCGGCACCAGCTTTTTGAGCAGACGCATGCCCTTCATCTGGAGGGAAGGCTTTCCAGGATCAGGGTCACGGGGCCGTCGTTGACCAGTTCCACCTGCATCATGGCCCTGAAGCGCCCGGTGGCGGCCCGGATGCCGTTTTTGCCCACGCAGGCCACGAAATATTCGTAGAGCTGCCGGGCCTCCTCCGGACGCGCGGCCGACGTGAAGGAAGGCCTGCGGCCCTTGCGGCAGTCGCCCAGCAGGGTGAACTGGGAGACCACCAGCATCTCCCCGTCGAGGTTTTTGAGTGAGCGGTTCATCTTGCCGTCCGCGTCTTCGAAGATGCGCAGGTGAACGATCTTCTCCGCCAGGTACTCGGCATCCCGGCGGCCGTCTCCAGCGGCCACCCCCAGCAGCACCAGCAACCCTCTCCCGATGGCCGCTATCCGCCGGCCCTCCACCGACACCGAACACGACGCCACCCGCTGTACGACGGCTCTCATACCCTCTTGGCTCCTTTCCCGTTTGAAGCTGAACTTATAAATCCGACGCGGCATCGCCGTCAAGCCGTCATGTGCAAAATCCCTTTCAGCGCCGGCAGCCGAAACCCCCGCCGGGGCCCACGCAGCGCAGACGATGCTGGTCGCACCGGGGGGCACGCTACTTGCGGTTGTCCCGTGTAAAATTCGGGCGACCGCCCGCCTCGCCATGGGCTAATGCCCCGGGGGATGCCTGCCGATAAACGTCTCATGAACCGCCTCCGCCGACAGGCGTCGGTGCCTGCCGTCCGAAGGAGGTCAAACGGCCAGAGCGGCGGCACCCCAAACATCCCTGTTTCAAGGAAATGCCCATGAATGCACCGGCACTGATGGAAAAACTATCCCTGCGCGACAAGAGCTTTTCACAGCTGATTAACATCATTTTCGCACTCTTCTTCCTGTTTCCGGTACTGGGCTTCATCCTGCTCTCCCTGAAATATCACATGCTCGAGGACCGCGACCTGCTGGTCTTTTTTTTCGGGGTGCTGGTGTTTTCTTTTCTGGGCCTTTTCCTGCTCAGACGCATTTTCGACCAGTTGGCCGGCATTGCCCGCAGCCGGGCGATTGCAACCGATGGCGAAAGGGGCGGTGACCCGCTGGTGTCATCGGCCGGCCTGGGGACCATTCTGGAGAGCTTCAGCGCCCTTGAAAAGCGCTTCAGCAGCACCTTTTCCGAGCTGCAGCGCAAGTCCAGCGAGATGAGCATGCTGCGGGAACTGTCCGATCTGTGCTCGGTGAGCTTCGACCGCCAGGAAATTATCTCGGTGACCCTGGAACGGGCGATGACCCTTTCGGAAGCCGACGCGGGCAGCATCCTGCTGGCAGACCCGAACGAAACCGGCACCCTGGTGGTCCGGGCCGTCGCCGGCGCACCCGAACTGCCGCGGCTGGGCCATCGGCAGACGGTGGACGATAGCGTTGTCGGGGTCGCCATGGCTGACAAGGCGCCGCTGCTGGTGGCCGATATCGAGCAGGACACGCGCTTTGCCGACCGGGACATGCCCCACCGTGGGGCGGTGTCGTGCATCTGCATGCCGCTCAGGACCAGCCGCGACACGGTCGGGGTGGTGGCGCTGTCGCGGCGATCCGGTTCATCGCCGTTTTCCGCCGAGTTTATCGAAACCCTGACCCCGCTGATGAACAGCGCGGCCTTTGCCTATGACAACCTGCAGCTTTTCCGGGAGCGGGAGCAGGCGCGCCGCTTTTTCCAGGGCGTTGGCCGCCTGTGCGCCCTGGCCGGCTCGGATTCGCGCAAAGGCGGGTTTCTGAGGTCGCTGCTGCTGGAACTCAAGACCATGATCCCCTTCGAGGTGGCGGTGGTCATGACGCTGGAAGACAAGCACGCCGACACCCTCAAGGTGGAGGAACTGCTGATGCCCGAACCGGCGGCTCTCCTGCGGGGGCAGTCTTTCTCCTTCGAGGCCGGCGACGTCATCGACCGGCTCATCCGGCAGGAGAGCGCATTGGTGCTCAAGACCGGCGACCGCCTGCCGCTGCTTCTGGAGAGCATCATATCGGCCACGCAGCTGCCGGCCGTGGTGCTGCCGCTGAAGGTCGACGACGGCGTCGGCGGGCTGCTGCTGCTGACGCTTTCGGACCTGGAGGTGTGGCGCGAGAACCGCACCGCGTTGCCGTCGGTGGTCAACCTGATCGCCATCGGCATGGAGCGTGCGCGCCTGTCGCGGGCCGTGGCGCGCCGCGACCGGGAGCTGGCGACCATCAAGCACATCGGCAGCGCGCTGGCATCGTCCACCTTCGACCTCAAGCAGGTGCTGCGCTACACCATGGACATGATCCGGGTGGCCATCAACGTGGAGGCCGGCTTCCTGTTCCTGGTCAAGGGCGGTAAACTCCAGTTCGCCGTGGGACTCAACGTGGACATGGCGCCGCTAAAGAATCGCCGCCTGCGCCTGGGGCAGGGCATCGCCGGGTACGTAGCCGCCCGGGGGGAGCCCATCACCATCAACGACGTCTCCAACACGCGGCATTTTTTCCCGGAAATCGACGAAGCCGCGGCTTTCAAGACCCGCTCGGTGCTGTGCGTGCCCATGATTTCGCAGGGCAAGGTCATCGGGGTGCTGGAGGTGCTCAACAAGCTCGACGGGGCCTTCAGCCCCAGCGACGAGGACCTGGTGGGCTCCATCGCCGCCTCGGTGAGTATCGCCATCGAAAACGCCCACCTCTACCGGGAGGTGGTCTCGATGGCCGAGAACGAACGCAGCATCCGGCGCATGTTCCAGAAGTTTGTTCCCAAGAAGGTCGTCGATAAGATCATTCACAACGGCGAGGGCGACAAGACGCTGGTGGAGGAGTTCAAGACCGTCACGCTGCTCAACATCGACATCCGGGGGTTTTCGGACCTGGCGCGCAAGCTGGGCCCCCGGCGCACGGTTTCGCTGCTAAACTACTTCTTTTCGATCATGGGGGAGATCGTGTTCCGGCACCAGGGCATTGTGGACAAGTACCTGGGGGACGGTTTCCTGGCGCTGTTCGGTGCGCCGGTCTCCAGCGCCCACGACGCGGACAACGGCATCCGCGCGGCGCTGGAGATGCAAAGCGCCCTGGCGCGCATCAACCGGCGGCTGCGCAGCGAGTCCGGCTTCCAGCTCAAGGTGGGCATCAGCCTGCACACCGGCCAGGTGGTGGTGGGCAACATCGGCTTCGACATGAAGATGGACTACACGGTCATCGGCGAGGCGGTCAACGATGTCTTCTGGCTCCAGGAGCTCACCCGCCAGGTGCCCAACGGCATCCTGATCAGCGAGAGCACGTACATGGCCACCGCCCTGCGCCTGGCCGTGCAGCCCTTCGAAAGCGACTCCGGAGCCAGTTCCCTGAAAAACTCCCTGAAGATCTACCACCTCACGGGCGCCTCAGAGGACTACAGCAAGATCCCGGCGACCCCCGAGGCGGCCACCGCCTGAAGCGCTTTAGCGGTAGCCCTCGGGGTTTTCAGACTGCCACTTCCAGGCGTCGCGGCACATGTCGGCGATGCCGCGAACCGCCTTCCAGCCCAGCTCCTTTTCCGCCTTGGAGGGGTCGGCATAGCAGACGGCCACATCGCCCGGGCGGCGCTCGGTGATGCGGTAGGGAATCTTGCGGCCGCAGGCTTGCTCGAAGGCCGCCAGCATGTCCAGCACGCTGTAGCCCTTTCCGGTGCCCAGGTTGTAGGTGCGCACGGCCGGCTGTCGCTCGAAGCAGGCCAGCGCCCGAACGTGGCCCACCGAGAGATCCACCACGTGGATAAAGTCCCGCACGCCGGTGCCGTCCGGCGTGGGATAGTCGCCGCCAAAAACGCGCAGCTCGTCCAGGCGGCCCACCGCCACCTGGGAGATATAGGGCAGCAGGTTGTTGGGGATGTCGGCGGGGTCCTCGCCGATGCGCCCGCTGGCGTGGGCGCCCACCGGGTTGAAGTAGCGCAGCAGCACCACGTTCCAGTTCGGGTCGGCCACGTGCAGGTCCGCCAGGATCTGTTCGATCATCAGCTTGGTGCGCCCGTAAGGGTTGGTGGCCGAAAGCGGCATGTCCTCGGTCACCGGCACCTTCTGCGGGTAGCCGTAGACGGTGGCCGAAGAGCTGAAGATCAGGTTAAAGACCCCGTGGGCCTGCATCACGTCGCAGAGCACCAGCGTGCCGGTGATGTTGTTGTGGTAATACTTGAGGGGAATCGAGACCGATTCGCCCACAGCCTTGAGCCCCGCGAAGTGGATCACGGCGTCGAACGGCTCGGCATCGAAGACCGCCTCCAGGGACGGCCGGTCCAGCAGGTCCACCCGCCGGAAGGTCAGCTTCCTGCCGGTCAGCTCCTGTACGCGCCGCAGGGACTCCTCGCGGCTGTTGGACAGGTTGTCGACCACCGTGACCCGGTGGCCCTCTTCGAGCAGTTCGACGCAGGTGTGGCTGCCGATGTAACCGGCGCCGCCGGTGACCAGAATGTTCATCGCATTTTCTCCTCGTGGTGTGCGTCAGCGTCGTCGCCGCAGTGCCGCCGCGAAAAAGCCGTCCATAGCGTCCCGGGGCGGAAATGTTTTCAGAAAACCCGCGCGGTCGATCAGGCCGGCGGCCGCCGGCAGGCCCTCCAGGGGGGCGGTTTCCGGTGCGAAATCCGGGTGGCGCTGCAGAAAGGCCTGCACCACCTCCCCGTTCTCCTCGGGTTCCAGGCTGCAGACGGCGAACACCAGCCTTCCGCCGCGCGCCACCAGCGGCGCGGCATTTGTGAGCATGCGCAGCTGGCGTGCCTGCTGGCGGGCGAGGTCCTGCTCAGTGACGGTCCAGCGGGCATCGGGGTTGCGTGCCAGTACCCCCAGCCCCGAACAGGGGGCGTCCACCAGCACGCGCTCGAAGGGGCCGGAAAGGGTTGACCCCAGTGGGCGGGTCAGGTCGGCCGTGCCGGTCCTGACGATGGATACCCCCAGGCGCTGCATTTCGGCCCGCAGCCGCTCCAGGCGCCAGTGCTGGTTGTCCAGGGCCGTGACGGCGCCGCGGTTTTCCATGAGCTGGGCCAGGTGACCGGTTTTGCCCCCCAGCCCGGCGCAGGCATCCAGCACCCGCTGTCCGGGCCGCGGCGAAACCATATGGCCCACCAGCTGGGCGGCCTCGTCCTGTACCTGGAACAATCCCTCTTTGAAGGCGCGCAAACCGGCCACGGCGCGCCCGGCTTCCCGGATCACCACCGCCAGGGGCGCAACCGGGGCGGGGGTTGCCGCCAAGCCCTCCCGGGAAAGTGCCGACAGCAGCGCCTCGCGGTTTGTTTTGAGGGTGTTGGCGCGCAGGGTCAGCGGCGGCACGCGGTTGCAGGAGCGCGCCAGGGCGCGGGCCTCCTCCAGGCCGTAGCGCTTAATCCAGCGCCGCGCCAGCCAGGCCGGAATGGACTGGCGCACCGCCAGCGCCTGCACCGGGTCCTGCGCGTAGTCGGGCGGCACCAGGCGCTCTTTGGAGCGCAGGTAGCCGCGCAGCAGGGCGTTGACGAAACCCGCGGCCCAGGGCATTCCCGTGGTGCGCGCCAGCCCCACGGCGGTATTGACCGCCGCCGAATCCGGCACGCGGTCCAGAAAGAGCAGCTGAAAGAGCCCCAGGCGCAGGATGTTCAACACCCGCGGGTGGATTTTTTCGAAGGGCCGGCTGCCGAGCTGCGCGATGATCCAGTCCAGGTGTCCGCGCCGGCGCAGCACGCCGTAGACCAGCGTGGTGGCCAGGTTGCGGTCGCGCTGGTCCAGGCGGTGGCTG
>JAMOVG010000352.1 GCA_027061725.1 Desulfobacteraceae bacterium
TCGAGCGCAACTACTACCGCCAGGTCATGCGCAAGGCCGGCCTGGATGCCGATGCCTATGAAAAGGCCCTGTTCCGCAATCCCGGCGAAACCTACCTGCTGATGAAGCCCGAGATCATCTCGGAAAAGACCCTGCGGCAGCAGCTGGTCGAGGCCGGCATGCTGGACAAGGATGCCGATCCGCCCGCTGCCGTGGGTAAGCTCTACAAAAAGTCCGTGCCCAAATTCAAGACCCAGACCCACTTCTACGGTTACGACGGCCGCGGCAGTCACCCCACGCAGTTCGACTGCAAGTATACGTACAACCTGGGCCTGACGGTTTTCAGCCTGATCGCCAACGGCGCCACTGGGCAGATGGCGGCCATCCGCAACCTGGAGTTCGCCTTTGACAGCTGGGAGCCCATCGGGATTCCCATCGCGCCCCTCATGCACCT
The DNA here is from genome assembly GCA_027061725.1 of Desulfobacteraceae bacterium. GTDB lineage: Bacteria > Desulfobacterota > Desulfobacteria > Desulfobacterales > JALSRD01 > JALSRD01. The sequence goes on from JAMOVG010000352.1 coordinate 434, forward strand.
GGAAGAGCGCAAGGGCAAGCTGGCACTGGTGCTGGAAAAGAGCCTGGTGGACATCCAGTCCAACGCTTTCCAGGTGGTCAAGGCCTTTCGCGAAAAGTGGCTGGCGGCCGAGCCGGGGCCCGACCACTACCGCAGCCCGGCCCCCATTCACCTGAGCGGGAGCGTGGAGGAGGATCGGCCGCTGACGCTGTTTCTCAATTCGCTCGGAGAGGTGGAAAGTGGGAGTGAAAAGATTGAAGTGTGAAGTGTGAAGGGGGGACGCTTCAGGCCGGCGGGGGCGTGATTGTGGACAGGGCACGGGCGAGGGCCTCGAATTCCGTCACGGTCAGGGTCTCGGCGCGGCGGCGGGGGTCGATGCCGGCCGCCGTAAGGGCTTGGTCCGCCTGGGCGGGGGTCAGCGGCAGGGCACTGCCCGCCAGCGCGTTTTTGAGGGTCTTTCGGCGACGGCCGAAGGCGGCCTTGACAGTGGCGAAGAAGAAAGCCTCCGCTTCGGTGTCGGCCTCCGACCGGCGGCGGAAAGAAATTTCAAGAACCTCCGAGTCCACTTTGGGCCGCGGGAAGAACAGCCGTGCCTCGGCGGTGGCTACGGAGCGGATGTCGGCGCAGTAGGCCAGCATGACGCTGAGGCGCCCGTAGACCTTGGACCCCGGCCCGGCGCAGATGCGCCGGGCAAGTTCTTTCTGGAACATCAATACGGCGCGTTCTACCGCGGCGCGGGCCCGGATCAGCTGGACGAGCACCTGGGAAGAAATGTTGTAGGGCAGATTGCCGAGGACCACCAGGCGACGCGGGGCCTCGCGGCCCAGGGCGGCGATATCGAAGCGCAGGATGTTTTGGCGCACCCGTTCGACGTTGTCCAGACCGGCCGCCAGCAGTTCGGTTTTCAACAGCCGCAGCAGCTCGGGGTCCAGGTCCACAGCCACCACGCGCCGCGCCCGGCGGGCGGCCGGCAGGGTGAGCGCGCCCAGGCCCGCGCCGATCTCCAACACCGTGTCCTGGTCCGTGATGCCGGCAGCGGAGATGATCTTCTCCGCCAGGCCGGCATCGCACAGGAAGTGCTGGCCCAACTGCTTCTTGGCATCCAGGCCCCACGCCTTAAGTAGTACCCGCGCCGATGTCATGGGGCTTCTCCGCTTATAACAGGACGATCGGATATCATCGTCTCCGCTGCCATCGGCCTATTTAGCCCGGTTGCGGCGGGCCTCGAAATAATCCCGGGTTTCCTTGACGATCACCGGGGACAGGATCAGCAGGCCGATCAGGTTGGGAATGGCCATCATACCATTAAAGACGTCCGAAAGCGACCACACCAGGTCCAGTTTGGCCACTGCGCCGATGCCCACGAACAGAACGAAGATAATGCGGTAGGGCATGATCACCTTTTCACCAAAGAGGTACTCGATGGACTTTTCCCCGTAGTAGCACCACCCCAGGATGGTGGAGTAGGCGAACAGCACCAGGCCGATGGTGACCACGTACTTGCCGCCGGTGAAGCCGGCCTGGAAGGCCGTGGTGGTCAGGGAGGCGCCGGTTTCGCCGCTGTTCCAGGTGCCGGTAATGATCAGTACCAGCCCCGTCATGGTGCAGACCACCAGGGTGTCGATGAAGGTCTGGGTCATGGACACCAGGGCCTGGGTGACGGGGTGCTTGGTCTGGGCGGCGGCTGCGGCGATGGGCGCGCTGCCCAGGCCCGACTCGTTGGAGAACACGCCGCGGGCCACGCCCATGCGGATGGTCATCATTACGGTGGAACCCAGGAAGCCGCCCGTGGCCGCCGTGGGCGTGAAGGCATCGCGGACGATCATCGCCAGGGCGCCCGGGATTTCGGCGATGTAGATGATCAGGATGATCAGGGCACCCACCATGTAGAAACCGATCATGATGGGCACCAGCAGACCGGTGACTCGGCCGATGTTCTTGATGCCGCCCAGGATAACCGCCGCCGTGAAAACCATCAGCACGATGCCGGTGACGTAGAGGGGCACGTTGAAGGTGGCCTGCACGGCGTCGGCCACCGAGTTGGACTGCACCATGTTGCCGATGCCGAAGGCCGCCACGGATGCGAAGATGGCAAACAGGGTCCCCAGCCACTTCCAGCCGACCCCGTCGGCGATGTAGTACATGGGTCCGCCGCTCATATTGCCGTCGGCGTCCACCTTGCGGTATTTCACCGCCAGCACCGCCTCGGAATATTTGGTGGCCATACCCACCAGCCCGGTGACCCACATCCAGAACAGGGCGCCCGGCCCGCCGGCAGCGATGGCGGTGGCCACGCCGGCGATGTTGCCCGTACCCACCGTGGCGGACAGCGCCGTCATCAGGGCCTGGAAGTGGGAGATGTCACCCGGGTTGTCGCCCTCTTCCTTGCGCTTGATCAGGGCCAGGTAGAGGGAGTACCCCAATTTTCGGAACTGCAGGCCCTTCAGAGAAATGGTCAGCCACAGGCCGGTACCCACGAGAAACAGCAGCATTGGCGGTCCCCATACGAAGGACCCAACGCTGTTCACCAGGTTTGCAAATGATTGAGCCAGCCCTCCCATTTTATCCTCCTTGTCGTCGCGTGTCTATCTCCCGGACGGGTATCGGTCTCCGGCCTGGACACGCGTAGTGCGGGGTGCCGCAGAAGCCCTATTCCTCAGGGATCTGATATTCGATGCTGTAGGGAACGATAGCGCCTCCCTTGGCGAATTTCCATATTTCGATGGGTGCCAGGACATCGCCCTTGGCGTCGAAGTCCACCGACCCGGAAGCCCCCTCGTAGTTGACGGCCTTTCCCTGGTCCAGCAGGGCAAAGGCCTCCTGGAAATTTCCGGCGCTGATGAACCTTCCAGGCGGGTCAGACACCGCCCGCAGCTGGTCGCGAATGTTGGCCGGGGTCAGCGGCAAGCCCTTGACCCTGGCGGCATAAGCGGCCAGGCCAATGACGGCCATGGCGTCGTAGGCGTTGGCGATGAAGGGAACGCTGGGCAGGTCGCCGTAGGCCTCCCTGTAGTCCGCCAGGAAGTTGGCAAAGGACTCGCCGGCCGCCACGCCCGGTGCGGTGCCCATCATGCCCTCGAGGTATTTCGGCCCCACGGAACGGGCCAGCTTTTCGGACTTGCTGCCGTCGCAGAACAGAAAATGGCTGGCCCCGAAATGTTCGATGGCCTCTTTGACATACACCTTGGCCTGTTCAGGGTAGCTGAAGACGCACAGCACGTCCGATTCCCCGGAAATGAACGGCTTGGTGGAGAAAACGGGGGTATAGGCCTTGCGCAGGTCGTAGAGGTATGACTTGGCCACGCCTTCGTCGTGGGGGATCATTGCGAAGACGATGCCGCCGCGTTTCTGGAAGGACCTGCGGAACTGCCAGGCCAACCCCTGGCCGTATGCATTGTTGACGTACATCACCGAGGCGGTCTTGTAGAGGCTGGCGGCCAGCTTGCCCAGCACAACGGCCTGCAGGGCGTCGGAGGGGCAGGTGCGGAAGAGGAAATCCTTCTTGCGGTCGGCGGGCAGGTCCGAGATGTAAGCGGCGGTGGAGGCCGGCGAGATCATCAGCATATCGTCGGGGCAGGTGACCTTTTTCGCCACCGGAATGGTCACCCCACTGGAGCCCGAGCCTATAATGGCGGCGACTTTGTCCTTCCTGACCAGTTCCTCGGCCGCCGCGACGGCTTTCTCCGCATCGGTTCCGCTGTCCCTGTTGATGAACTGTACCCTCAGGCCGGCGGCTGCCAGTTGCCGGGCGGCCAACTCGGCCGCTTTCTGGTGGTAGGGGCCCCACTCCTTGAGTGCACCACTGTAGTCGAAGAGCGTCCCCACCTTCAGGTCCTGGCCCACGGCCGTCGCCGCAAAGCCGAGACACGCCACTGTCGCCAACAGAACCAAAAGTCGTTTTCCCATGCCAATCCCTCCTTATGATGTCTGGCAAGCGCCGTGGCTTGCCCGCAGCATGCTTCACCGATACATCAGGCGCGGCGATTCATCAACAAAAATCACAAAATTTAATAGATAACAATGGCTATAATAAAAAAAGAAGGAAAAATTTTATGAAAAACTCATAAATAGCAGAAATCATCATAAAAATTTGTATATATGGAATATATCCCTAAAATATATGCGTTGAAAATTGATTTTTCACATAAAAAGAGGGCCCGGTATGGCGGTGAATAGTTGCCCCGGCATCTGCGGCGAGGGCCGGGCACGTTGTTGTAAAACCTGCTGTTCCACCGCAGGCAGAAGCGGCCCGCTGGTCCCGACAGACCGCTTTTGCTTGACATTTGCAAGCGATATCAAATAATTGGTATACGATAGAAATCCGGTGGGCGGTACATCGTCCGACAAGCTCAGCACGGCGGGAGGATCCCCATGACGAGACGAAAGAGCAAACAGGTGAGTTTCGACGCCATGGTCAAGCTCTTTATGCGCAATTACAGCATTCCGAGCAAAAAGGATGTCGAGATGATCATGGATCGACTGGACCGCATCGAGGACCTGCTGCGCCAGACTTCTGCGGCTATGAGGGCGCGCCGCCCGGCCGCCGTGGCCGGAAGGAGCGCCAAATCGCGGGCATCCACCGCCACCGAGACCGTGCTGGAAGTCATCCGGCGGTCGCGCGAGGGCGTCGGGGTGTCCGAAATCCAGCAGAAAACCGGCTACGCGGTCAAGAAAATCCACAATATTATCTACCGACTGGCCAAGTCCGGCCAGATCACGCGCCTGCGCCGCGGCGTCTACACCATCAAAAACTGAGGCCCGCCACCGGCATCCGGAGGTTGGAACGGAAAGGAACGACAGCCATGAGCAAAACACAGGATGACAACAACCCCGATCTGCAGGTCGGCAGCCGGCACGGCGGCTTTACGGTGGAGCGGGTGCTTCCCGTCGAACCCATCCAGGCCTTCTTCTATGAACTGGTGCACGAGGGGACCGGGGCGCGCCACGTGCACGTCAGCCGGCCGGACCACGAGAACACGTTCAGCGTGGCATTCAAGACCGTGCCGCAGGACTCCACCGGGGTGGCCCATATCCTGGAGCACACGGTGCTCTGCGGCTCCCGCCGGTACCCCGTACGCGATCCCTTCTTCTCCATGCTAAAGCGCAGTCTGAGTACTTTCATGAATGCCTTCACGGCCTCGGACTGGACCATGTACCCCTTCTCCACGCAGAATCGCAAGGATTTCTACAACCTGATGTCCGTTTACCTGGACGCCGCTTTCTACCCGCTCCTGAACGAGCTGTCCTTCAAGCAGGAGGGACACCGTCTGGAGTTCGAGGAGACCGAAGACGGGGGCAGCCGGCTAACCTACAAAGGGGTGGTCTACAACGAAATGAAGGGTGCCATGTCGGCGCCGGACCAGGTCATGGTCCGCTCGCTGATGAACGCCCTGTACCCCGACACCACCTATCGCTTCAACTCGGGGGGGGACCCGCAGGACATTCCGTCGCTGACCTATGAGCAGCTCAAGGCCTTTCACAGCCGGCACTACCATCCCAGCAATGCGTTCTTCTACACATACGGCGATATGCCCCTGACCGGCCACCTGGACTTCATTGAAGAACATGTGCTGCGCCACTTTCAGCGCATCGATCCGCGTACCGAGGTGCCCCCCCAGCCGCGCTGGGACAGGCCCAGAACCGCGCGCTACGCCTACCCGCTGGACAGGAGCGAGGACACCGGCAAGAAATACCAGGCCTGCCTGGCGTGGCTGACAGCCGACATCACCGACTCCTTCGAAGTCCTGGTGCTCACCATCCTGGAGCAGGTGCTGATGGGCAACCCGGCCTCTCCGCTGCGCAAGGCGCTCATCGACTCCCAGCTGGGATCGTCCCTGTGCGACGGCGCCGGCTTCGACGCCGATAACCGCGATGCCATGTTCGTGGCCGGCCTCAAGGACGTGTCGCGCGAAGACGACGTCAGGATCGAAAAGATCATTTTCGACGTGCTGGGCAAACAGGTCCAAGAGGGCGTGGACCCGCGCCTGGTCGAGGCCGCCATTCACCAGATCGAGTTTCACCGCCGGGAAGTCACCAACACCCCCTATCCTTACGGCCTGAAACTGCTGCTGGCTTTTTCGGGGCCGTGGTTCCACGGCGGCGACCCCGTGGCCATCCTGCGCTTCGACAAGGATCTTGAACGGCTGCGCGCGGAACTGGCAAGAGGTCCTTTTCTGGAGGAAAAGATCCGGCAGTACTTCCTGGACAATTCCCATCGCGTGCGTTTTCTCCTGGAGCCGGACCACGAACTGGAGGAAAGACAGTCCCGCAGGGTGCGTGCCGAGCTGGAGAAGCTGCAGGCCCGCCTGACCCCCGAAGAGGCGGAGCGTATTCGACAGGACGCCTTGCGACTCAAGGAGCTGCAGGAATCCAGCGAAGACGTGTCGGTGCTGCCCACGCTGGAAATCGCCGATATACCGCCCGACGTCATCGTGGTCACGCCGTCCGATCCCCGCGGTGCGCTTTCGGCCGACTTCTACGACCAGCCGACCTCGGGCATCTTCTACCTGTCGGCCGCCGCGGGTTGCGGCCGGCTGGACGAACGGCTGCTGCCGCTGGTGCCCTTCTTCTGCCATGCCCTCACCCAGGTGGGGACGCGGCGGCGTGACTACACCGAGATAGCGCGGCTCATCGACACGTACACGGGCGGGGTAGGTGCGGGCCCCCAGGCCCGCACCCGTCCCGACGCCGACGGCGCCTGCGTGCCCTTTGTTACGCTTAGCGCCAAATGCCTGGTGCGCAACCAGGAGCGCATGTTCGCAATTGTCAGCGAGCTGGTAGGGGAGTTCAGCTTCCAGGACACCGGGCGCCTGCAAAACCTGCTGCTGGAATACCGCGCCGCCCTGGAGTCAATGGTCATCCACAACGGCCACCAGCTGGCCATTTCGCTTGCCTCGCGGAACTTTTCGGCCACGGCCGCACTTTCCGAGAACTGGCACGGCATTCACCAGCTGCGCTATATCAAGAAGCTCACCGAAGGCCTGTCGGAAAAGTCGCTGGCTGCCCTTAGGGAGGACCTGTCGGCCATCGCAGAGACGGTCTTTACGCGTGACAATATGAAAATTGCACTCATCGGGGAAGACCAGGCGCTGAAGCAGGCGGCCGACCTGGGCGCCTCACTGCTGGAAGCTCTGGGCAGCGGCGGTGGCAGCGGCTTCGAGGCGCCGGCCGTGGTGCCCGAATCTGAACCGCCGCGCGAGGGATGGGCCACTTCATCGGCGGTGTCTTTCGTGGCCGAGACGTTCCCGGTGGTGCGCCTCGATCACCCCGACTCGGCCGTGCTGGCGGTTGTCAGCAAACTGCTTCGTTCGCTGTATCTGCACCGCCAGATCCGCGAAAAAGGCGGCGCTTACGGCGGGTTTGCACTGTACAGCCCCGAGGCCGGCATTTTTAGTCTGGTTTCTTACCGCGATCCGCACATCGTGGAGACGCTCGACGTGTACCGCGGCGCCGCCGATTTCCTGCTCTCGGACAGTTTCGAAGATGAGGACATCAAGGAGGCCGTGCTGCAGGTCTGCTCGGAAATCGACAAGCCTGACCCGCCGGGTCCGGCGGCCGGCAAGGCCTTCTACCGGCGACTGGTGGGGATATCGGACGAAATGCGCCGCCGCTTCAAAAGGAACCTGCTGGGCATCAGCCGCCGGCAGGTGCAGCAGGCCGCCCGCACTTACTTCAGCGCCGAACGCGGCCCCCACGCGGTGGCCGTTATCTCGGGACCCGATCAGTTGGAGGAGGCCAATCGCCGTCTGGCGTCCCGGCCGCTAAAGGTCAGCCACATCTGAATCCTGCAGCACCGCGTCGGGGTTTTCGAGCATCTGCTTTAGCGTGTGCAGGAAGCGGGCCGCCGGGGCGCCGTCGATGATGCGGTGGTCCACCGTCAGGCTCAGTCCGACCATCGGCCGAACGACAATGCGGCCCTGGGCGGCCACGGGCTTTTCCACGATGCGGCCCACCCCCAGCACGGCGCTTTCCGGCGGCCGCAGGATGGGGGTGAAATGGTCGACGTCGGTGAAGCCCAGGTTGGTGATGGTGAAGGTGCCGCCGGTCAGTTCGTCCGGTGAGAGGCGCTTGCGCTTGATGCGCCGCATGCAGGCGTTTATGCGGGTGTTGATCTGCCGCAGGCTGAGCGCGTCCGCCGAGCGAAAAACCGGCACCACCAGGACCCCGTCGATGTGCATGGCCAGGCCGATATTGACATTCTTCCAGACCAGGATCTCGTTTCCCCACACCACGCCGGCATTGATGTCCGGGTGTTTGCGGAGTGCCGCGGCGGTGATTTTGATGAGCATGGCGTTGTAGGAGATCTGCAGCCCCTCGTCCTTGAGCCGGCCGCGCAGGTCCTGCAGGGCCCCGGCGTCGGCATCGGTGTGAAGGCTGAACTGGGCAGTGTCCGCCATGCTGCGGTGCATGCTTTCGAAAAGGAGGCGTCGTGCACCGGTGATGGGAATGCGCCGCAGCACCGGACGGGTGTCCGCGTCTGCGGAGGGCTGCACCCCGGATGCCGGGAGCCGGGCGTCGGCGGACCGCAGGATGTCGGCACGGACAATGCGGCCGCCCGGGCCGCTGCCCTCGATGCGCGACAGGTCGAGTCCGCGCTCGGCCGCCACGGCCCGGGCCAGGGGAGATGCCTTGATACGGCCGCCCGCAGTCCGCGGCGCTGACAAAGCACCCATACCAAGGGGGGCGGCGCCGACGGCAGTCGCCGGCACGGTTGCGCTGGGCGGCAGCCGGCGGCGAAGCCGTCGGTATTCTTCGCGGTCCCCGGCCAGGTAGCCCACCACCGCTTCCACGGTACACACGTCGCCCTGGGCCGCCGTACGCATCAGGATACCGCCCGCCGGTGCCGGTATGTCGAAGGTCAGCTTGTCGGTTTCGATGGTCAGCAGCAGGTCGTCGTGACAGACCTCGGCGCCCTCGTCCACGTGCCAGCCGGCCACGACGGCATTTTCCATGGTCAGCCCCAGTTTGGGGATACGGATTTCGATCACGAGGGCTTTCCCTATCCGTAAAGTACTTTCCGGATGCCGTTGACGATGTCTTCCACCTGCGGCAGTACCGTGTTTTCCAGCACCGGGCTGAAGGGAATCGGTACGTCCTGGGCGCCGATGCGTGTGACCGGTGCGTCCAGTTCATCGAACAGTTCCTCACCGATACGCGCGGCCAGCTCCGCGCCGAAGCCGCCCGTCCGCCAGGCCTCGTGGGCGATGAGCACCTTGTGGGTTTTTTGTACCGACCGTGTAATGGTGTCGAAATCCAGCGGCTTGAGGGTGCGCAGGTCCACCACTTCGGCCTCGATGCCGTCTGCCGCCAGCCGCTCGGCGGCCTCCAGGCTGTGGTAGGTCATGCGCGAGTAGGTCAGCACGGTGATGTCGCGCCCCGGCCGCTTGACGTCGGCTCGGCCGATGGGGATGATGTACTCGCCGTCGGGCACCGGCCCGCTCTGGGCGAAGAGGCGCTTGTGCTGAAAGAAGACGACCGGATCGTCGTCGCGAATAGCCGCCTTGAGCAGTCCCTTGACGTCGGCCGGCTCCGAGGGCACGACGACCTTAAGCCCCGGCACGTGCACGAACCAGCTTTCCAGCGACTGGGAATGCTGCGCCGCGGCCGACAGGCCGCCGCCGTCCGGGGCCCATAGCACCATGGGGATTCGCACCTGGCCACCCAACATGTAGCGGATTTTGGCCATTTGGTTGACGATCTCGTCCATGGCGGTGGTCACGAAATCGGCGAAGTGCATGTCCACCACCGGGCGCATGCCGGTCAGCGCCGCACCCACGCCGCCGCCCACCAGGCAGGTCTCGGAGATGGGGGTGTCGATGATGCGGCCGGGAAACTTCTCCGGCAGGCCGGTGAACTGGCCGAAGATGCCGCCGTGGGCCACCAGGTCCTCGCCGATGATAAACACCGTGTCGTCGCGCTGCATTTCCTCTTCCAGGGCCTCACACATGGCCTGGGTGCAGGTTAGTTCTCTGTCGGGCATGATATCTGTTCGCTCCTGATCGATGGGGGCAAACGGCTGCGCCGGCCCCCGGGGTACCGTGTTTCAGGGATTGACGTAGAGGTCCTCGAAAGCCTCCGCGGGTTGTGGCTCGGGTGCTTCCAGACCGAATTGCACGGCCGCTTCGATGCGTGCGGCGATTTCTTTGTGCAGGCGCTTTTCAAGATCTTCGGTGAGCACATCCTCGGACAGCAGACGGCGGCGGAAGCGCTCGATGGGGTCGTCGGTTTCGGCCGCCGATTGGATTTCGTCCTTGCTGCGGTACTTTTGGGGGTCGCCCTCGTAGTGTCCGCGGTAGCGGTAGGTGCGGTTTTCCAGGATGGAAGGCCCCTTCCCGCCACGGGCACGGGCTACGGCTTCGGCGGCCGCCGCCCGTACGGCCAGCACGTCGTTGCCGTCCACCGACACGCCGGGAATGCCGTAAGCGCAGGCGCGGCCGGCCACCGATCCGCCGGCCAGCATGTTGTCGGCCGGTGTGGTGGAGGCGTAGCGGTTGTTTTCGCACACGAAGACCACGGGCAGCTTGAAAACCGCGGCCATGTTGCAGGCCTCGTGGAAGGTGCCGCGGTTGGCAGCCCCGTCTCCGAAAAAAACCACCCCCACCTGGTCGCTGTTGCGCAGCTTGATGGACAGGCCGGCGCCCACTATGAGTGGAAAGCCGCCCCCCACCACGCCGTTGGCGCCCAGGAAGCCGGTGGAAAAGTCCGCGATGTGCATGGAGCCGCCCTTGCCCCGGCAGTAGCCCGTGCTACGGCCAAATAGCTCGGCGAACATGCGCCGCAGGTCGGCCCCCTTGGCGATCATATGCCCGTGGCCGCGGTGGGTGGTGGCCAGGTAGTCGTCGGTCCGGAGCACCGAGCAGGTGCCGGCCGCCGAGGCCTCCTGGCCGATGGACAGGTGAATGAAGCCCGGGATCATGTTCTTTTGAAACAGCTCGCCGGCCTTTTCCTCGAAAGCCCGGATGGTCAGCATGGTTTCGAGCAGTTTCAGTTTTTCGTCGTTGGTTGTCTGCATGCAGATCTCCAGTAAAGCGTTTGAAAAACAATTGGTTCAGGGTTTGTACAGTCCCGACACCACCGGCAGGTATAAAGAGAGCTGGGGCAGCAGCGACAGGATGATCAGCACCAACACGTCCACGAGCACGAAGGGGATGGCCTGCTTGGCAACAGCGTCGATGCTGCTGCGGGTCAGGTTGGCGGCCGTGAACAGATTGACGCCCACCGGCGGGGTGGCCTGCCCGATGGCCAGGGCCGAGATGAAGATCACACCGTACCACAGGGGGTCGATTTTGAGCGCCGCCAGCACCGGGATCAGAATGGGCATCACCAGGTAGGAAATCGAGATAGCATCCAGAATCATGCCCAGCGCCAGCAGCAGCAGGTTGACCAGGATGATCATGGTGGCCGCGTTGGGCGAAATCCGAACGATGAAGTTGGCGGCCCCGTCGATGACCCCGATGACCGAGGCCGCCCAGGTGAAGATGCCCGCAAAAACCACGATGAACATGATCACCGAGCTGGTCACGCTGGCGTCGACCAGGATGAAGATCATGTCCCGCCAGCCGATGGAGTGGTAGACAAAAACCGCAACGAAAAGGCTGTAAAAGACCGCCACCACTGCCGCTTCGGTGGGGGTGAAGATGCCGGCGTAGATGCCGCCCAGAATGATTACGGGGGTCAGGATGGCCCAGAAAGACTTGCGCAGCGCCGTCAGGATCTCGCCGAGGCTGCCGCGCCGCTGCACGCCATGATATCCGCGTCGGCGCGAGATGAGATAGGCCACGATCATGGTGGCGATGCCCGTCAGGATGCCCGGGATGATACCGGCTACGAACAGGGCGCTGACGGAAACGCCGGTGATGTTGCCGTAGATAATGAAGGCGATGCTGGGCGGAATGATGATGGACAGGTCTGAAGAGTTGGCGATCAGGGCGCCGGCGAAGTTCTTGTCGTAGCCGTGCTTGACCATGGGGGTCAGCAGGATCAGTCCCACGGCCGCCGTAGTGGCCGGCCCGGAGCCCGAAAGCGCGCCCCAGAACATGCAGGTCAGTACCGCCACGGTGGCCAGGCCGCCTACCGCCTTGCCCACCAGCAGTTCGAAGAAGTGGGCGATGGTGGCCGCCAGGCCGGCCTTTTCCAGGATGACGCCGGCCAGTACGAAGAAGGGGATGGCCAGCAGTGGAAACGAGGCAATGCCGGAGGAGAAATTAACCCCCAGCATGCCGATGCCCAGGTCGAAAGTCCAGATGGTGGCCACTGCGGCAATGCCCAAAGACGTGCCGATGGGCACCCCCAGGGCCATCAGCAGCAGGAACGAGACGCTGATAAGGAAGATTTCCATCAGATGCCGCCCTCCCGACGCAACGCCGCCAGCTGGCTGATGGCGTTGCGGTAGACCCCGCGGAACACGAACAGCGACAACAGCGGCACGCCCGCATAGTAGTACCACACCGGGATGCCCAATCCGGCCGAAGTCGCCTGGAAAAGGGTAATTTCATTGTAGATGGCCTGGATCATGAAAATGTCCACCAGGATGAACAGCAGTGCGCTGAGAGCCGCGCTGAGGAGGGCTGCGAACTTCTTCATCTTCAGTGGAAAGAGATTGTACAGCGTGATCATGCCCAGCTGCCCGCCGCGCTCGAAAGCGATGCCCGCCCCAACCACCGTCAGCCACACGAACAGGTTGATGGTGATCTCCTCGGTGGCGGCGAAAGAGAAGTGCAACAGGTAACGGCTGAGCACGTTGATGAAAGCGATGGCCGCCATGGTGAACAGCAGGATGGCGGCGATCCAGTAATCCAGCCGGATACGTTCGTTTTTTTGATTCATGGCAGGGGATCCGTAAACGAAAAAGCCCCTCGGCCGCGGTGCGCATCCAAGGGGCCCGGTGGTTCTATGTCATTTTATTTCGCCATGTCGGCCTTGGCTTTTTCGTACAAATCCTTTCCGATTTTGGGCACCCATTTGTCGTAGAGCGATTTCGTGGCGTCGATAAAAGCCTGACGCTCGGCATCCGTCAGGTCGGTTACGATCATCCCCTTGCTTCTGGCGTAGGCGACCGGATCGGTAATTTTGGGCGTATAATTGAACTCGTCTTTGAGAATTTTCAAAGAACTGCCGTCGTCGATGCCGGCCCGGCAAAGGGCTTTTTCAAAACGCGCCGATTCCACGGCCGCCTCCCGGATGGCCTTCTGAATGTCCTTGGGGAACTTGTCGAACTGTTTCTTGTTCCAGTAGACGATGACCGGGTCTACCAAGTAGTTCCATCGGGTTAGATATTTTTGGTACTGCCAGATCTGGACGGTAACGGCTACGCCCGGCAACGGGTTTTCCTGGCCGTCGACCACACCCTGCTGGAAGGCCGTAACGGCGTCCCCCCAGTTCATGTTGACCGGGTCGGCCCCCAGTTTCCGGAAAATATCGATGAAGATGGGGCTTCCCACCACCCGGATTTTCAGGCCTTTGAGATCCTTGGGCAGGTGGATTTCATGCTTGTTGTTGGTTACCTGTCGGAAACCATTCTCTGCCCAGGCCAGGGGTTCCAGCCCCTTTTTGCGCATGACCGCGAAGATGGCCTTGCCGGTTTCGCCGTATTCCATCTTGTCCAGGTTTTTGAAGTTATTGATGAAAAATGGAAGCGAGAAGATGTTCATCTCGGGCATCACCGGCGTGGAGTTGATGGTCGACTCGTAGGCGCAGTCGATGACGCCGCTGGCCACCATCTGGGGGCTCTTGAGCTGCGCGCCCTTGAGCAGCTGGCTGCCCCAGTAAGGCTTGATGTTGATCTGCCCGTTGGTCTTCTGTTTGACCAGTTTGGCGAACATGGTGGCCCCCATGCCCCAGTAGAACTGCGGCCCTACGTTGAGGGTCATCTTGTACTCTTTCTTGTAGCTGCCGGCGCTGGCGGCGGCAGTAAAGAAAAACACCAGCGACAGGGCGGTCAGCCATACCAGGGCCTTGGTGGAAAAACGGGATGCCTTTTTCATAACGCATTGCCTCCTTTGATAAATGTCTGCGGGATGGTTGCCGGTATTCCGGGACGATTCAGAATTCGGAGCCGCGGGCAAAATGCAGGACCAACGGGGGTCGCTTTCCCTGACAAGGCTGTATGCTATTAAATTTTATCCCCTGCTTGTCAAGCATAATCTTGTGTTTTGTTTCGCATTGCCCGCCGCCGGCCGGCAAAACTTAGCTATTGACTAACCCGCAGCCCGCAGGATAGATAGGGCAGTTAATTTTTTTGGGCCACGGCTGACCAATCCGGCCGCGCATTGAAATGAGAATATGATACAGCTAATTAGAGGATTCAGGGACATTCTGCCCGGTGAGGTGGAACTGTGGCAGCGCATTGAGGCCACCGCGCGTGACCTGTTCGAGGGCTTCGGCTATCGCGAGATCCGAATCCCGGTCATGGAGCGCACCGAGCTGTTCGCCCGCAGCATCGGCGAGCAGACCGACATTGTGGAAAAGGAAATGTACACCTTCCCGGACCGCAAGGGCGAGCTGATCACCCTGCGGCCCGAGGCCACGGCCTCCATCGTCCGGGCATACATCCAGCACCGCCTGTACGCCCAGGAGCCGGTACGCAAGTTTTACACTATCGGGCCCATGTTCCGCCGCGAACGGCCCCAGAAGGGCCGCTACCGCCAGTTCTACCAGATCAACGTGGAGGTTTTCGGTGTGGCCTCGGCCCTGGTCGATGCCCAACTGATCCTGATGCTGGTCACCCTGCTGGAGCGCTTGGCGGTCGAGGACGTGCACGTGCACGCCAACTCCCTGGGCTGTCCGGCCTGCCGACCGGATTTCCGAAAGGCCCTTTCAGATTACCTGGCCTCGCGCATGGACCGTCTGTGCAGTGACTGCCGGCGCCGCAGCGAAAAAAATCCCCTGCGCGTCCTGGACTGCAAGGTGCCGGACTGCCGCGATGCCATGACGGGGGCGCCGGCCATTACCGATCACCTGTGCGATGACTGCCGTGCACATTTTGACACCTTTCGCAGGGCGCTCGACGAACAAAAGATCGGCTACGTGATTGACCCCCGGCTGGTGCGCGGGCTGGACTATTACACGCGCACCACTTTCGAGGTTCAGACCGGTTCCCTGGGTGCCCAGAGCGCCGTGGCCGGCGGCGGGCGCTACGACGGCCTGGTCAAGGCCCTGGGCGGGCCGGAAATGCCGGCTACCGGGTTCGCCATTGGTCTGGACCGCCTGGCCGAACTGGTGGCGGCCCGGAGCGAAGGGACGGCGCCGGGGCCCGACGTGTTCATCGCCGCCCTGGGAGACGAGAGCCGCCGGCGGGCTTTCGGCTGGGTCTGCGAACTGGGCCTTGACGGAGTGCAGGCCGAGATGGAGTATGGCGACCGCAGCCTCAAGAGCCAGATGAAGCGCGCCAACCGCCTCAAGGCCCGGCGGGTGCTGATCGTGGGAGAAAACGAACTTGCCGCCGGCAGGGCCGTGCTGCGTGACATGCAGACCCGCGAACAGCAGGAGATCCCGCTGCCCGCGGTCGTCGAAGAGATAAAAGCCCTGGCGGCAGCATCCCGGGATTGATCGGGAACCCCGCCAGCGGTGGCCGGCAGGGGGCCGGATCGCCGAAGCCATCCAATAAATCGACAGGAGCCGTTTCCAAAACCATTTTCCGGCGGGAAAATGGCTTTCCAATGGCGGTTCGAGGAGCGAGACAGATTGTCAGATAACCTGGGTGAAATGAGAAGGACCCACACCTGCTGTGAACTGACCGGCGGGGACGAGGGGCGTGAAGTCGTACTTATGGGCTGGGTCCAGCGGCGCAGGGACCACGGTGGCGTGATTTTTGTGGACCTGAGAGACCGGGAGGGCATCACGCAGGTGGTGTTCAACCCGGCCGTGGATCCGGATGTGCACGCCAAGGCGCATGCCATCCGCAACGAGTACGTGCTGGCGGTCAGCGGACGGGTGGACCGCAGACCCGAGGGCATGACCAACCCCAACCTGAAAACCGGCGAGATCGAGGTCACGGTCACGGAGCTCAAGATCCTCAACGCCGCCAAAACGCCGCCCTTTCTAATCGAGGACGGCGTCGACGTGTCCGAGACCATTCGGCTGACGCACCGGCACTTGGACCTGCGCCGGCCCGCGCTGCAGAAAAACATCATTACCCGCCACCGGGCGTCGGCCAGCGTGCGCAATTTTCTCAACGGCGAGGGTTTCCTGGACATCGAGACGCCGGTGCTGACGCGCAGCACCCCGGAGGGCGCCCGCGATTACCTGGTGCCCAGCCGCATTCACCCGGGCCGCTTTTATGCCCTGCCGCAGTCCCCCCAGCTGTTCAAGCAACTGCTGATGATCTCGGGCTTCGACCGCTACTACCAGATCGTGCGCTGCTTCCGCGACGAGGACCTGCGCGCCGACCGCCAGCCCGAGTTCACCCAGATCGACGTGGAGATGTCTTTCGTGGGCGAAGAGGACATCATGGCCATGAGCGAACGCATGATGAGGCGCGTGTTCAGGGACGTGCTGGACATCGAGCTGACGCCGCCGTTTCCGCGCCTGACCTACGACGACGCCATGGCCCGTTACGGCCTGGACCGCCCGGACGTGCGCTTCGGCCTGGAATTGCGGGAAATCTCCGACATTGTCGAGGACTCCGGCTTCAAGCTCTTCTCCGGCGTGGTCAAAAAGGGCGGCATCGTCAAGGCCCTCAACGCTAAGGGCTGTATCGATTTTTCGCGCAAGGAGATCGACGACCTGACGGACTTCGTGGCCGTTTACCGCGCCAAGGGCCTGGCCTGGATCAAGGTGCGGCCCGACAGCTGGCAGTCTCCCATCGCCAAGTTTTTCACCGAAGCGGAAAAGGCGGCCCTGACCGAGCGCCTGGACATGCAGCCGGGCGACCTGGTGTTTTTCGTGGCCGACCAGCCCAAGGTGGTCAACGACGCCCTGGGCCACCTGCGAAACCACCTCGGCAAACGGCTGGGGCTCATCGACGAGGATACTTTTTCTTTTGTGTGGGTGACCCATTTCCCGCTGCTGGGCTGGGACGAGACCCTCAAGCGCTACGAGGCGCTGCACCACCCCTTCACGTCACCGTTGGAAGAGGACTACGACCGCCTGGAGAGCGACCCGCTCTCGGTGCGCTCGCGGGCCTACGACCTGGTGCTCAACGGCTCGGAGATCGGCGGCGGCAGCATCCGTATCCACCGTCGCGAGATCCAGGAAAAGGTCCTGTCCGCCCTGGGCATGGAAAAGGAAGCCTGGGAAGACAAGTTCGGTTTCCTGCTCTCGGCCCTGGACGCCGGCGCGCCGCCCCACGGCGGCATCGCCTTCGGCTTCGACCGCCTGGTGATGATGCTCTGCGGCCAGTCTTCGATCCGCGACGTGATCGCCTTCCCCAAGACCCAGAAGGCCGCCTGTCTGCTAACCAATGCACCTTCCGAAGCCACCCGGGCGCAGCTCGAAGAGCTCTCCATCCGGGTGCGCATTCTGACCGAGGAGTGACGCATAGGCGTTTCTGAGTGCACTTGAAAAAATTTCCAATAGCCCTATTTTTTGCTTGACTTCGGCCCGGTTTAACATTATTAAAACAAGTTCAAAACTGAGCCCTTCAGTTCCGCCACTCCGCCACGGGCGGGGTTGCCATGGGGTTTAAGGGTTGAAGGGATAACATTCCCCAGTAGCTCAGTTGGTAGAGCAGATGGCTGTTAACCATCGGGTCCGCGGTTCGAGTCCGTGCTGGGGAGCCAAAAATAAAAGCCCGGTCTTCCAGGAGGCCGGGCTTTCTTTTTTTCTGAAATGAATTACAGCGCCTGCATACTTCAACGTCCGTCCACCGGTTGGCATGATTGCAGCCATACTGACGACCTTTAACGCCGATTGCGCCCGCACAATGACCCGAATTACCACGGCAGCCGCACCACCAAAGAATTCCCCGGCCCTTGGAAGATCGTGTGGTGCCATGAATGCGTGAATCGAAGTGTGGCCATGGCGCTGGAAAAGAAGATCGGGAAATGTGGAATCGGCTATTATCTGCAACCTCAGTTGGTAGAGTCCCGCCACCGACGGGGAATTACTTCGGGTCCGTGCAGGGGGGCCGAAAAGAGGCCCGGCTTCAAAAAGGCGGGCTTAGTTATTTTTTAAGAGAAACATATTAAACGAGGATAGGGGGTTTTGCCATGAAAACAGCCATAACGAAACTTTTCGGAATTCGGCACCCCATCATTCAGGGCGGCATGCACTACGTGTCGTTTGCGCAGCTGGCCGCCGCCGTTTCCAATGCCGGCGGTCTGGGGATCATTGCGGCCTTGACACAGAAAACACCGGCTGACCTCGCACGGGAAATTGCGCGGTGCCACGATATGACTGACAGGCCGTTCGGGGTGAATATCACGTTCCTGCCCACCGTCACCTCGCCGGACTATCCGGGGTATATCCGTGAGATAATCCAAGGCGGGGTGAAGATCGTGGAGACCGCCGGCCGCAACCCCCAGCAGTACTTGCCCCTGCTGAAGGATGCCGGCATAAAGGTCATTCACAAGTGCACGTCGGTCCGGCACGCGCTGAAAGCGGAGGCCATTGGCTGTGATGCAGTGTCCGTGGATGGGTTCGAGTGCGGTGGCCACCCGGGCGAAGACGACATCCCCAACATGATCCTGCTGCCCCGGGCCGCGGATGAGCTGAAAATCCCGTTTGTCGCCTCCGGCGGCATGGCGGACGCGCGCAGCCTGGTCGCCTCCCTGGCTCTGGGGGCGGAGGGCATCAATATGGGCACGCGCTTCCTGGCGACGCAGGAGGCGCCGGTCCATGAAAAGGTGAAACAGGCCATCCTGGCGGCATCGGAGCTGGATACCCGTCTGGTGATGCGCACGTTTCGCAACACCGAACGCGTGCTGAACAACCCGGCCGTCGAGCGGGTGCTGGAAAAGGAAGCCGAACTCGGCAAGGATCTCCGGTTCGAAGACATCTTCGAAGAGATCGCCGGGGTGTATCCCAGGGTAATGCAGGAGGGGGATGTCGACGCCGGCGCATGGTCCTGCGGGATGGTGGCCGGCCTGATCCACGACATACCGACCTGCGGGGAACTTATTGCCAGAATCATGTCGCAAGCCGAGGTGCTGATCCGAAAACGCCTCACCAGCATGCTGGAAGAGGAGATCTGATGGCTGAAGACCGGATAGTATACGTTGAAAAGCGCGGGCATATCGCCTGGGTGATGATCAACCGTCCCCGGCGGATGAATGCCTGCAGCATGGCGCTGTTCGAGCGCTTGCGGGATATCATGGAGGCGCTGGATGGGGACGTAAATGTCCGGGTGGCGGTGGTTCGGGCGCAAGGCCGCTGTTTTACAGTGGGACTGGATTTGAAGGAAGCGGCGCAAAGCCTGCTCCCGGACGACACCACTTCCGGACGGGAAGAACTCCGGCGCAAGATCATCGATATGCAGGCGTGCGTGACGGCTCTGGAGAAGTGCCGGAAACCGGTGATTGCTGCCATCCATGGGCTTTGTTACGGTGCCGGTGTCGATATTGCGAGTGCCTGCGATATCCGGATTGCAACGAAAGACGCCGTATTTTCCATCCGCGAAACCAGGATGGCGATCGTGGCGGACCTGGGTACCCTGCAGCGCATGCCCGGGATTGTCGGCCAGGGGTGGCTGCGGGAACTGGCCCTGACCGGCAGGGATTTCGCTGCCCAAGAGGCGCTGCGCGCCGGTTTTATTACCCATATTTGTGAAGACCGGGAAGCATTGTACGGCCAGGCCGACAAACTGGCGCGGGAGATCGCGGACAACGCTCCCCTGGCCGTGGAGGGGACCAAGGATGTGATCCACTACACGCGTGACCACGGCATCGCCGCCGGCCTCGAATATGTGGCCCAGAAGAACGCTGTCCTGTTGTATGCAGACGACCTGAAGGAGGCCCTGCAGGCGTTTGCCGAAAAAAGACGGCCTGTCTTCAAGGGGCATTAGTACTTTTATTTGACATGCCGGCCAGTCCGGCAGGCTGCAGTTGATTCAACACTGCGGAGCGGTCCTTTGGGATGCGGCTGCTCGGCTTTCCTTAAAGTATAACATTGACAAATAATATACAAGGAAAGAGGTCGCAACGGACCGTTGGCCTTGAAGCCTTTGCCCAAACAATTGGACGCAATTCCCATGGCACGCTTGTCCCAGATGACGGAACCAATGAGATTTCACCTGGCAAACCTTCCCTGTCCATTATTCGAAACCCGGCCCCGGCTTTTGCGCTGCCCGATAGCGGCGGGAAAATGGTGCAATCCAAAGCACTCTTGTCCCGGGGGCCTCTGGTGATTCTTTTCTACCGCGGAAAATGGTGACCCGACTGCAATGCAGAACTGGCAGCTCTGCGGGAAGGCGGCGGTTGACCTGCTTTGCCCGCAGATGTTGCCGGGAGTGTACATCCATCACGCAGAAGGTGCCCCGTGGCAGCAGACACAGGGCGGCTGTGCGTCGCAAGACAGCTTGGTAATCTCGGCGCCGTTTCGAACACACGCATCGGGTGCGCGGATACAGCGCGGGGCTTCGTCAGGAGGGGCGGAAGGAGAAGGGAGCGGGCCGGCGGATAGCCGCCGGCCCGTTTTGCTCTGAAAAATGCGGCTAGGACTTTACATATTTCCCGCGTTCGGCCGCCATGATTTTGCCCTGCTTTTTGAGCTTGTAGATGGCGTTTGACACCTTTTTTCGGTCAAATCCGGTCTTTTTCATCAGCGCCTCTGTGTCGAGGCCCTTTTTGGTCCGGCCGATAAACATCAAGACGGTATCCAGTGCGGTCCTGATTTTCTTCTTAGGAGCGGCTTTCTTAGGGGCGGCGGCCTTCTTCGCAGGAGCCTTTTTGGCCGCGCTCTTTTTCACCGAGGCCTTTTTGGGGGAAGCCTTTTTGGTGGCCGATTTCTTCTTTGCAGATTTCCTGGTCGCCTTGGGGGCCGCATCTTCAAGCCGTCCGAAAGCATCCATCAGCTCATCGAGTTTTGCGGTGAGTTCCTTCAGTTCCGTTGCTACATCCTGCAATTTCTTGTTCAGCGTTTTGGCCACAATAAATCTCCTCTCGTTAAAAAAATGAGTACAAGTTGATCGATCTATCGGCACCTATCTATTTTTGTTGAGGATTATTATAATACTTGACCGGGTGATTTCAAGTGAAGTTTTCCGTAGCGCTCAAAAACAAAGAAGAACGTAAGTTGGGCGATTTTGGAGTACGCCACAAATATACTAAAATTGTGTTGGGCCATTGCGGCCATGTCCAAAAGGATTTGACTCCCGATGCGTGGCAAGATTCGAAACCTCTGTGGAGGAGAATGCCTGGCGCTGGCTTTATTCGGGGTGCCGATAGCAAAGAACGGCAGTGTATCATAACTCATTGGAATAACGATACTAGTAGCTACTAGTGGCAAAACCGCCATGGCTTTGGGTGTCCAGGTGACCGACAAATATCTGCGGGCCGAGATGGGGCCATCAGGAGTCTAATCGTGAAGACACTCGCCATCCGCTGCATCGATCAGATGGGTGGGGGAAACTGTAGAAGACTGGTGCGGGCCGTGTAGTTTGCCGCGGTGTCCGGGAGCAGAAAGGCCGCCACCTCGGCAGATGGAGGCTTCCGTTTTCTTGGGCGGTCTTCCTGGGCTTTTTCCCAGACTGGCCTGGATTTTTTTCGAAGTTTCTGTCACCGATAAGCCGCCGCGCGCCGTGCATTTTACTGCAGAAGGGAGGCTTTTTCCGACTTCATCCATCGCAAGAATGACCTCATCCAGAGGAATCACCTGGTCATAGCCGGCAAGCGCCATGTTGGCGCAAGACACGGCGTTGCCGGCGGCCATGACATTTTTCCCCAGGCAGGGGACCTCGACTCTGCCGGCCACAAGGTCGCAAATCATGCCAAGGACGTTTTGCAGGGCCATGGATGCCGCCGCCACCGCAACTTCTGCAGGCCCCCCCATGAGCGTTACGAGCCCGGCAGCCGCCATGGCCGATCCCGCGCCGCATTCGGCCTGGCACCCGCCCACCTCTGCCGCAAAGGTGGCTGACTTCGCAATGAAAATGCCGATCATGCCGGCAGCCAGCAGGGCTTTTGCGATCTCGTTTTCCTCGCAATTTTTTTCATCTGCAACGCCAAGCACCGCCCCTGGCAATCCGCCGCACGATCTGGCTGTCGGTGCTGCAACAATCACGCCCATGGCACTCTTGACTTCCATAAAGGCCGTCACGTAAAGAATAACCCGATTCAGCACCCCCACATCGATCAGTTGACCGGATTGTCTTTTTTGATGGTACAAAGAAGACTGGCATCCCAGAATTCGGTCTCTGTAGCGGGTTCCCGCAAGGCCCGCCTGCACCGATTTTTTCATCGTTCTTACGATAGCGGTCATCCTGCCCAAGATGTCCTCAGCGGATACCGCACCCCTGGCGCTTTCATAATTGATGGCCAGCCGGGCAAGGTCCAGTTTGTGCGCTGCATTGTAGGAAAGCATCTGGCCGCAGGTGACAAAAGGGATGTTTGTCTCTTCAGGGGTCAAAATCGGAAGAACGGGGGGCAATATTTTCATGACATTGCTTTCGTTTTCGAAAGCCGCGGCCAGTTTCCCATCCACGGGGTGAGGAGAAGAGATCCGGATGAAGTTCTTTTCTTTTCCAGGGTGGCTCAGAACCTCTATCGCGTATTCGTGATCGAGAATTTCGCCGACCCTGGCGGCAATGGCGGCGTCGTTTTTTTCGAAAAACACCAGTGTTTCGTATCGGTCCCCCAGCATAGACAAACCGTGTCCGTCGATCTCAACGATTTCGAGCATGCCGCCGCCGCACAATGCGAACTGGAAGGCCCCCGCATAACGGGACCGATGACATCGTTGAATGTGCTTGGGAATGTATTCATGATAAGCCTCTGTCGTTTCCAGAAGGGAACCGGCGCCTTGCCGTTCTTGTCGTCACCGCTGAACACTACCATAGCGGATCCCGGAGATCCAGAAAGATGGCCGGATAGCGGTGCCCCTGCCGGAAGCGTCAGCCACAGGCCTCAACGGGCGTGATTTCGCCGGGAATTGATCATCAGGCTGGCCATGAAGACCACAAAGCCCAGCAGGCTGAAGCCGGCCGAAGTGAAAAAGGCCCAGCGGCTGCCGAAAGCGTCCCAGATGGCGCCGAAGATAATCGAGGATGGCACCAGTGCCAGGCCAATGCCGGTGTTGAAGATTCCGTAGGCCGTGGCGCGGTGCTGCGGCTGCACCAGGTCGGCGATGTAGGCGCGGAAGACGCCTTCGGAGAGCCCGTAGTAGATGCCGTAGGCCCCAAACAGGGCCCACACCTGCCACAGGGACTGCGAGATGCCGAAAAGAGCGTACACGACGGCGTAGTAGATGAAGGAGGCCATGATAACCGGGGCGCGGCCCACCCTGTCCGAAAGCGAGCCGAAAACCGGTGAGGAAACGGTGCAGAAGATGTTGTAAAACACCCAGATGCCCGGCACCAGTGCCATGCTCAGGCCGGCCTCGCGTGCTTTCAGGATCAGAAAGGCATTGGAGGCGTTGCCCAGCGAAAAGAAAATAGAGGCCACCAGAAAGACGATGAAGGCCGGGCTGCCCATGCCGCTGGCCCTGCCGGCATCCTGGGCCCTGACCTGGGCGGCGGTCTCTTTGGCGAAGAGGATGAAAACCAGGGCCAGCAGCGCGGGTATGACCGAAAACAGGAAAACCAGGCGCACCTTGTCGGCGCGGCCGG
>JAMOVG010000353.1 GCA_027061725.1 Desulfobacteraceae bacterium
GACGGCTACCGGCTCACGTATGCCGAGGTCAACAGCCGGGCCAACCGTTTTTCCGGGCTTCTCGAGCAAAGCGGCATCCGCAGGGGAGACCGCATCGCCCTGCTGTGCAAGAACAACGAGCATGTGATCAGCGCCATGTTCGGCGCCGCCAAGGCGGGCGTGATTACCGTGTTGCTCAATTGGCGCCTTCAGGCCGCCGAGCTGGCCTTCATCCTCTCTGACTGCCAGGCCTCGCTGCTGGTCTACGACGCCACTTTCGCCGCCACCGTCGACCGCTTGCGGGAACAGGTGCCGATTTCCCATTTCATTCGCGTCGGAGGCCGGGGCACCGACCCCGATTTTGACGCCTGCCTGGCCAGCGCCTCGGATGCCGAACCGGTCATCTCGGGCGGTGGAGACGACCCCGTTATCCTGATGTACACTTCCGGCACCACCGGCAAGCCAAAGGGCGTGACGTTGACCCACAACAACTGCTTCTGGGCCTCCATCGGCCTGATGCACACCATCGACTGGTCTTACCGCTACCGGTTTCTCTCAGTGGCCCCGCTTTTCCATATCGGCGGTATGGCGCCGATTTTCGCCAATGTGCATGCGGGGTGCACGTCCGTGTTCATGCCCGATTTCGACCCGGCCGCGGTCTGGAAAACCATCGCCGCGGAAAAAATCAACTTCCTGATGACGGTCCCCCTGATGCTCAACTACATGAAAATGGTACCCGCTGTCGCCGAGATGGATCTGTCTTCGCTGAAATACATCATCTGCGGGGGCTCCGCCGTGCCCCGGAGCCTGATTGAAAGCTACCTGGAAATGGGCATCAAGGTGCAGCATGTGTACGGTGCAACGGAGTATTGCGGGGCCATCAGCTTCTGGACCCACGATATGGATTTCGAAAAATCCGATTCCATGGGAAAAGCGGTTTTTCACGGCGCCATCAAGATCTTCGCCCCGGACGGAAAACAGCCGCTGCCGGCCGGTGATGTCGGTGAAATCTGCCTTTTCGGCCCCCAGGTCTTTGCAGGCTACTGGCGCAACGAACGGGCCACCCGGGAGGTTCTGGGAGACGGCTTTTACCGCACCGGGGACTTGGGACGACTGGACGAGCAGGGCTTTGTTTATGTTGTCGACCGCTTGAAAGATATGATCATCAGCGGAGGGGAAAATATCTATCCTGCGGAAATAGAGGCGGTAATCAATACCCATCCCCAGGTCGCCGAGGTGGCCGTGGCCGGCAGGCCTGATCCCCGGTGGGGAGAAATTCCCGTGGCATTCATCGTCAAAAAGCCGGACGCTTCGCTTGACGGCCGCGAAATTATCGACTTGTGTAAAAACAACCTGGCGGGATTCAAGTGCGTCAAAGAGGTGATTTTTGCGGAGGCGTTGCCCAAGAACTCGGTGGGCAAGGTCCTGAAAAACACCCTTCGCAAACAGTTGGCGCAATCCTAGCTTTTCGGATGACGCCACGCCCGGCGCTTTCCATCACCCGTAACCGCCGGGAACGGCAATCTTTTGTTCAGAGGAGGAAAATCGACATGACATTTCCCAACAGAGACAACCCTTACAACTTCGACGCGTTTCTTAAATGGCGCAGCGAAATCGATTTTTACGCCGACGATCCATTTCTTCAAAAAGTGGTCAAAACCTTTGCCGGCAAAGAGTGGCGGCAGGTGGATCGCGCCGCCCGGGAATTTTCTCCCCGGGTATCCTTTCGCTGGAGAGATTTTGCCGACGCCATCGCCAGCCCTGAAAAGCGCCCCTACGTTCTGCACTACGATGCGCACAACCACCGCATCGATCGCATCGTCAGGCCCATGGAGACGCTGGTAATGGAAAAAGAGGTGTTTTCAGAAGGGCTGTTTTCCAGCCGCACCTCCAGGTGGGAAAGGCTCACCAAGCTCTACCTCCTCTATCAGATCGGCGAAGCCTGCATCACCTGTCCCGTGACCTGCACCGAAGGCCTGGTGGCCCTGTTGGAAAAATTCGCCGCCACGCAGGAACTGAGGGACATTCTGGACCACTGCAAGGAGGGGCGCGATGGGGATTTCGCCATCGGCGCCCAGTACCTGACCGAAATCCAGGGCGGATCCGATGTGCCGGCCAACGTCGTGGAAGCGGTGCAGGACCAAAACGGCTGGCGACTTTACGGCACCAAGTTTTTCTGCTCCGCCACCCACGCCGACTATGCCGTCGTCACGGCCAAACCTTCCGGCTCGGAAAAAGTGGCCCTTTTCGTGGTGCCCTCCTGGCTGCCGGGAAACCGGGAAAGAGAGATCCGCAACGGTTTCACCATCAACCGGATCAAGTGGAAAATGGGAACCAGCGAACTGCCCACCGCAGAGATCACCTACAACGGGGCCGTCGCTTATCCTGTCGGCCCGCTGGAAAGGGGCCTGGCCAATGTGGTCGGCATTGTGCTAACCTATTCCCGCCTTTCCGTGGGCCTGTGCGGTGCGGCAACCATGACGCGCGCCGTTCGGGAAGCCCGCAAATACAGCGAACTCCGGGAAGCTTTCGGCCGGAACATCCAGGGGTTCCCCATGGTGGAGGCGCAGCTGCGTCGGATCGAAAACAGCGCCCGCCGGACGACGGCGGGCGCCTTTAAGGTGTACCGCGCGTATCTGGACCTGAGCGACGGCTTTAAAGGCGGTCTCGTCACCGACGAACCGGAGGACATGAAAAAAAAGCGCTTTGATGTTCGTGAACTGGTCATGCTCCAGAAGATATCCGCCTCCTGGGATACCGTGGATGTTCTGAGAATGGCCATGTCCATTTTCGGCGGGCACGGCGTGATCGAAGATTTCTCGTCCCTGCCGCGCCTGTACCGGGATGCCGCTGTCAACGAGTTGTGGGAAGGCCCGCGCAATGTTCTGCTCGCCCAGATCCACAGGGATCTGCAGCGGGTGTCCGACTGGTACCCGCCGTCGGAATTTGTGGCCAATATTCTCGCGGGAGCCGATGAAGAACTTGTCGGCGCTTTGTCGGAAGAAATTTCGGAACTGGTATCGTTTCCCAGTCTTGTCGAAATGGGCGATGAAGCCGTTCGCATATGCCGGCAGTGGGATTCTTTCTGTGCAAGGCTCTTTCATGCCTACCAGGATATCGCCCTTGACGAAGTGAGGCACCCGCATTGAAAAAAACCGACAAACAAGGAGAGTCCATGGCCGAACCGGCTACTTTCGCTCCATTGAACGAGCAGAACAGAAAGGCCAAACGCCAGGCCATACTCGACGCGACCGAGCGGGTGTTTTCATCCAAGCCCTTTAACCTGGTCAGCATGCGCGATATCGCCAACGAGGCGGGCATCTCCCACGCCACCATTTACCGCTATTTCCCGGACCAGCAGGCATTGTTCGTCGAGGCCTTCGTGCGGGGCATCCAGGACATCCTGGACGCGATCCGCAACTGCGATCCACGGGATCCCGTACAGGCGATGACCACGGTTGCGGGGCTCTTCGTCGATTTTCTGTTCGAAAACGATCACTACTTCAAAATGATGAGCCACTTCATGCTTCACGGAGAGCTGGGCCGTGACAGGGTGAACCGCCTCAACTCCACGGTCCGTCCCCTGCTGGACCAATTCGAGGCCCTTTTTCGGAAACTGGGCGTGCGCAAGGACACCCGGCTGATGGCCCACTGCTACTTTTCGTCCCTGAACGGCATCCTGATTACCTTCCGGGACTATCCCGGCAGAAGCCGTGAAGAGGTTCACCGGCACATCAAGCGCCTTTCGCTCATGACGGCGAAACTGTTTGCCCGGGGCGCCGGTCAGCAGGCCTAACCCCGCCCCGACGGCTTTGTCCGCGCCACACGGCCTATCGGCAAAAAGCCCGCGGCTTCTGGAAAATCACATTTGTGGAGCGACGCCTTTTGTGATAAAGCAGGGGGCCTGCACAAGCTTGGAGCGCCGGTGCGGGAGTGTCAGAGCGCGCACATCGGCCGGTCGGTGGGACGTCGATTGAAATCAACCGTCACAGAGGAGGGGTTTTATATGGGTTTTTTCAGCAAGCTGTTCGGAGGCAGCCGCCCCAGGGAGATTCCGAGGCTGGGTCGCAACGACCCCTGCTGGTGCGGCAGCGGCAAGAAGTACAAGCGCTGCCACATGGAGTCCGATGCCCGCAAGCGCTCCCAGGCGATAGCGGCCGGCTGCGCCACCCGGGGCTGACGCCGCTGACACGGTGCCGGCGGCATCGCATATTATCCGCAAAAAGCGGTGGGAAACCTGCCCGCCTTGCCGGGCAGGTTTCTTCTTTTGGAAAACGCACTTAGCGCAGCGGCGGGCCTACTTTCCGGTAAACAGCCGACGTGGATTTTCCTTGATGATGGTTTCAATCTGCGCTTCGGTAACCCCCCCCTCTTTCAGCGCCGGGATGATGTTGTTGAACAGGTGTGAGGGGTGCCAGTTGGCGATCAGCGGCAGCGCTTCCTCGGGGATCTGCAGGGGACGGCCCAGCCAGTTGAGGACGCAGTCGTGTGATATCATCAGCCGATCCCCGTAGCCGCGCTTGATCAGCTCGATCATTACCGGGTAGCGCTGTTCGTCCATGGGACAACCCGCCAGTCCCTGCAGCCCCATGCGGTCCCAGGAAACGAAAACGCCCTCTTTCAGCGTCTCTTCCTGGTAGGCCAGGTCGATGTTGTCTGACATGTGACCGATTTGGATACGCGCAGGATCCGCGCCGGCTTCGATGAGCAGACGGGCCTGCTCCGGCCCCATGGTTCCCTCCTGGGTGTGGGTGATGATGGGCACCCCCGTTTCCCGCTGAACCCGGGCCGCGGACTGCAGCATCATTTTCTCGTAATCCGTGATGATCCCCTTGCTGGTGCCGACTTTCAGCACGCCCGCCTTGATGCCCGTATCCCGGATACCCTCGGTGACTTCTTTGAGAAACAGTTCGTATATCTCGCCGCTCACGTCCCCCAGCGTTCCACGGAACTTCCAGTACGCCGGGGCACCCTCTCCCTCGTAATAATAGCCTGTGGCGCAGATGATGTGGACCCCGGTTTTTTCAGAGATTTCTTTGAGAAGCTCCGGCTGCCGCCCACCGTCAAGCGGGGTGGCATCGATGTATGTCCCCACGCCCAGCGCCTTGAGCTGCTCGAGCGTGGCCACCCCGGTGGCCACGATGCTGGCGGGGTCGAAAGGGGCGATGCTCTGGTCCCCCTCCCAGCCGGGAAACCCGTAGCAGATATGTTCGTGAACGAGGGTCACTCCCATGTCCTGTGCGGAGATGGGCCCAAGAACCGTGTTGACCTTTACATCACTCATTTGCGCCTCCTTTGGGGTTTTTGGCCGCCCGCGTCCCGCAAAGCGAGCGCGATCGGCCGGTTGTCATGATGTATTCGTCCGGGACGTTTGCAACGACCCTTTTTCCGACCAGCGCCTGTATTCCTCGAGCAACAACGGGATAAAGCGTACCAGATCCTCCACGACACAGTAGTCGGCCACCTGGAAGATGGCGGCGCGCGGATCACTGTTGATGGCCACGATCACACGGGACCCCTTCATGCCAGCCAGGTGCTGCACGGCACCGGAGATACCGCAGGCGATGTAGAGCCCGGGCGATACGGTCTGTCCGGTGACGCCCACCTGGTGCGCATATCCAAGCCACCCCAGATCGCACACCGCCCGGGAACAGGCCAGGCCGGACCGGGGGAAAATCGCCGCCAGATCTTCAAGAAGCCGCAGGTTCTTCGGATCCCCGATGCCCCGTCCGGCCGCCACGATCACCTCGGCATCGTCGAGCTTCACCCGCTGTCCGGGGGCCTCCATGACTTCACGGGTACGTGAACCCCCTGGCGCTATCTGGACGTCAACGATTCGCCACCGTGGCTCGGGAGCCCGTTGGCGCGGCAACGGGGCCCATGCACCGGGAACCAGCGTCACCACGGTGACAGACCGTTCGGAAACGATTTCGGCCCTCAACTTTCCACCGAACATCGCGCGCACGAAGCGCGGGCGCCCGTCCACGAAGCGACACTCCTCGACGGCCGTGATGCAGGATGCATCCAGGGCCGCGGCCAGCCGCGGGGCGAGATCGGATCCGAAGGCTGTGTGGGGCAGGCACACCAGCAACGGTCCGTCGGCCTTGAGCACCTGCAGCAACCCCTGGCGGAAGGCCTCCCCGTTGTACAGCGCCAATTGCGCGGACTCGACGCCGGTCACCCTTGCCGCGCAGGTCCTGGCGAGATCCCGAACCAGGTCGGCGATCCGGTTCCCGGCGACCAGGACTTCGACATCCGCAGCGGCGTGCGCCGCCAACTCAAGCCCGCACGCGAGCACTTCACGGGTAACAGAAAGCACCTCCCCGCCCGCCCGTTCCGCGACAACAATCACCCGCATGGCCCCCATGACCGAGCCCCCCTCCTACAGAAAAGATTCTTCGTGCAGCGCCTGAAGCAGCGCCCGTGCCTTGTCCCGGGCGGATCCCTCGAGAAACACCCCGCGGGTGGAGCGCCGGGGGCGCAATAGCGAAACCAGCCGCTCCCTTTGCGCAAGCGCGCCCAGGCGTCCGGCTTCGATGGTGACCGGCTCCTGTTTCCGGGCCCTCAGTGCGTCCGTCAGCCGGGGGTAACGCGGCCGGTTGATGCCGGACTGCACCGTGAGCACCGCCGGCAGATCCAGTTCCAGGCACTCGCGGCGCCCCGCTTCGATTTCCCGCTGAACGCTGACGCGCCGGGCATCTTCGTCGATGCGCTGGTGCATGACGGCCGTGGCGCACGGGTATCCCAGGCACTCGGCCAAAAGGGAACCCACCAGTCCCTGCATGTCGTCCTCGGCCATGACGCCGGCAAGCACAAGATCATAGTCCGCGCCTGCGAGCGATGCAATCAGGCCGGCGGTTTCGAAAGGGCTGACGAACCCCTCGCCCTCCAGCAGGATGTGAAAAGCTTCGTCGGCGCCCAGCGCCAGGCTTTTCTTCAGGACTTCCCGCACCCGCGGAGGGCCAACCGAAACGCTGTGGATGCAGACCGCTTCGCGGCCCGGGAAACGCTCCCGAATGCGCACGGCCTCTTCAAGCGCAAACGTGTCGAAGCGATTCATCCGCAGTACCATGCCCTCCGGCACTGTGATCCAGTCTCCCCGGGGGTCAACGGACAGGGGCGCCTCGGCGTCGGGCACCTGCTTGACGCACACCAGAATTTTCATGTTGTCGCCTCTCGCCACGCTTTTTCCGCGATCGTAAGGTTGTCCGCCTCCGTTGCACAACTACAGCATAGGAAACCGGCCGGCGCAATGCAACAAAAAAAGCGAACGTTCGTTCTATTTTCTTGACAGGCCACGGACAGCCTTGTATTCTGCCCCCATGACGACGATTCACTTGGTCAGGCATGGACAGGCTTCTTTCGGTGCCGATGACTACGATCGCCTCTCTTCGAGGGGGGTGCGCCAGATGACGATCCTGGCCGACTTTCTGGCGACCACCGGGTGCCGGGCCGACGCCGTTTACACCGGCCCCCTGAGACGCCAGCGAGCCAGCGCCGAGGAGGTTGTCCGCCGCTGCCGGGAACTGCGCCGGGAAATTCCCTCCCCCGTTGTCCTCGCCGAGCTCAGCGAATACGACTACCAGGCGGTGCTGGACTCCCAGGTGCCGGACATGATAGCGGCCGACCCCTCCCTGAAACAGGACCTGGCGAAGATCTACAGCAGCAACACCGCCTTCCAGCGGGTTTTCGAGCAGGCCATGCTGCGCTGGGTCTCCGGCCGTCACGACAAGCCGGGCGTCGAAACCTGGGCCGCTTTTTCGGATCGGGTCCGTCGGGTGCTGGCACAAGTCTGTGCGTCCCATGAGAAGGGCGACATTCTGGTTTTCACTTCCGGCGGTGTTATCACCACCGCACTGCGGGTCGCCTTGGAACTCAGCGGCGAACAGGCCCTGAAACTGGGATGGCAACTGGTCAACGCCTCACTGACGCGCTTTGCGGTCCGGGCGGGGCAGCTGACGCTGACCGGATTCAACATTGCTGCCCATCTGGAGATGCAGTCCGACAAGAGCCTGATCACCTACCGATAGTTCACCCCCACACAGGAAGACTTTATGGATTTTGAGACCCCTGAAAAGATGAAAGTCATCACCGGCATGATCGACGAGTTCGTGGACCGCGAACTCATCCCCCTGGAACCGGAATTTCTCAGCCGCAGTTTCCGGGACCTGCTGCCGGTGCTGGAAGAAAAGCGCGCCATGGTCAAACAGATGGAGCTGTGGGCCCCCAACCACCCGAAAGAATACGGCGGCATGGGCCTGAACCTGGTGGAGCACGCCTTCGTATCCGAATCCCTGGGGCGCACGCCGCTGGGGCACTACGTTTTTGGCTGCCAGGCGCCGGATGCGGGCAATATCGAAATACTGCACCTCTACGGAACCCAGGAACAGAAAGACAAGTACCTGCGGCCGCTGGTGGAGGGAAAAATCCGCAGTTGCTTTTCCATGACCGAAGTGGAGCTGCCCGGCTCCAACCCCACCATGATGGACACCACGGCGGTCAAGGACGGCGATGACTACGTCATCAACGGTCAGAAGTGGTACACTTCCTCTTCCGACGGCGCGCAGTTCGCGATTGTAATGGCCAAGACCAACCCGGAGGCACCGCCGCACCTGCAGGCCAGCATGATCATCGTGCCCTGCGATACGCCGGGGTTTAACCAGGTCCGCAACATCCCGGTCATGGGCGAGCCCGGATCGGATTACTTCGGCCACGGAGAGATCCTTTACCAGTCCTGCCGCGTCCCACAGAAAAACCTGCTAGGACCCGAGGGCCAGGGGTTTGTCATCGCCCAGCAGCGGCTGGGCCCCGGCCGCATTCACCACTGCATGCGCTGGCTGGGAATCTGCAAGCGCGCTTTCGATCTCATGTGCCGGCGGGCCTCCGAGCGTGTCATGACGCCTGACGGCAGAACCCTGGCCACCAAGCAGATCATCCAGGCCTGGATCGCCGAATGCGCCGCCAATATTCAGGCGGCACGCCTGATGACCCTGAATGCCGCCTGGAAAATCGAAACCCTGGGCGCCAAGGAGGCCCGCGAAGACATTTCGCTAATCAAGTTCTTTGTCGCCGGCGTGATGCAGAACGTTATCGACAAGGCCTTGCAGGTCCACGGGGGCCTGGGAATGACGGACGACATTATTATCCCCTATTTCTATCGCCATGAACGGGCGGCCAGGATTTACGACGGCGCCGACGAGGTACACAAGATGGCGGTGGCCCGCAGGATCCTGCGGAGTTACCAGGACCGCAAAATGCGGTAACCGACTGGAATAGTGCACATGACACCGGACACGTTCAAGGATCTGGTCACCCTTTCCAGGGAGGAGATGTACCGGGAGTTTTACCGCCGACACCGGCATCGGATCAAGATCAAGAAAGAACATGTAGCCGTTGGAAACCTGATGCGTATCTCCGAGGCCACTCTGACCCTGAGCAACCAGAAGGGCTTTTCGGCCATGAGTATGCGGGATCTCAGTTCGGCCTCCGGGTTGAGCATCGGGGCGCTGTACTCCTATTTCTCCAGCAAGGACGAACTGCTGGATATGATCCAGCAGGAAAGTCTACAGTTGGCCACCCGGGTGCTGGACAGCAGTATCGCCGGCATCGATGACCCGCAGCGCAAGCTGCGGCGGGCCATCTCGGCGCACTTGCACCTCAGCGAAATCATGCATCCCTGGTTTTTCTTTTCCTACATGGAAACCAAGAATCTGAAAAAGGATGCCCGCCGCAACGCCATCGACATTGAGCTGCGCATGGAGAACGTTTTTGCTGAAATCATCGCCGAGGGGCAGCGAAGCGGTATTTTCCGGGACGTGTGCCGCAGCCTGACGGCGGCCATGATCAAGGCCCTGCTGCAGGACTGGTACCTGAAGCGATGGAAACACTCGCGAAGAGAGGTGACGGTGGAGTCCTACGCCGCTTTCGTCGTGGAAGTCGTGGAATCGTATCTGCTGACCCGCTCGGCTACGGAAGGACAGGAGACATGAAAACAATCGACGGTGCTGTAGAGGTACGCGAGGGAGAGGCACTGGATACGGAAGCCGTGGAGCGGTTTCTGCGGGACCACATCGAGGGGCTCGAAGGACCTCTCGTCATCCGGCAGTTCCCAAGCGGCTTTTCCAACCTGACCTACATGATCCGTTTCGGTGACCGTGAACTGGTGCTGCGGCGCCCGCCCTTTGGAACCAAGGCCCGCAGCGCCCACGACATGGGCCGCGAGTACCGCATCCTGCAGGCCCTGCACCCCATCTTTCCCTATGCCCCCCGGCCGCTGGCCTACACCGAGGATCCTGCCGTCATGGGCTGCCCCTTCTACGTCATGGAGCGCATTCGGGGCATTATTTTGCGAAAGGACCTGCCCGAGGGGCTGCGGCTGTCGCCCGACGATGCGCGGCGGCTATGCGAGAGGCTGGTCGACGTGCACCTGGAGCTGCATGCCATCGACTACCGCCGGGCGGGGTTGGCGGATTTCGGCAAACCCGAGGGTTACGTGCAGCGCCAGGTAGAGGGTTGGTGCCGCCGTTACGCGGCCGCCCGCACGGAAGACGCTCCGGATTTCGGTCCGGTCATGGCCTGGCTGAACGAAAAGATGCCCGCCGAAACGGTGCGCCCCGCCATCATCCACAATGATTACAAACTGGACAACGTGGTCCTGGACCCCGATGACCCGCTGAACATCATCGGTGTGCTGGACTGGGAAATGGCCACCATCGGCGACCCGCTCATGGACCTGGGTAATTCCCTGGCCTACTGGGTACAGGCCGACGATCCCCCGGATCTTCAGGCCATCCGCCTGATGCCCACCCATATTCCCGGGGCCCTGACGCGCAGGCAACTGGTGGAGCGCTACTGCAGGGCGTCGGGGCTGCGCGCCGACAACTTCGATTTCTATTACTGCTTCGGACTGTTCCGCCTCGCGGTCATCGCCCAGCAGATCTACTACCGTTACTACCATGGCCAGACACGTGACAGGCGCTTCAAAACGCTCATCGTAGCCGTGCAGAGCCTGTCCGCCGCCGCCGCACGCGTGATGGAAGCTTCGGACCTGTGAAGACCTCACCCGCGAGGACAGGCCATGGCGGCGGTAACAACCAACAGGAGAGGTAAAGAAAATGAGCTCATTGAAAAAAGTTGTACTGGATCCCGTCCCCCCGGATCAACATCCTCTGCTCGAGGGCAAACGCACGGCATTCGAAAGCGTGGCCGAGATGATCGTGGCCCGCGCACAGGAAGTCCCCGACCGTCCCCTCGTGCGCTTTTATGATCAGGTCATCGGCTATGCCGAGATCAATGCACGCGCCAACCGGGTGGCCAACTTCCTCAAAGAGCAGGGCATCGGCAAGGGCGACGTGGTCTCGTTGATGATCTCCAATTCGCCCGAGGTCTACAGCGTCATGTTTGGCATCCAAAAAATCGGGGCCATCGCGGGCGCCATCAATTTCATGCTCAAGGGTCCGGAAATCGCCTTCTTGTTGGAAGATGCCAAACCCCGAATGGTGTTTGCAAGCAGCGAGTTCCTGCCCGAGATGAACCGCGGCATTGAACAGTCGCGCCACAAACCCCCGGTAGTCGAAGTCCGAAACGAAGCGGCCGGAGAGGAAGACAGCGGGCTCCAACAGCTGTCGGACATTCTCGCACAGTACTCCTCTGGCGAAGCCCTTGTTCCGCAGAAGCCCTCGGATCCGTTCCTGCTGCTCTACTCTTCGGGCACTACCGGGCAACCCAAGGGAATCCTTCTCACAAACGCCGGGCAGCTTTCCATCTGCCGGGCCATGTCCAGCATCGGCCTCTTCAACCCCGACGACGTCATGCTCATCCTGCTGCCCATGTTTCACACCAACCCTATCTGCGTCTGGACCTATCCCATCATCTACTGCGGCCAGACGCTGTGTGTCCGCAAGTCCTTCTCCCCGGACGACTTCTGGCCGGCCATTACGCAAAACGGGGTAAGTATCCTCATGGGCGTGCCGGCCATGTACAACTACGTGTATTATTCGATCGACTCCTCCGCCGTCGACCGCTCCACCCTGCGGCTCAACTACGCATTTTGCGGTGCGGCACCGCTTTCCACGGAGTTGATCAAGGGGTTCGAGGAAAAATTCAACGTTGAAATCATCGAAGGCTATGGACTCACCGAGTGCACCGGCGTATCGACGGTCAATCCTCCCAAAGGAAAACGCAAGCCCGGTTCCATCGGGGTAGCCATGCCCGAGCAGGAAATCCGGATCATGGACGAAGACAACCGCGAGGTACCCGTCGGCGAGAAGGGCGAAATCTGTATTCGCGGCGAGGCCGTTATGCTGGGCTACCTGAACAACCCGCAGGCCACCGCCGAAACCCTGGTGGATGGCTGGCTGCACACCGGGGATATGGGCTACATGGACGAAGAGGGATTCATTTACATTGTCGACCGCAAGAAGGACATGATCAACCGCGGCGGCGAAAACATCTATCCCAGGGAAATCGAGATCGCCCTGGAGGCGCACCCGGACATACGCGAGGTGGCCGTGGTCGGAACGCCGGACGAGGCGCTGGGTGAACGCGTGAAGGCCTTCATCATTCCGGTGGAGGGGAAAACACTGACGGATACCGACATCAGGGACTTCCTCGCGGACCGCCTGGCCCGCTACAAGATCCCCGAGGTCATCGAGTTTATCGAGCAGCTGCCCCGCAACCCCACCGGCAAGGTGATGAAAAAAGAACTTCGACGGCTGGAGCGCGAACGCGCGGAAAAACGCGCATAGCGGCGCTCAGCCTACCCGGAAAAAGGCTTCATCGAATTCCGCCTTGCCTTCGTAACGGCGCAGGAAGAAGCCGGGCATCTGTTCGTAGTTTTTGAGAAATGCCGATGAGACCGGAATGCCCGCTCGGTGCAGGGCGGCGATGATGTCGTCGATTTTCGGCGGGCATCCCCGGATGGCAATCTCTTCGTTGATGTCGGGATGATTTTTGTTGCGCCTTGACATGCACTTGCCCAGCAAAATGGTTTTCTGCTTTCCCGGCGTGGGCGCCATGCGTTTGCCGGTGAGCACCTCAACGTCCTGCCAGGGCTCGTCTTTCCATGCGGCGCGTATGGCGGACAGGATCACGCCGTTTAAAAACGAGCAGTAGGTGCACAGGCTCAGGTCGTACTTGGGATAGGAAATGCCCGCCAGCCCGCTTTTGACCAGCGGAAGCGGCATGCGCTCTCCGCGCGCGTTCTGCCCCCAGCTGAAATCATATTCATAGCGGCCCGACACCTCTTCGATGGATCGCCCCACGATCCGGATGCCCGACAGGTCGGCCGCGCGGCCGTGGTTACGGGCGGCGTGGACAAGGTAGGGCACCTCCGTCGGATCGTAACCCAAAATGCGGGCGCCCACCAGGTCGCAGGACAGGATGTCGGACGATGCCACCAGCAGGTCGCTGCGGTGGACGTGGCCGTCAAAAGCGGGCCCCCGCTCAAGGGAGTAAATGCCGTCGAGCAGGGTGAACACCGGCGGCAGGCGGTCTGCCAGCCGGGCCACCATGAAGTGCAGGTCGCGCTGTTCGTCGGCACTGTGGCATTTCTTGCGCGAGGGGATGTCGATGAGGCCCTTCAGGTTTTTGATTCCCAGGCTGACCACGGTCTGGTTGTGGGTCTTTAACACCGGCAGGTCCACGATGAAGTCGCTCTCCAGGGCATCCACGCTGAAGTTCAGGCGGACACCGTCACCCAGGTCCACCTTGCGAAAGGGACGCTGCAGTACGTTGACGGTCTTGACACCGTATCGCTTCTGCAGTCTGTCGTAGCCCAGGGAGCGGTAGGCGTGCTGCTGGGTCTCGGTATCGCGCGGATCCATGACCACGGTTCCCTCGCCGATGGTGATGTCGTCGATGCCGTGGTCCCTGAGCAGCGCAACCATGTCCTCAACCACGCGAGAGGTGGTGATCACGCCCCACTTGGGAAAGTCCGTGGCCCGCGTCCAGAACACAATGTTGGGCTTGATGAAGACGCGGGCGCCGCGCGGCAGCCCGGCCAGCCCGTCGCAAAGCGCCACGGCCCGGCGCACGGATTCGAACGGTTTTTCGTAGGAAACGATGGAGACCACGGAATCGCTCATGTTGCACACCTCGTTGAAGAGAGATAAAAATGCCTTCCGCCCTACTCTTTTCGCGAGCCGCCGTACATGGCCTCGATCAGGTCGGCGAAGGCATCGTTGACGAACTTGCGCTTGACCTTCATGGTGGGAGTCACTTCGCCGTCTTCCTCGTAGAGCTTCTTGGGAAGGATGGTGAACTTGCGGATATTCTCCACCCGTGCCAGGGTCTCGTTGACGCGGTCCACCTCCGCCTGGATGAGCTTGTTGATGCGCGCGTCGCGGGTCAGGTCGCGGTAGGTGGAAAACTGCACCTTGTGATCCTGGGCGTACTTGATGACGTTGTCCTCGTCGATCATGATCAGCGCCGATAGGAACTTGCGGCGGTCGCCGATCACCACCGCGTCGTTGATGTAAATGCTGGCCTTGAGCTTGTTCTCAATGTACTGCGGGCTGATGTTCTTTCCGCCGGCGGTAACGATGATGTCTTTTTTGCGGTCGGTGATGCGCAGGTAACCGTCCGCGTCCAGTTCGCCGATGTCCCCGGAGTACAGCCAGCCGTCGCGGATGGTCTCGGAGGTGGCCTCATGGTTCTTGAAGTAGCCACGGAAAACCGCCGGCGAACGCACCAGGATCTCGCCGTCTTCGGCGATTCGGACCTCCACACCACTGAGCGGCGGCCCCACCGTGCCAAACTTCACCCGCCCGAT
This sequence comes from Desulfobacteraceae bacterium, assembly GCA_027061725.1. Lineage (GTDB taxonomy): Bacteria > Desulfobacterota > Desulfobacteria > Desulfobacterales > JALSRD01 > JALSRD01. The sequence continues at coordinate 14,750 of JAMOVG010000353.1, forward strand.
GGGCGACAGGCAGGTCACCCCCGTGCCCTCGGTCTGGCCGTAGCCCTCGATGAGGTTGACACCTATGGACTGGAAAAAGCGCAGCACGTCCGGGGCGATGGGCGCCGCCCCGGAATAGGCTACCCGCAAGCGGTCGAATCCAAGACGCTCCTTGAGCTTGCGGAATACGGCCAGATGAGCCAGGCCGTATAGCACCTTGAGGTAACCGGGCACGTTCTGGAAATTCATGACCAGGTCGGCCCGCTGCTGTCCGACGCGGTAGGCGGCATTGAAAACCACCCGTTTGAACCAGGTGGCGTCAGACATGCGGATCAGCACGGACGAGTAGTATTTCTCCCATATGCGGGGGACAGCGTGGCCCACGGTGGGAGAAATCTCGCGCATGTTGTCGGTAACCGTCTCCAGGCTCTCGACAAAATTGACCGTATAGCCCACCGTGATGTGCCCCAAAATGGTGAAAAGCTGCTCGAAAATGTGGCACAGCGGCAGAAAAGACATGATCTCGTCGCTGTCGTACATGGGGTTTTCCGAGGTAATGGCGTAGCCCATCCAGGTGCAGTTGCGGTGGCTCAGCATGGCGCCCTTGGGCGGTCCCGTGGTGCCGGAAGTGTAAATCAGCACGGCCAGATCGTGGGGCGAAACTTCCAGGGTGCGCCCGTCGAAGCGTTCAGGCCGCTTGTCGTCCGCCTTGCGTCCGATTTCCAGCAGTTCCTCGAAAGACATAACCATGGGGTCCTTGAAATCGCGCAGCCCCTTGGTGTCCCAGACGATGACTTTCTTTAGGGCCGGCACCTTCTTGCGGAACATCAGCCACTTGTCCAGCTGCTCCTCGTTTTCCACGAAAAAAAAGACCGCGTCGGAATTGGCCACCACGTACTCCACCTGTGGCCAGGCATTGGTGGCATAGACCCCGGCGGCCACGCCGCCCACGCACTGGACCCCCATGCTGATAAAAACCCACTCGGGGCAATTGTCGCCGATGATGGCCACGCAGTCGCCCCGCCGGAGTCCCATGGAGATCAGGGCAGCCCCCACCTGGCGCACACGGCGGTAGTATTCCATCCACGAGATGTCGTGCCACAACCCCAGGTCCTTGTATCGCATGGCCTGGCGGTTACCGTATCTGGCCACGGCCTTCTTGAAGATCCCGGGAACGGTCTGCTCTTTTCGGTCGTCAACTGAGGACATTGGTCAATTTACGCCGTCAGGTGCCAGGGAAGGAAGACCTGCCCCTGGAGGTTATTGCTTTACTTTGTGCCTTTGCGCCTTTGTCTCTCTTCCAGCAATGCCGTATCGCCGCCACCCCTTCAGAACACGCATTGCGGCACCATTTTTCGATCCATCGCTATCGCCAGGCCTTTTTTCTTTTCCATCGCTGGTAGCCCTTGGCCGAAGCTTCAGAACGGATGCCCATGTAAAACTCGCGCACGTCCTTGTCGTTCATCAGGTCTTCAGAGCGGCCCTTCATGACGAATCGGCCGCTTTCGAGGATCAGCCCGGTGTCGGCGACGCTCAGCGCCATGCGGGCGTTCTGTTCCACCAGCAGGATGGTGACCCCCTGCTCGTTGATGGTGCAGATGATGCGGAAGATCTCCTTGACCAGCAGCGGGGAGAGTCCCAGCGAGGGTTCGTCAAGCAGCAGCAACTTCGGGCGACTCATCAGGGCCCGGCCGATGGCCAGCATCTGCTGCTCCCCGCCCGACAGTGTCCCCGCCCACTGCTTCTCGCGTTCGCGCAGCACCGGAAAATAGCGGTACACCCGCCGGCAGTCCTCCTCCACCGCGCTCCGGTCGCGGCGCGTGTAGGCGCCCATGGCCAGGTTCTCGCGCACCGTCAGCTCCTCGAAGACCTCGCGACCCTCGGGCACAAAGGAGATTCCCAGGCGGACGATCTTTTCGGTGTCCCAGCCGTCGATGCGACGGCCCTCGAATTCGATGGTGCCCTTGTCGGGCTGATCCTCGATAAGGCCCATCACCGTTTTGAGAATAGTGGACTTGCCGGCCCCGTTGTTGCCCAGGATGGCCGTGATGCTTCCCGGCATCACCGCAAGGGAAACCCCTCGGATGGCGTAAATGAGATCGTAGTAGGTCTCGATGTTCTTGATTTCCAGTATGGGCTGCATGTCTTCAAAGAACCTTCACGCGGAAGCATCCAGCGGTTCGGAGGCCGGGCCGTCCTCGTCCTCTCCCAGGTAGGCCCGAAGAACCTCCGGGTGGCGCTGAACCTCCCCGGGCGTTCCCTCGGCGATCGGTCGGCCGAAGTTGATGGCCAGGATGCGGTCGGAGATGTCCATGACCATGGACATGTCGTGCTCGATCACCAGCAGCGTGACCCCCATTTCGTCCTGGATGTCCTTGACCCAGAAGATCAGGTCCTGTTTCTCCTCGGCGTTCATGCCGGCACAGGGTTCGTCCAGCAGCAAAAGCTCGGGCTCCAGGGCCAGCGCGCGCCCCAGTTCGACACGCTTCTGGATGCCGTAGGGAAGCCCGCCCACGGGTTTGTCGCGCACGGCCTGCAGTTCCAGAAAGTCGATGATCTCCTCCACCTTGCGTCGGTGAACGACCTCCTCGCGCGCGGCAAACGATCGCCGCCCCCACATGAAGCCGCCCTTGAACAGGCCGGTCTGCATGTAGATATGGCGGCCCAGCAGGATGTTTTCCATGGTGTTCATGTGGGCAAAGAGCTCGATGTTCTGGAAGGTGCGCGCAATGCCCAGCCGTGCGATGGCGTCCGGCTTTTTGCGCTGGATGGACACGCCCTTGAAACGGATGCGGCCGCTGCCGGGCCGGTAGATTCCGTTGATGCAGTTGAACAGCGTGGTTTTGCCGGCACCGTTGGGTCCGATGATGGAGAAAATCTCACCGGCCGCCACCTCGAAGCTGATGCCCGACAGGGCTTTGAGGCCGCCGAAAGAGATGCTCAGGTTTTCCACGCTGAAAAGGGTCATGCTGCACCGATGCGCCGCGTGCTTTGAAAAAGGTTCCGGGGACCGCGGGCCCCCGGAACCTTTTTCGTCGGGTTCGCTTCCTGTCGTCAGTCGCCTATGGTGATCCATCCCGATAGTTTCTTGGCCTTGCCGCCTTCCATGCACTGCACCAGGAAAGAGGAATTCTGTCCCCTGCGGCAGGTGGGATCCTTGGGATTGAAGGGCGCATAGCTGATTTTTCCGCTGATGCCCTGGAAATTTTTCATGGCTTCCAGCTTGCGGATCAGATTTTCACGCGTAAGGTCCTTGCCGCACTGCTTCATGGCCTCCACCAGGGGCTCGGCAAAAGCGATGCCCGCGTAGAAAAACAGCCCCCAGCGTTCGTCCTTGCCGGCGTACTTGTCAAAGGCCTCTTTTTTGTACTTTTTCATCAGCGGGTTGTCCGAATCTGGCAGCAGGGCGAAAGTCGTGGCGATGACCCCCTTCCACAGCCCCTTGCTGATGAGGTTCATGAGAACGAAGTCCGAGCATGTGCTGGTGCTCAGGAACTGCGGGGAGAACTTCATGGCCTTGCTGATGCCCACCGTCATGACGGCGTGCTTGACGCTGGTCCACAGCAGCACGGCGTCGGCGCCGGATTTCTTGAGCTTCATCACGTGGGGTTTGAGGTCTCCCTCCTTGACCTCCACCGGCACCTCGGCCACCAGCTTGAGCCCGTGCTTGGCCAGCTCCTCGCGGGCGCCCTTGACGCCGTTCTTGCCGTAGTCGTCGTTCTGGTAGATGATGGCGAACTTTTTCTTGCCCAGCTTCTCCACGGCGTAACGGCACAAAATGCGCGCTTCGGTGGCGTACATGGGATAGACGGTGAAGAGGTACTTCTCGGGCGGGGTAATCCAGTGCAGCGAACCCGACGAGGGGCCGATCCAGGGAACCTTGCGTTTCATCAGGTAATCCTTGACCGCCAGGCCCGGGGCCGTGCCCACGCCGCCCACCCAGGCGAACATGCCGATGCCTTCCTGCAGCTCCTTGACGCCGGCCTTGGTCTTGGCCGGGTTATAGGCGTCGTCGAACATGTGGTACACGATCTTGCGCCCGTTGATGCCCCCCTGGGCGTTGATCATTTTGAAATAGGCACCCGTACCGCGGGCCACGGACCCCCACGCGGCGGCCGGCCCGGTCTGCGGACCCCATTGCCCGATCTGGATTTCGGTGGCCGAAACCCCCTCCTCGGCCCAACCCGTCGGAGTGAAGGTGAGTGCCAGCACCGTCACCATCAGCACCGTCCATATCAGCCGTCTTTTCATGTCCGCCTCCTTTCTGACATCCTCGTTTTCAGTTTCCGTCTGCAAATCTGCAAATACAACCCTTCACACCTTTTTGACGTAGTGGCGCGCAAAGATTCCGCTGGGCTTGACGCACAGCACCAGCACAATCACCGCAAAGGCCACCACGGATTTGAACTCCAGGGAGACATAGCCGCCGAAAAGATTTTCGACAATGCCCAGCAGGTAGGCCCCGAAAACCGCACCGGGCAGCGATGTCATGCCGCCCATGACGGCTGCGGCAAAGCCCTTGAGCAGAGGATCCCACATCATATAAGGCTGCATCATCACCGGCGCGATGAGCAGGCCGGCGATGCCGCCCACCACCGACGACAGCCCCCAAGTAACCATCAGCACGCGGTTGGTGTGGATGCCCATCAGTCGGGCGGCCATGCGGTTCTGCTGCGTGGCCTTCATGGCCACCCCCAGTTTCGAGTACCGGAAAAAGACAAACAGCGCCAGCATCAGCAGCAGCGTTACGGCGAAGGTCAGCAGTTCCAGGCTGCTGATGAAGATATCGCCGATGACGATGCTGTCGTAAGGGGTGAGCGGGAAAGGCATGGCCTTCTGCTCGGCGCCGAACTTCCAGGACACGAACCCCATGAGCACCATTTCCAGCCCGATGGTGATCACGATCATGCCCAGGATACTGGTCTCCTTGGCCCGGCGCAGCACCGCGAACTCCAAAAAACATCCCAGTGCGAAGGAAAACAGCAGGGCCAGAGAAAAGGCTCCCACCATGGAAAACCCCAGTGAATGCAGCAGCATGTAAGCAATGTAGGTGGTGGCCAGCGCCATCTCGCCCTGGGCGAAGTTGGGCACCTCGGAGGTCTTGTAGATAATTACCATGGCCAGCCCCATAAGGGCGTAAGCGCTCCCCGCGGTGATCCCGTTGACCACCATCTGGATGAATTCGATCATGACGATGTCCGTTGGTTCCCGAAATTAGTCCCGTTCAAAACGGCCACGTCTTCCAGTATTTCTTGGTGCGCATCCAGATGCCAAAAATCCCCAGCGGTTCGAACAGCATGATCAGGATCATGATCAGCCCGAACAGGATGAACTGGATGTTGGATACGCCCGTGATGGAGAAATAGCTCTCCGAAAGCCGCTCCAGCCAGTGCCCCACGTAAGGAATGCTCAGAATGTTGCGCAGCTGCAGGTCCAGCCAGCTCAGCAGCCCCGCCCCCACGATGGCGCCCATGATGGATCCCAGACCACCGACCACGACCATGGCCAGGAACATGATGGACATCAGCAGCGAAAAGATCTCCGGTTCGATGAAACGCAGCACGAAGGCGTACAGACCGCCGGCCACGCCGGCGTAAAAAGCGCTGACGGCGAACGACAGCGTCTTGTAGTATACCAGATTGACCCCCATGGTCTCGGCCGCGATGTCGGCGTCGCGGATGGCCACAAAGGCCCTTCCCACGCGGGTGCGGATCAGGTTGCGGGCGAACACCGTCATCAGCACCGTTATAACGATCACCAGGTAGTAGAAGGAGCGGTCGTTGTCCAGGTTCCAGGGTCCGATGATCAGTTCGGGGGTGTGCAATCCCTGGCGCCCGCCGAACAGTTCGATGCGGCCGATCACCTGGGTGACGGTCAGTCCGAACCCCAGCGTGGCAATGGTCAGGTAAGGCCCCTCCAGCCGCAAGGCGGGCAACCCCAGCAGGAAGCCGAACAGCGCAGCAGCAAGTGCCGCCAGGGGCAATGCCATCAGGAATGGCATGGACAGCCGGGTCATCAGGATGACGGTGCCGTATGCGCCGATGGCAAAAAAACCGGCGTGCCCCAGGGAAATCAAACCCGTGTAGCCCACCAGGATGTTGAGCCCCAGCACGACGATGATGTTGATGGCCACATAGTTGGCCACATAGACAAAGTAGTTCTTGAAGAGAAAGGGGAAGGCAACCAGGAAAGCCATCAGCACGACAAACCAAAACAGGGCCACACCCGAGCTGAAAAACTGGATATCCTCGTAGTAGCTGCGCTTCATGTCCATGAGCAGCGGATCCAATCGAAAGATAAAGGGATATCCCGGGCACGCACCCGGGCAAAACGCGTGAGACTATGGCAAATCGCCGGCAGGGTGTCAATATGAATTTGATTCATAAGCAACAACTGCCCGTTTTAAAAATGTTTTTCTTTGAAATACATAAAATGCCGATCGAATCGACTCAACTGCTTGGCTTCCGCTGCCGAAAATAGGGATACCACCGGTGTTTACCGAAGTGCGGCATTACCCCCCGGAGAATGGTGGCTTGCACTGCCCGGGGCCGTGTTTACTGTATGAATTGAGGAGTTGGCAGAGATGGTGGAGACAATCGTGTTTGAGTGGAAAATGATCCTGCTGCCCATGGCGGCGTTTCTTTACATCGGGCTTCTGCGGCACCTGGATTTCCGGCACGCCGCGCGACGCACCGTCACCGACGGGGAATACCTGGCGGCCATCGCACGGCGGTGCACCACCAGCGAGTACACGCTTTTTCACGTGGCGTCCGAAACCTGGCGCATCCCCGCGACCCAGGTGGAAGAGGACTTTAAATGCTACCTCACCGAGGGGCATATGCCGCACTACGTGCGGGACTTCGTTCGGCGGGCCCGTGAGGATCTCGGCGATCTGGATCCAACAACCGATTTCGGCAGCTGATCAGGAGGTGTGATGAAACAGTGGGTTCCCTTCGCAGAAGGGGAATACGTGGTGGAGCGTGCGTTGCTGGTGGCGCCCGACGGCCGCGCGGTGGCCGTTGCCGACGCCTTTATCGAAGTGTACATGGATCCCCGCGGGGAAAGAAGCATCCGCGGCAGCGGCAATATCCGCAACATCCTGCTGGTGGAGCTGATGGACGACCACGACGAAATCGACCTGCTGCTGGACCTGGGCCGTGAATTTAAATACCTGCTGAAAAATCCGGAACTCAAGGCCGGCAAGGTTTTTTCACCGGATGTGACCGCCGCCTTCCAGTTTTCGCCCCGCAGCCCCTGGCAGCACCTGGCCGAGGCGGATTTCGAAGGCCTGTGGAGCGGGGCACGTTTTCTGGACCTGTGACTCCCATCCGCGCAACCTCGTGCATAGACCTTTCCGTCAAGCGCCCCCGCAGGCCACGACCTCCTGGATCTTGATCTCCAGCAGCGTCATGTCGTAAGGCTTCTGAATGAACCCCCCACAGCCTTTGTTTAGCATCTCGACGGCCTTGGCATCCAGGCTGTATCCACTGGACAGAAGCACTTTCACATCGGGGTCCAGCTTCTTAAGCGCCTCGAAGGTGCGCCCTCCGTTCATGTCGGGCATCACCATGTCCAGAATCACCAGGTCGATGCCGGCACCGTGCCGCCGATAGGCTTCGATGGCTTCCCGCCCGCCGGCGGCCGTTATCGCCTCGTACCCCAGGCTCTCCAGCAGCTTGCGCCCCACGTCCAGGATCATCTTCTCGTCGTCGACCAGCAGCACCGTTCCCTGACGGCCGGCTACAGGCGCCGTGGGCTTTTTCTCTTTTTCCGGCTTGTCCAGCGGCCGTAGAGAGGCCGGCAGAAAAATATCGAAGGTGCTCCCCTTGCCTTTTTCACTGCGGACCGTGATGATACCCCCGTGATTCTTGATGATGCCGTACACCGAGGCCAGGCCCAGCCCGGTGCCGCGGCCCATGGCGCGGGTGGTAAAAAAAGGTTCAAAGACCCGTTCCAGGGTCTGGGGGTCCATGCCGGTGCCGTCGTCCGTAACCGAGATTTTCACGAACTCCCCGGGAGACGTGTCGTGGGGCGCGGTGAAATCGCGGTCCAGCCGGACGCCGGCGGCGGTGACCCGGATGGTGCCGCCGGTGGGCATGGCCTGCCAGGCGTTGACAAAAAGATTGATGAACACCTGTTCCATCTGGCTGCGGTCGGCCTCTACGGCGGGTAAATCGTCCTGCAACTGCACTTCCACGTTGATCTCTTTGCGCGTGCGGCGGAACAGCCGCACACTATCCCGAATTACGCGTTTGATGTCCAGGGGACTGGCGTGGTACTTGCCCGCCCGGGCAAAACCCAGAATCTGCCGCGTCAGGTCGCTGGCCCTGGCGATGTAAGCCTCGATGTTTTTGAGGTGTTCGTAACAGGGGTGGCCGCCGCCCACGTCCAGCAGCGACAGGGAAACGTTGCCCTGCATCCCCATCAGCAGGTTGTTAAAGTCATGGGCGATGCCGCCGGCCAGGGTGCCGATGGCCTCCAGCTTCTGGGCCTGCTGGAGCTGGCGCTCCAGCCGGCCACGCTCGGCCTCGGACCGCTTGCGCTCGGATATGTCGCGCAACACACTGATCACCGCCGGCTTGCCGCGGTAGGTAATGGCAACGCCCGTGGCCTCCACATCGATGATTTTCCCGTCCAGGCGCACGTAACGCTGCTCCATGGGCACCAGGGGCTGGTTCTGGCCGCTGACCTGCTTGAGCCGACGCCGGACAATTTGCACGAAGTCCGGGTGAATCAGCTCCAGCACCGACCGGCCCTGAATGTCCTCGGGCCGCTCGGCCCCCATCAGACGTGCGCCCGCGTGGTTTATGTAAACAATATCCAGGTTGCTGTGCACCATCACCGCATCGGGAAACAGCTCCACCAGGCTGCGGTAGCGCTCCTCGCTTTCCTTGAGGGCCTTTTCGATGCGGTAGCGTTCAGTCACGTCGATCAGAAAACCTTCAAAACAGGTTTCCTTCTCGCCCTTTACGTATCGCACGCTGAGCAGCAGCTGGATGTAGCGGCCGTCTCGATGCCGCAGGGTCACATGCTGCCCGTCGAACCGGCCGTTGCGCTTGATCCTCGCCAAGATGCCTTCCCGTTCCTCCGGACGGGCGTACAAAGCGGTGACGTTGGGCACCTCGGCCAGCATCTGCT
>JAMOVG010000354.1 GCA_027061725.1 Desulfobacteraceae bacterium
AGGTCCACTTGTCCACACGCGGCTCGCTGTCAAAGAGCGACTTGTAGGTGGCCACCGCCGAGCGCGTCACGACGTGGTCCTCGGGGATCGTCCAGGAGGGAAAGTAGCAGTCCGTGGGGTACACCAGCCCCGTGTAGGAGGGGCGCTCGTAGGTGTACATGGAGACCTCGGCCCCGGCGGCCCGGGCGGCCGGCAGCTCGCGGATCTGGGAGAGCGCCAGTTCCTTGTCCTCGCCGGCCGTCAGGCGGCGGTCTATGGAGATGGTGCAGCCGTCGGCCACGGCGCAGCGGGACGGCGAGGTGTAGAAAATCTCCGAAACCGTCAGCGAACCCTTGCCCAGGAAGGCGTCGTCCTTGAGGCGGCCGTGGAGCTGCTCCAGCTCGCCCAGGATGTGCCCCATCTTGAAGATGGCGTTGTCGCCGCGCTCGGGGGCCGACCCGTGGGAGCTTACGCCGCGCACCTCCACCTTGATCTCCATGCGCCCGCGCTGGCCGCGGTAGATGCCGCCGTCGGTGGGCTCGGTGGAGACCACGAACTCGGGCTTGAGGCCCGACTCGCGGATGATGTACTGCCAGCACAGGCCGTCGCAGTCTTCCTCCTGGACCGTGCCGGCCACCACCAGGGTGTAGTCCCCTTCCAGCCCCAGGTCCTTGATGATGCGGGCGGCGTAAACCATGGCGGCCATGCCGCCCTCCTGGTCGCTGGAGCCGCGGCCGCCAATGACCTCGTCGTCCTCCATGCCCTCGTAGGGGTCGAAGTCCCAGTTGTCGCGGTTTCCCACGCCCACGGTGTCGATGTGGGCGTCCATGGCGATCAGGGTCTGGCCGCTGCCGATGGTGCCCAGGATGTTGCCCATGGGGTCGATCTCGACGCGGTCGAAGCCCACCTTCTCCATCTCTTCGCGGATGCGCAGAATGACCTCTTTTTCCTGGCAGCTCTCGCTGGGCAGGCGCACCATGTCGCGCAGAAAGCGGGTCATTTCGGGTTTGTAGCGTTCGGCCAGTTCCCTGATGCGGTCAAAATCCAACTGTGGCATATCCTCTTTCCTCCTGTAGTGGCTGTGTGATGGGTGATATCGTCGGTTGTGTGCGCGGCCCTGCCCCCGTGTTCAGCCCCGATGCGGGTATTTGCCGTGCCAAATAACCTCGCGGTAGTTGACCGGGTCGGTGGCGCCCTCGGTGCTGAAACACACCAGGGTCGACTGCGGCCCGATCTCCAGCGCCTCTTTCAGTTCGCGCCAGGCGGGGTCGTTGGCCAGCAGGTCCATCAGGCCGAGTCCGACGGCGCCGGATTCCCCGGATTCCACCGGCTTGTCGTCGGCCAGCGGGTTGGCCAGGATGCGCATGCCGTTGGCGGCCACGAAGTCGTCCAGGCTCGTATAGCAGCAGGGCAGGTCCCGCAGGATCTCCCACGAAAGCGGGTTGACCACCCCGCAGGCCAGGCCCACCATGATGGTGTCCAGGTCGCCGGTGACGGCGTGGGTGCGCCCGTCGCCGGCCGCCGCCGAGGCGAAAACGCAGGCCGCATTTGCCGGCTCCATGATGATGAAGCGCGGCCGCGGCTCCCGGTACACCTGGGCGAAGTAGCCGATGACGGCCCCGGCCAGGGCCCCCACGCCAGCCTGCACGAAGATGTGCGTGGGGTAGCTGTCGGCCGCCCGCAGCTGGTCCACCGTCTCGGCGCACATGGTCAGGTAGCCCTGCATGATCCAGGTGGGGATCTCGGTGTAGCCCTCCCAGGCCGTGTCCTGCACCATGTACCAGCCGTTCTTTTCCGCTTCGCGGCAGGCCAGGCGGATGGCGTCGTCGTAGTTCAGGTCCGTCACCACCACCTCGGCGCCGTGGGCCCGGATGCTGGCCACGCGGGCCGGGACGGCCCCCCTGGGCATGAAGATGACGGACTTCTGGCCGAGGCGCTCCGCCGCCCAGGCCACACCCCGGCCATGATTGCCGTCAGTGGCGGTGGCCAGGGTGATCTGCCCCACCTGGCGGCGCACCTCTTCGCTGACCAGCTGGGCGTAGGTCACCTCGCTCAGGGGGCGCCCCAGCTTGCGGCATACCAGCTGGGCGATGGCGTAGCTTCCGCCCAGCACTTTGAAGGCCTGCAGCCCGAAGCGCGGCGATTCATCCTTGACGAAGACGTCCCCCAGGCCCCAGGCGCGCGCCAGGCGCTCCAGGTGCACCAGCGGCGTGGGCCGGTAGCCCGGAAGCTGGCGGTGAAAGGCGCGCACGCCCAAAGCGGCGGCCGGCGAGAGCGTTTCGGGCAGCCCGGTCTCGCGGGGCGCCTGCAGCAGGTAACGGCAGTTGAGATGTTCGATGCTTTCCATCGGCATGGTGTTGTCAATCCGCTGCGCCGCCGGCGCCAAACCCGCCGGTACGCGGCGTCAAATAGTGGAAATGGAGCGGCTCCCGGCGGTTTCCCGCCGGCTGAACCGCTCAGGACTCCCGCACTTCCTTCAGGTAGTTGTAGATGGTATACTTGGAAAGCCCAAGCACCTTGGCCATGTAGTTGACGGCGCCCCGTATCTCGAATACACCGCCCTTTTCGAGCTTCTGGATCAGCTGCTTCTTCTCGTCGCGGCTCATCATGGCCGGCAGCTTGCCGGTGCGGGCAACGGCCTTGTCGATGACCGACTCCATGGTTTCGGTGAAGCTCCGGGCGCAGCGCTCCGGGGGCGCGCCGTTTTCGCCGCCGGCGCCGGCGTCGATAAAGCCGAACTCCGCAAAGGCCGTCGCCATGAAGGTGAAGTCGGTGACGTCAAAGTTGATGCAGATGCATCCCTCGATGTGGCCGTCGTCGTCACGCACGAAAATGGTGGAGCACTTGAGCACGCGACCGTCGTCGGTGGTGTTCTTGTAGGCGATGCGGTCCGGGGTGTCGTCGCCGAACTCGCTGACCAGTTTGAACACCAGGTCGGTGATGGGCGCACCCACGTCGCAGTGCGTGACGTCGCCCTCGATGTGCACCACGGACTGCGTGACATCGCGGAAATCGTGGATTACGACTTCGCAGCGCTGCCCGAAGACCCCCACGATGCCGCGCGCCAGGCGTTTGAGAAATTCGAGATTTTTGGTCTGCATGCCCCGCTCGTAACCCAATATGGCGGGCATGTCAACAATATATTTTATGTTTGCCAATCTTTTTGTTGTTTATTTCTAATAATTTATTTGACAAGAACACTTTATTTTGTAATCGTGCCGGGCACGACGAAAACGCCTCCCATCAAAACCCGGTCGGGCCGCATCGCCGTGCGACCGCCGAACACCTAAAAGGAAGGCCCGAAGATGAGCACCCTGTGGATCCGGAACCCGTTGGCCGTTCTGACACCCGAAGGCGCCGACGCCCGCGGCGGCATCGTGGTGCGCGACGGCGCCATCGCCGAACTCCTGCCTGCCGGGGCCTCGCCGGCCGCCTCCTGCGACGCGGTTTTCGACGCCGCCCGGCACGTGGTGCTGCCCGGCCTGGTAAACGCCCATCACCACTTCTACCAGACCCTCACCAGGGCGTGCCCCCCGGCCCTGGACAAGGCCCTCTTTGCCTGGCTGCAGGCCCTCTACCCCATCTGGGCCGGCCTGACGCCCGAGCACATCGCCGTCTCAACGCGCCTGGCGCTGGCCGAATTGCTGCTTTCGGGGTGCACCACGGCCTCGGATCACCACTACGTTTTTCCGGCCGGCCTGGAGGAGGCCATCGACATCCAGATCGCCGAGGCCGCGCAACTGGGGATGCGCGTCGTGCTGACGCGGGGATCCATGAGCCTGAGCGTGGAGGACGGCGGACTGCCGCCCGCTGCCGTGGTGCAGGACGCCGAAACCATCCTGGACGACAGCCGCCGCCTGATCGAGCGTTTCCACCAGCGCGGCCCCGGCGCCATGGTGCAGGTGGCGCTGGCGCCCTGCTCGCCCTTCTCGGTTCGCGAGGAACTGATGGTCGAAACCGCGCGCCTGGCCCGCGAGCAGGGCGTGCGGCTGCACACCCACCTGGGCGAAACCCGCGATGAAACCGCCTTCTGTCTCGAAACCATGGGGGCCCGCCCGGTGGACTACCTGGAGCGCGTCGGCTGGTTGTCCGCCGACGTCTGGCTGGCCCACGGCATCCACTTCAACGCCGGCGAAATCGAGCGCCTGGGCGCCGCCGGCGTGGGCGTCTGCCACTGCCCCTGCTCCAACATGATTCTCTCCTCGGGCCTGTGCCCGACGCTGGAACTGGAGGCCGCCGGCGCCCCGCTGGGACTGGGCGTGGACGGCTCGGCCTCCAACGACGGCTCCAACCTGATGCAGGAGGTGCGCCAGGCCTTCCTGCTGCAGCGGCTCCGCTACGGCGCCGACCGCGTCAGCCACCTGGACGCTCTGCGCTGGGCCACCAGCGGCTCGGCCCGCTGCCTGGGCCGCGACGACATCGGCGTCGTCGCGCCGGGCAAACAGGCCGACCTGGCGCTTTTCACCCTGGACGAGCCGCGCTTTTGCGCTGCCGGCGACCCGCTGGCGGCCCTGGTGCTGTGTGGCGCCCACCACGCCGACCGGGTGATGGTGGCCGGTCGCTGGGTGGTGGAAGACGGCCGCATCCCGGGCCTCGACCTGCCGCGCCTGATGGAGGACCACCGGCGGCTTTCCCGCACGCTTACGGCCGCTTTCTGAGACAGTTCCCCCTTTCTGTCGTCACCTGCCCCGGGTCATGAAGACGGCAGCAGCGCCAGCTCGGATTTCGCGTGCCTGGCAATGGCCCCGTCGCTGAACCACCAGTAGCGCTTGCGCCCGTCCATGTAATCGCGCGTCTGGTCGGTGCGGTGGGGGTCGAGCAGCCGTCCGGAGACGCCGCAGGGCAGCACCGCCGCGACCCGGTCCGGATCGTTGAAGTCCACCACCATTCTCAGCGCCGCCGTGATGGCGGCGTTGTACGGCTTGTCCATGAGGTAGAGCCCCCGCATGAGGGTCTCTCCCGACCCGGGCATGGGAAGGGATCCGCCGCCCAGCAGGTCCCGGCCGAACCCCGAACGCCGTATGGCGCTGACGAACACGATGCGGTGCAGGTCGCCCCACACCCATTTGTTTATATCGTCGCCGAAGCGCTCGCTGAGGTACTTGCCGGCCGCCAGGCCGGACTGGAAGATGATGTCCTCCAGGCTTTCCCGCTTGCCGTTGGTGAGCGTGTCGTCGAACCAGGGACTGTCGCCGTTTTTGACGATCATGTTCACCAGCCGCTCCTGCCAGTAATACCAGTCCTTGGCCATGGTCATGGTCAGTTCGGGGCCCAACTCGTCCCGGAAAGTGCGCAGCATCACTTCCCGCATGACGACCTGGAAAATGGACGGCGCCACCTGCTGCGGGTCGTCCTCGTAGTCCCAGTTGCCCAGGATTTCTCCCATGAAGTGCGTTTGCGGGTGTCCCCCCAGGGTAGCCGCCAGAATGGGCGCCACGCGTTCGGCCATCACGTTGCGCGTGTCGCGCTGAAAACGCCAGCAGTCCTCCACGCTCTTCTTGCCGGGCGCGGAAATCAGCTGCGTCAGGCGGCGTATGCGCCACGAGGGGGCAAAATGGGAGGAAAAATAATAGGGGAAGTCGTTGGTGACCGTGGTCTG
>JAMOVG010000355.1 GCA_027061725.1 Desulfobacteraceae bacterium
TCGGAATTTCCTGTCAAGACTTAAGTGCCCGACGGACGCCGCGGCGGCAACTGCGATTTGGGCGGGGCTTCCCCTGGTCAGGGGAATCGCAAGTAGCTTGACGCGCCGGGGCGGGCAATCCATTAAGAGCCAAGGATTCAACCATTCCAAGGTTACTTGTGATTGCCCTGTTCCCCCGGTGGGCTTTCATTGACTTTGGGGCCGCCAGGCACTAAGAATGCGTAGATTCGACTCTTGCCCGGGAAATTTGCCATGAGATTCCTTATTGCCGTTGTGCTGCTGCTCGTGCCCCTGACGGCTCTGGCGACCGGCCCGCCGCCGGCCAACGTGGTGGTCTCCAAGGTTTTCGAAAGAGAAATCGCCGAGACCGTGCGCGTCACGGGGATGGTGGACTTCGACGAAAAATCGCGCCTGGCCCCGGAAATCTCCGGTTTGGTGATCCGCCAAAAGATAACCGAGGGCACCGTGGTTAAAAAAGGCACCATACTGCTGCGTCTTTCGCCGGATTTCATCCGCAAGGACATCGAGATCATTGAGCAGCAGATCCGGCAGGCCGGGATCAAGATCGAGAACGCCGCCCGCAACCTCAAGCGCCTGAAGAGCCTCTACCGCCAAAAGGTCGCCAGCCAGAAGGACTACGACGACCTGTCCGACACCCTCCGGGAACTGGTGATCGAGAAGCGCACCCTGCAGCGCAGGCTGCAAAAAAAACAGCTGGAACTGGAAAAAACCGTGATCCGGGCGCCTTTCGACGCGCTGATCCTGGAACGCCTCAAGACCGTCGGCGAATGGGTCTCGCGGGACACCCCGGTAGGCCTGCTGGGGTCGGTGCACAGCACCATCGTACGGGCCGCCGTTTCCGAGAACCTGGTTCGCTTCATCCGTCCGGGACAGGAGATTTCGCTGGTCATCACCGCCCTGGACCGGCCCCTGAAAGCCCACCTGACGGCCATCGTGCCGGTGGCCGACCCCCGCAGCAAGACCTTCCAGATCAAGATCGCGATCCCCTACTTCGATGACGTCATCATGAACATGTCGGCGGCCGTCAACGTGCCGTCCAGCCCCCGCATGAAGCTCAGAATGATCAAGCGCGACGCCCTGGTGCGTTTCCAGGGCAAGGATTTCGTCTACACCGTCAAGGACGGTCGGGCCAAGATCCTGCCGGTGGAGATCGCCGCCGTGGACGGCGAGTACATCGGCGTGGCCGCCCCCTACATCGTGGCCGGCATGCCGGTGGTGGTGGACGGCAACGAGCGGCTGCGGCCGGATCAGCCGGTTAAAATCACCGGGGAACGCTGATCGATGAACACCGTTTTCGTCATCACCGCCCTCTTTTTCCCGGCCGTGGTGCTCTGGCTCACCGCGCGCTACCGCGTCCTGGACGCCATCGGTGCCGTGCTGCTGTGCTACGCCGGCGGCATCGTTCTGGGCAACACAGGCGTGCTGCCCGGCGCCATTTTGCCGCTGCAGTCCAGCCTGGCCGAGGCCACCGTGGCGCTGTCGCTGCCGCTGCTGCTGTTTTCCGTGGACGTGCGCCAGTGGTTCGCCATCGCAGGCAAGGCCATCGTCTCCATGCTGCTGGCCGTAGCGGCCGTCCTGGCGGTGAGCACCCTGGCTTTCTTCGCCCTGCGTCACCGGGGGGCCGCAGCCGCCTACCAACTGGCCGGCATGGCCGTGGGCGTGTACACGGGCGGCACCCCCAATCTGGCGGCCATCAAGACCGCGCTGGGCGTGGACAACGCCACCTATATCCTCTTTCACACCTACGACGCGGCGCTCAGCCTGCTATACCTGCTCTTCATCCTCTCGGTGGGGCAGCGCTTTTTCAACCGCTTTCTCGTCCCCTTCCGGCGCCTGCAGGCCCCGTCCGCAGCGGCGGTCTCCTACGATGCGGAATCGGTCAACGCCTACCGCGGCATTTTCTCGGCAAAGATTCTGCTGCCGCTGGTCGCCGCCCTGGTGCTGGCCGGCGCCGTGATCGCCGCTTCGCTGCAGATCAGCTCCTGGTTTCCGGCCGGCCGTGCCGCCGCCGTGACCATCCTGTCCATCACCACGCTGAGCATCCTGCTCTCCTTCGTGCCGCGCGTGCGGCACATCGAAAAGAGTTTCCAGGCCGGCATGTACATCATCTATATCTTCTGCTTCGTGGTGGCCTCCATGACCGACCTCAAGCGCCTCGAGCACCTCGACGCCACCATCCTGCTCTTCGTCGCGGTCTGCATCTTCGCCAGCATGGCGCTGCACGCCCTGCTGGCCAGGCTGTGCCGCATCGACACGGACACTTTCCTGGTCACCTCGGTGTCGGCCATCTGTTCGCCGCCCTTCGTGCCCATGGTGGCGGGAGCGCTGAAAAACCCCTCCGTGCTGCTGTCGGGCATCACCACGGGCATCATCGGATACGCCCTGGGCAACTACCTGGGCATTTCACTGGCGCTGGTGCTGCAGCAACTGGGGGGATTGCCGTGAACCGGACCCGCATGCCTTTGAAGGGCAGCTGCGAAGAGGACATCCTGGCGGACCTGGCGTCCTTGCGCGGCAAAGACCCCGACTACCGCCGCGGCCGTACATGGAGCCTGGTGTACTACCTCGACGATGCGCACGAGCGCTTCATCAACCGGGCCTATGCGCTGTATTCCTCGGCCAACGGTCTGAACCCCGCCGCCTTCCGGAGCCTGAAAAAAATTGAAAGCGACATCATCTCCATGGTCGCCGAACTCTTCCATGGAGACGGTCAGGTCTGCGGTGTGCTGACCTCCGGCGGCACCGAGAGCTGCCTGCTGGCGGTCAAGACCTACCGCGACTACGGACGCGCCCGCAGGGGCATCCGCAAACCGGAAATGATACTTCCCGTCACGGCCCACGTGGCGTGGCTCAAGGGAGCAGAGTACTTTGGCGTCAAGCCGGTCTTCGCTCCGCTGGACGAGTACTTTCGAGTCGACACGCAAGCGGTCGCCAAAAAGATCGGCCGCAACACGGTCATGATCCTGGGGTCGGCCCCCGAGTACCCCCACGGCATTATCGACCCCATCGCGGAACTGGGCCGCCTGGGGAAAGACCACGGTGTTCCCGTGCACGTGGACGCCTGCGTGGGCGGCTTCATCCTGCCGTTCATGGAAAAGGCGGGCCGCCGCCTGCCGCCGTGGGACTACCGCGTGCCGGGCGTAACTTCCATCTCGGCGGATCTTCACAAGTACGGTTTCGCCGCCAAGGGCGCCTCCACCATCACTTACCGGCGCCTGGAGCTGCTCAAGCACCAGATGTTCGTGCACCAGGACTGGCCGGGCGGCGTGTTCGCGTCGGCGGCTCTGCTGGGCACCCGGCCCGGTGGGGCCTACGCCGCCGCCTGGGCGGCCATCCAAAAGTTCGGCGAGCAGGGCTACGTACGGCTGGCGCAGGAGACCCTGGCGGCTTTCGACGCCCTGAAAACGGGCATTGCCGCCATCGCGCCGCTGGAGGTCATCGGCGATCCCTGCGGCCCCCTGCTCTCCTACCGCTCGGCGGACCCGGCCGTGAACATTTTCGCCGTCGGCGACCAGATGGAGAAACGGGGCTGGCATATCGACCGTCTTCAGATGCCCGACGCCCTGCACGCCATGGTGACGCCCATTCACGGGACGGTCTGGGCCGAGTATCTCGACGATCTGGCCGCGTCCGTGGAGACGGTGCGGACGCACCCCGAGCTGGCCGAATCGGGAAGCGCGGCCACCTATGCCATGATCGCCCACGTACCCATGCGCCGTATGGTCAAGAAGCAGGTGCTCGAGCTGTTCGCGCAACTGTACGCACCGGGAGCCACGGACATCGATCTGGGCGACGTCCACCTGGCGGATGGTCCGGCAGCCGATGGCGACGAACCCGGGAGCCGGCTGTCACTGCTGGAGAGAATCGTGCGGCGCTACGTGCGCTTTAAAGCCAGGAGGGGATGAGATCCGGTAGCCATGGACTTTATCAAATTTTCCATATCCAAGCCGGTTTCGGTGGCCGTGGGCGTCATCCTGGTGGTGCTCTTCGGGCTCGTGGGCCTGCGCAAACTGCCGGTCCAGCTGACGCCCGACGTGGAAACGCCCCAGATCACGGTAACCACCGTGTGGCCCGGGGCGGCGCCCTACGAGGTGGAAAAGGACATCATCGAGGAGCAGGAAAACGTGCTCAAGGGCATCCAGCGCCTGACCCTCATGGAGAGCTCCAGCTTCAACGCCATGGGCGAGATCACGCTGACCTTCGAGGTCGGCACCGACATCGACGCCGCCCTGCTGCGCGTCTCCAACAAGCTAAACGAGGTGCGCCGCTATCCGCAAAACGTGGAAAAGCCCGTCATTACAGCCTCGGGCGCCCAGAGCTCGCCGGTCATCTGGATGGTGCTCATGACCCGCAAGGGGCCGCCGCAGAAGATCGACACCTACCGTACCTTCTTTGAAAACGAGGTCCGCCAGCACCTCGAGCGCGTGCCCGGCGTGGGCTCCCTGTTCGTCTTCGGCGGCTCGGAAAAGCAGTTGGAGGTCCTGGTTTCGCCCCAGGCCCTGGCGCGCCACGAGCTGACCATCTCACGGGTCGTCAGCCGCCTGCAGACCGCCAACCGCAATGTCTCTGCCGGCCTGCTGGGCATGGACAAGATGAACTACCGCATCCGCACCGTCAGCCAGTTCCAGCACCCGGCCGAAGCCCTGGACATCCTGCTGGAAAACGACGGCTTCCACCGGGTTTCGCTGCGCGACGTGGCCGAGGCGCGCATGGGCTACGCCACCAACGACACGGCCGTCATGCACAACGGCACGCCGGTTATCGTGGTGGGCGTGCGCAAGGAGCAGGGCGCCAACGTCATCGCCCTCACCCGCCGTATGCAGCGGGCCGTCAAGGAGCTCAACGCCGGCCTGCTGGCCGACAACAACCTGCGCTTCAAAATCGTCTACGAGCAGACCCCGTATATTTTCAACGCCATATCCATCGTCAGGCGCAACGTCATCGTCGGTGGACTGCTGGCCATGGGCGTGCTGCTGCTCTTTCTGCGCAGCGTCAGTTCCACCCTGGTCACGGCCCTGGCCATCCCCATCTCGGTGATCGGCACCTTCGTTTTCATGTGGATCTTCGACCGCAGCCTGAACGTGGTCAGCCTGGCGGGCATCTCCTTTGCCGTGGGCATGCTGGTGGACAACGCCATCGTCGTGCTGGAGAACATCGATCGCCACCGCAGCATGGGCAAAAGCCCCTTTGCGGCCTCGCTCGACGGCACCCGTGAGGTGTGGGGCGCCGTGCTGGCCTCCACGGCCACCACCGTAGCCGTTTTCTTACCGGTGATCTTCATCCAGGAGGAGGCCGGTCAGCTCTTCAAGGACATCGCCATCGCCATCACCTTCGCTATTTTCATCAGCCTGCTGGTGTCGGTGTCCGTGATTCCCACCATGACCCACCTCTTCTACCGCCTGGCGCGCAAGAAAGCGAAAAAGGGCGACACCCTGGGCCGATTCGGCGGACGCGTTTCCGACGCGCTGGTCAACCTCTCGCGCCTGTCCATCCGCAACACGGCCACGCGCCTGGCCACGGTGGTGATCCTCACCGGCGCGGCCTGCCTGACCGCCT
>JAMOVG010000356.1 GCA_027061725.1 Desulfobacteraceae bacterium
GGGTCGACACGGCGGCGAATATGTTGTATCAGAGAATAGACATGTCGATGATGGGATACACGCCGTTCCTGCAGTCGTGCCGGAAGTGGACCGGCGCCCCGAGACCAGGGGAAATGCCTGCGGTGAAGCGGCCGTTGCGCCGACAGCGTAAAAGAGGATCGCCATGAAACCGAAAAAGCCACGCCGTTCCAGGATCCGGGAGTTGCAGGAAGAGGTCGAATTCTACAAGCTGGTATTCGACAACATCCACAGCGGTGCCGTGATCACCGATGCCGAGGGCATCATCACGCACTTCAACACGCCCTACGCGCGGTTCCTGGGAATCGACCCCCGGTCCCAGATCGGACGGCACTGCACCGAGGTCATGGAGGACAGCCGCATGCACGTCGTGGCCCGCACCGGCATGGCCGAAATCAACCAGACGCACCGCATCAAGGGGCAGGACATGGTGGTGCAGCGCATTCCCATCAAGAAAAACGGGGAAGTGGTGGCCGTTTTTGGACAGATCATGTTCCAGGACGTGCGCAGCGCCGCCAAACTGGCCGGCCGGCTGGCCGAACTGGAAGCGCGCGTGGCCATGTACGAGGAAGAGCTGATCCACCTGGGCAACACGCGCTACACCTTCGACCACATCATCGGGGAGAGCCCCGAGGTGCGCCAGCTCAAAAAAGAAGCCCTGCGGGTGGTGGACAACCGCTTCCCGATCCTGATCACCGGCGAGCGGGGCACCGGCAAGGAACTGCTGGCCCGCGCCATTCACCACGCCGGCAGCCGGCGGGCGTTTCCCTTCGTGCGCATCGACTGCGCCCGCATCCCGCCGGACATCATGGAATCCGATCTTTTCGGACACGAGGAGGGCGCCGGGGAAGGCGCGCGCCGCGACACGCGGCCGGGCAAGTTCGAGATGGCCAGCGGCGGTACGGTTTTTCTGGACGAGATCGGCAAGCTGCCGCTGGACATGCAGCCCAAGCTGCTGCGCGTACTCGAAGAGCAGGAATTCGAATACGCGGGCGGCAGCGCCCCCACCCGCATCGATTTCCGCCTGATCGCCGCCACCAGCCAGAACCTGGAGTCCATGATGGCCCGGCGGCGGTTCCGCAAGGACCTGTACTACCGCCTGAACGTCATCTACCTGCACGTACCGCCCCTGCGGGAGCGGCGCGAGGATATCGTGCCCATCGCCGAGCACCTCCTGGAGCAGCTCAAAGAGCGCAGCTTCTTCCCGCAGGTGCACCTCAGCCGCGCCGCCCGGCGTATTCTGTCGGCCTACGACTGGCCCGGCAACGTGCGGGAGCTCTACAACGTGCTCGAACGGGCCGTGGGAACCCTGGAGAGCGACACCATCCGGCCCTCCGACCTGCCCTACTACATCCAGCAGGGGCGGCAGGCCCGCCGCGTCGGACCGGGAACCATCCGGGCCGTGCAGGCGCGGGCCGAGAAGGAGGCCATCGTGCGCGCGCTGGAAAAGAGCGACTACAACAAGAGCCGCGCCGCGGAGATGCTGGGCATCCACCGCACCCTGCTCTACAAAAAGCTCAAGAAGTACGGTCTGCCGCTCAAGTCGCCCCACCGATCCGGTCCATGAACCAAACGGTGGCCTACAGCCGACTGCCGAACCGAATGCTGATCCCCGCGATGCCGGAACCGACTGCTGAATCTCGAATGGAAGAAAGGACACCGAAAAATGCCCGATGGACTGATGCAACGCTTCCCCCATGCACTCAACCAACTGGAGGCCGTGAAGCTCGGCATCGGAACCGGCACGGCCCTGGTGGACCGCCAGTTCCGCTTGCTGAACATGGGCCTGGAGATGACACAGCAGCACCAGCGCATTGGCCGGGAGCTGATGCGCCTGGCCGCGCAGGCCAACCCGTGGACGGCGGTGATGCCGGCCCTGCCGGTGCTGGACATGTGGCAGGAGCGGGCGGACAAGGCCCTGGAGATGGTGCGCATCCACCTGTCGGAGATGCGCCAGGCGTTTCTGCAGGCCCGGGAGGGGGAAGTGGAGTTTCTGGACCTGTTCGCCAAACCTCCCGAGCCCCAGCGCTGGGAGGAGATTCGCGACCACGAGCGGGTGCTGATGGACCTGCCCGGCATGCGGGTGCTGGATTTTTCAGCCCCCGGTCGGCACCGTCTGCGCAACTACACCGTGGTCTTTGCACCCCGCGCCGGCCACCATTCCAATATCGCCGAACGGGTGGCCGTCTTCCTGCGCGACCAGGGACTCAGCCGCATGGCCGTGGTGGAGCAGAAGTGCGCCGCCGAGGTGCCGCTGTACGTGGAGGGGCGCCGGCACCGGGAAGGTTTCGAAGGGCAGGTGGAGCAGTATCGCCGCGTCCTGGAGAACCTGCGGGAACGCGCCGGCGTGCCGGCGCACCTGATCGCCGTCTGCCAGCCCGGGCCGCTGCTGATGAGCACCCTCATCCTGCACCCGGACCTGGGGCGCACTTTCGGCTCCGCCGGTTCGCCCATGGACACCGAGGCGGCCAGCGGGTTCCTCACCGACTATGCCCGCACCCTGGGGCCCGACTACATCGACATGATGCTTTTTCTCTTTGGCATGACCGTGCCCGGTGGCCAGGCCGGGGCCGGCCGGCGGACCTACGACGGCAGCCTCCAGGTGCTGGGTTTCTACCTGCTGGGCATGCACCAGCACATGAGGAACTTCCGGCGCCTGTTGCAAGACCTGCGCAACGGCAACCGCGAGGCGGCCCGGCGCCAGAAGAGTTTCTACCACTGGTACAACACGGTGCACCATTTCCCCGCCGGTTTTATCCGCGACACCTACAAGAAGATCTTCATCCGCAACGAACTGGCGCGGGGCCGGCTGCGCATCGGCGGGCGCCGCGTGCGCTTGGCGGACTACCCGGCACACGTGCCCCTGTGGGCCCTGGCCGGCGAGCGCGACGACATCGCCCCGCTGGGCCAGGCCGTCGGCCACATGGCGCGTATCGATCACGTGCCCCCCGAGAACCGGCTGACCCTGACCTGCGAGGGCGGCCACATGGCGCTCTTTCGTTCGCGACGCGTGCTGGAAAACTACTACACGCGCATTGCCCGCTTCCTGCTGCGCCACAGCGATCGTTAAAGGAAAAGGGCAAAGGGCACAAAGGGAGGCACGCGCCGGCGAGGGGTTGTTCTGCCGGCAGCGGACAACCGACTGTGGACAACGGGCCCGCCCGACCGGGTGGCGGCTGAGCAGGGCGTGGCCGATATTTTCCGGCAGCGCCCTTTTTTTGCCG
Organism: Desulfobacteraceae bacterium; assembly: GCA_027061725.1. Classification (GTDB taxonomy): domain Bacteria; phylum Desulfobacterota; class Desulfobacteria; order Desulfobacterales; family JALSRD01; genus JALSRD01. The sequence goes on from JAMOVG010000356.1 coordinate 3,243, forward strand.
CAGTGTGGGCGCAGCAGAATTTGTTGTTGCGTTGGCACAAAAAATCAATTTGAAAGCACGTTTTTTTCGGCATCCTTTCTTCAATATCACTATAATTTATTGTTATAAAAGATAAATAAGATATGTGTATGTCATGCATGGATATCAAAATAAGATGTTGCAATGCAACAAAATGTGCTTGACAATGGGGGCCCGATGGTTAAAATGCGATTAGACCGGGTAGCGTCGGCAGCCCAAATCCACTTTTTTCTGCTAACAGGAGGAATCGTATCATGGACACCACCAATATCGCCAAACAGATGATCGCTTTCCAGAAGGCCACTTTTAACAACACCTTCAACGCCATGGTGCTGCTGCAGGAGCAGACCGAGGCCACCATGGAGAGCGTTCTCAAGCAGTTTGACTGGATCCCCGAAGAGGGCAAAAAGGCCATTGAAGACTGGATGGGCGCCTATAAGAAAGGCCGCGAGGAGTTCAAGAAGCTTATCGACAGCAATTTCGAAAAGGTCGAGGCGGCCTTCAGTGGCAAGAGCGGCGCCAAGAAGTAGACCGTATCGTATAACCCCGAACCCATTTTGCCGTTGTATGACCCGCGGCGGCGCGCAAGGAGCGTATCATGATGGATCAGAAACAGCTTGTAAAGCAGGTGATCGATTTTAACCGTGCGGCCTTTAACAACACCTTCAACGCCATGGCCATGCTGCAGGACCAGTCCGAGCGTGTGGCCTCCACGCTGCTGGAGCAGGCCACCTGGCTGCCTGAAGAGGGCAAGAAAGCTATCAACGAGTGGGCCGAATCCTTCAAGAAGGGCCGCGAGCAGTTCAAGAAGTACGTGGACGAGAGCTATGCCAAGGTTGAGGAGTTCTTCACCAACTGGCAGAAGTAACAGCGGGGGCCGGGAGAGGAAAATATCATGAGCGTCGGCAAACGTGAACCCAGCGGCCGGATTGGCCTAGCGCCCATGGATATGGCCAGCGATCTGCTCAGGGCTTCCACCGCGTGGATGGCGGGGATCAGCCGTTACACCACCGACTTTTTTGTGCCCTACCTGATTTCCAGCAACTATTTCAACCGGGTGGAGACCGAACGCCTGGCCGACCACCTGAACCCTGAGACGGCGCAGGCTTTCAGTGAGCTGCTGCTGTTCAACCTCAATCTGGCTGCCCGCAGCGTGGACGGCCTGCTCAAGGCGTTGGGGGCCTACACGCGTTTGACCGGCGGCGGAACCGACCTCATCCGCGCCCTGCAGAACCAGGACTGGGAGGCGATGGAGGCCATTGCCGCCCGGCAGGCCAAACTGCTGGAAACCGTGGCCTACCGCTATCCCGAGGCCATTGAAGCCATCGAGCCGGAGTTCGGTTTCCACTTCGAGCGGCCCGGCAGCGTCAAGGTGGCCGAAACCGACCGTTTCATCGTCTACCAGGTCAAGCCCACCAACCGGCGCCGGGTGCGCAAGAGCGGCAAGCCCGTTTTGATCATACCGCCCTATGTGCTGGGGGCCAACATCCTGGCCTTTCTGCCGGGGGAAAACCGCAGTTACGCCCATTGCTTCGCCAACGAGGGCATTCCCACCTATATCCGGGTGCTCAAGGACATTCGCACCTCGGAGGGGCTGCAGCTCATGACCGGTGACGACGACGCCCGCGACACGCGCTATTTCTGCGAGAAGATCAAGGAGCGCCACGGGCGCCTGGTGACCCTTAACGGGTACTGCCAGGGCGGCTTCAACGGGCTGTGCGATATTCTCTCCGGTGAACTCGACGGGGTTGTGGATGCCTTCATCACCTGCGTCTCTCCCATGGACGGCACACGCAGCCGGGGCCTGGCGCACTTCCTCAACACGCTGCCGCAGCGCTTCAACGACCTGTCTTACGGCACCAAGATCCTGCCCAACGGAAACGCCGTGGCCGACGGTGTCCTGATGGGGTGGGTTTACAAGCTCAAGAGTATCGACACCGAGTCGCCGCTGCCCGCCTTTTACCGCGACCTGATGATGTTCGCGCGCCAGAAGGGCGAGGATCTGCAGATCAGCAAGACGGCCGCGGCGCTGAACTACTGGCTGAACCACGAGCGCTTCGACCTGCCGCTGGGCATCACCCGCATGAGCTTCGAATCCTACAATACGCCCATCGCGTCCGACGGAACGCTGCCGGTCAAGCTCTTCGGCCGTAAGTTGAACCTCAAGCGCCTGCAGGAGAAAAAGATCCCCTGGCTGATTTGCTACGGTGAACACGACGACCTGGTGGAGAAGGAGACCGCCCTTGCACCGCTGGATTACATCGACGCCGAGGTGACC
>JAMOVG010000357.1 GCA_027061725.1 Desulfobacteraceae bacterium
TTTCGAGCAGCAGCCAGCGGTTCGGAAACTGGCGGTGGGCGCCCTGGTACTGGCCGGCGGCTTCGAACTGGCCCTGACCCACGGACACGGAGAGTACGGTTTCGACCGCTACCGCAACGTGGTCTCCAGCCTGCAGTACGAGCGCATCCTGTCGGCCACCGGGCCGTACGGCGGGCACATCCGGCGTCCCTCCGACGGCAAGCCCCCCTCCCGGGTGGCCTGGATCCAGTGCGTGCTGTCGCGCGACCCCTCCCGTGGCCGCCCTTTCTGTTCCTCGGTGTGCTGCATGCATGCCGCCAAGCAGGCCGTACTGACCCGGCAGCACCACCCCGAGACCGATGCCACCATCTACTTCATGGATGTGCGTGCCCATGGCAAGGGCTTTGACAGCTACATTGACCGCGCCCGCGAGCACTACGGCGTGACCTACCGGCGGTCCATGATCTCGCAGGTCTACCTGAACCCGCAAAACGAGAACCTGATCATCGAGACCTTCGACCATCGTCTCAACCGCAAGGTGGAGGAAGAGTACGACATGGTCGTGCTCTCATCGGGATTCAAACCCACCGACGCCTTTACAGACCTGGCCCGACGGCTGGAACTGGAGATGAACCCATACGGGTTCGTGGCCACCGAGTTCGACCGCCCGGTGTTCACCTCCTCCCCCGGCATTTTCGTCTGCGGCGCAGCCGAGACACCCAAGGACATCCCCGAAACGGTCATCCAGGCCGGTGCGGCGGCGGCGGCCGCCTCGGCGCTCATCAGTGATGCCCGTGGACAGGACGTGACCGTCGAGGCCCCGCCCATGGAGACGGACATCGACCCCGAACCGCGCATCGGCGTCTTCGTCTGCCACTGCGGCACCAACATCGCCGGCGTGGTCGACATCCAGCGGGTGGTGGCGTATGTGAAAAAGCTGCCCCACGTGGTCTACGCCACCGACTTCCTGTTTTCCTGCTCCAACGACACTCTTAACCAAATGACGGCCCTTATTCGGGAGCATGGCCTCAACCGGGTGGTGGTGGCTGCCTGTTCGCCGCGCACCCACGAACCCCTGTTCCGGAGCGTGCTGCGTGAAGCCGGCCTGAACCCCTACCTCTTCGAACTGGCCAGTATCCGCGACCAGTGCTCCTGGGTGCACGGCGACGAGCCCGAAAAGGCCACCCGCAAATCCATGGACCTGATTCGGGCCAGTGCAGCGCGCGCGGCCCGCCTGGAGCCGCTCACCGACCCCTCCTTCGAAGTGTGCAAGGACGGGCTGGTGATCGGCGCCGGCATCGGCGGCATGACGGCCGCCCTGACCATCGCCGACCAGGGGTTCACCGTGCACCTGGTGGAAAAAGACGCCGAACTGGGCGGCTTCGCCCGCAACCTCACCGAAACCCTTGAGGGCAACCGGCCGGCCGGCATGATCCGGCTGCTCAGAGAACGCGTCGTCAACCACCGCCACATTCGGCTCTACACTGAAAGCCGCCTGATCGATCACGGCGGCCACATGGGCGCCTTTTCCGGCACCATCCGCCAGGGACGGGATTCCGCAGCGCGTGAACATCGCATCGACTACGGCGCCGTGGTGGTGGCCACGGGCGGGCAGCCCTATGAACCCCACGAGTACCGCTACGGCGAAGATCCCCGGGTGGTCACCCAGGTGGAACTGGCCCGGCGGCTGAAGAAAGAGCCCAACTGGGCCCGCAGCCTGGGCAGCGTCGCCATGATCCAATGCGTGGGCTCCCGCAACGAAGACTTCAGTTTCTGCAGCCGGGTGTGCTGCTCGGCGGCCGTCAAGAACAGCATCCGCATCCGGGAGCTCAACCCCGACGCACGCGTCACCGTGCTGTACCGCGACGTACGCACCTTCGGCTTCAAGGAGCTTTTCTATCTCAAGGCGCGGCGCAGCGGCGTGCTGTTCTTCCGGTACATTCCCCAGGAGCCGCCGGTGGTCTCGGACGGGGGAACGCACCTGACGGTGGACTTCACCGATCGCAGCTCCCTGCAGCCGTTCCGCATCCACGCTGACCTGCTCGTACTCTCCACCGGCATCCGCCCCAACCCCGAGGCCGAACAGATCGGACGACTGCTCAAGCTGCCGGTCTCGGAAGAGGGCTTTTTCCTGGAGGCGCACGTCAAACTGCGCCCGGTGGAAATGGCGACACCGGGGGTTTTCCTGGCCGGCCTGGCCCACAGCCCGCGTTTCATTGAAGAAACCCTCACCATGGCCAGCAGCGCCGGTCAGCAGGCCGTCAAGATCCTGTCGCGCGACACCATGACCACCTCGGCGGCGGTGGCCGAAGTCGACCCGCAGCGCTGCACCGCCTGCCTGGTGTGCGTGCGCGTATGCCCTTACGGCGCCCCGTTCATCAACGAGGACGGCGTCTCCGTCATCCCGCCGTCGTCCTGCATGGGCTGCGGCATCTGTACCGCCGAGTGTCCCGCCGGCGCCATCCGTCTGAGGCACAGTACCGACGACCAGATCCTGTCCAAGATCGAAGCCCTGCTGGCGGAAAACTGACGCCGCAGCGCCCCTCCCGATCCGACTTTCTTCTCCCGCAGGAGGTTTCTGCCGGCATCCCGGGTGTTTGCCGGAGCGGGCGTTTCGGCAAAAATTTTCACAACCGAAAGGCGACGCGAGTCGACGGCCGGCCATTAAAGTATGGAGGGCGTTTGACCGATAGCAGAAGTTAGGCGAAAAGATGGCCGTACCCCTGTTGTCGACAAAAGGTTTCATGGATAAAGACGAACACCTGGAAAATCTGGTGGCCCAACGCACCGCGTCGCTGGAAGCATCGCTGCGGGAACTGGCAGACAACCAGAGCCGACTGCTGCAGACCGAAAAGCTGGCCTCCATCGGTCAGCTGGCGGCCGGGGTGGCGCACGAAATCAACAACCCCGTGGGCTACATCAAGAGCAACCTCAACACCATGAAGGGCTATGGCGGGGATCTGACCCGGCTGCTGACGGCTTACCTGCGACTGGAAGAGATAGTTCGCAACGAAGAGGTCCACAACAAGGGCATGGCCCGCCTGCTGGACGACATCGCCGCCATCCGCGCCGACATCGACCTGGGCTACATCCTGGAGGACTGCCCGCAGGTCATCGAGGAATCACTGGAAGGCATCGAGCGCGTCATCAGTATCATCGCCGACCTGAAGAACTTCGCGCACCTCGACGGCGACGAGTTCGAACCCGCCGACATCAACAGCGGATTGGAAAGCACTCTCAACATCGTGTGGAACGAACTTAAGTACAAGGCGCAGGTCGTGCGGGACTTCGGTTCCCTGCCCGAAGTGCGCTGTTACCCCCAGCGGCTGAACCAGGTGTTCATGAACATCCTGGTCAACGCGGCCCAGGCCATCGAGGAAAAAGGCACCATCCGCATCGCCACCCGGGCGGAAGATGAGCACGTGGTGGTGAAAATTTCCGATGACGGCCGGGGGATTGCACCGGAAGCCCTGGACCGCATATTCGACCCCTTTTTCACCACCAAGGAGGTGGGCAAGGGTACGGGGTTGGGGCTCAGCGTAGCCTACAACATCGTCCAGAGCCACAACGGCAGCATTGAAGTCACGAGCAAGCCCGGCAAGGGCACCACCTTCACCATCCGCATCCCCATCGATACCGGAGACGACGTTTCAGAGACGGTCGCACCTCCAGGAGGCGCCCATGGAAACTGAGAAGGCTCTGCTCATCGTCGATGACGAGAAGAACGTGCTCAACAGCATGAAAAGGTTGCTGCGGGGAGCCCCTTACCGGGTGTACACCGCCACCTCGGCGGCCGAGGGGCTGGACCTGCTGAAGCGACGGCCTGTCTGCGTGGCCATCTCCGACCACCTCATGCCCGAAATGGACGGTATCACTTTTCTCGAAGCGGTCAAACAGCGAGAGCCGGACGTTGTGCGCATCCTGATGACAGCCTACGGCAGCCTGGAGAACGCCATGGCCGCCATCAAGCGCTGCCGCATCTTCGAGTACGTCACCAAACCGTGGAACGACGCCGTTCTCAAGGCCTGCATCGATCGGGCCTTCGAGCATCACGCCCTGCTTGCGGAAAACCGCCGCCTGCAGCAGCTCACCCGAGAGCAGAACGAAGAGCTCAAGACCATCAACGACGACCTGGAAAGCCTGGTGCGCACCAGGACGTCGCAACTGGAGGAAGCCGTGCGCGAGGGGATCCTGATGCTGGCCATGGCTTCGGAAGCCCGGGACGACATGACGGGGGACCACATCCGCCGCATCCAGCGAATCACCGCCCGCCTGTGCCGGCAACTGGGCCTCGATGACGACACCACCGAGGAGATCAGTTTTGCCAGCATTCTCCACGACGTCGGGAAAATCCACATTCCGGACCACATTCTCAAGAAGCCCGGCCCGCTAACGGACAGCGAGTTTGCCCTCATGCAGACCCACACGGTAGTAGGAGAACGCATCCTGGGACACAAGCCCTTCTACCGGACCGCCCGGCAGATCGCCCGCCACCATCACGAGCGCTGGGACGGCAAAGGCTACCCGGACGGGCTGGCAGGCGAGGCCATCCCCCTGCCTGCCCGCATCGTGACGGTGGCCGACGTGTACGATGCCCTGACCCACGAGCGCCCTTACAAACCGGCCTGGACAACGGAAAAGGCCCTGTCCGCCATGGAAGTCTTTTCCGGAAAAATCTTTGACCCCGACATTTTCCGGGCTTTCCTGGCCTTGCAGAAACCGAACACCGACATCCGCCCGCTGCAGTTCGAGGAGGAAGTCATGCACCTGCAGCACTCCCTGCGGTGACGACGAGATGACACCTGCAAACGACAACGCTTCCCCGGCCGGCTGGGAAGCCCTGTGCCGACGGCTGGACCACATCGACAACCTGCCCACGCTGCCGGCTGTGGCACTGGAGGTTGGACAGCTGCTGGAAGACTACGACACGCCCGTAGAGGCGGTCTGCGAGACCATCGAAAAAGACCAGGCCATGGTGCCGCGTATCCTCAAACTGGTGAACTCGGCCTTTTTTGGACTGCGCTCCAACGTCAGCAACATTTCCCACGCAGTAGTACTGCTGGGCTTCAACACCATCCGCAATGCCGTCGTCTCGGTGTCGGTGATCCGCGCCATGCCCGGCAAGAAGCAGCTGAGAGGCTTTGACGTCACCCAGTTCTGGTCGCACGCCGTGTCCGTCGCGGTGACCAGCAAACACCTGGCCGAAAAAAGCCACCTGCACTATGCCGGGGATGCATTCACCGCCGGCCTGCTGCACGACGTGGGCAAACTGGTAATGTTTCTCTACTTCCGTGATCTTTTCTCCGCCATCTGGTCCCGGGCCGGCCGGGAGGGGTGTTCCTTCTACGAGGCCGAACAGCGGGAAGGGGGCATCACCCATGCACAGGTCGGCGCCTACATGGCCCGGCGCTGGCAGCTTCCGGAGCGCCTGGCGGACGCTATCGCCTTCCACCACGACGTCGACCAGTCGGCTGCCGATCTGAACCTGCTGCTGATCGTGCAGGCCGCCGACACGATCGCCAACACGGCCGCCGTTGACGACTGCCCGCCC
>JAMOVG010000358.1 GCA_027061725.1 Desulfobacteraceae bacterium
GTGGGCACCCAGCCGGACGCCGCCGCGTCGGCCTGCTCGTCCTTGCCCAAGGCCGCCATCATGAGGCGCTGTTCGAACTCGGCCGAAGGGAGGGTGGCGCAGCCGCAGGCCCGGCAATAAGCCGCGATGTCGTTGTCCGAGCTGACCACTGCGGCGCGCTGCCGTTCCCGGGCGGCCATATGCTTGATGACCGTATCAGCCAGTTCGCCCCGTCCTGAATAGATGATCCGGATGCCCTTGACAAATGCTTTCTGGCGGTTCTGGTGGATCCCGTTGCCGGCATCGAAAACCACCGTGATGGCGTGGCCGCGCATGCGCTTGTACTCCGCCAGCTGGTCGATGAGCGCGTCGCGGCCCCGTTCCAGGTCGCGGCGGTCCAGCCGGCTGAGTTCCGCCGACTGCCGGATCAGGTTGTAGCCGTCGATGATGATGTGCAGGGACATGGTCGATCCGGCGTGCTTACAGCCGCACTTTTTCCAGCAGCCCAATGAGGCGGTTCAAGTCGTCGTCGCCGTAAAACTCGATTTCCAGCTTGCCCCGCCGGCCGCGGCGCTTGATGGCCACCCGGGTTCCCAGGCGGCGTGACAGGCTGTCGGCCAGGTCCCGGAAATAGATGTCTTCCGGCTTTTCGCTCGGTGGCTTGTCGGCCGGCGGCCCGGCGTTGAGCTGTTTGACCAGCATTTCCGTCTGGCGCACCGACAGCCCCCTGCGGCGTACCATCTGCCAGGCCGCCGTCTGGCGGGCGCTGCCCTCGGCCGCCAGCAGGGCGCGGGCGTGGCCCATGCTGATCTCACCGTCGCGCAGGCTGTCACGGATGGGGGCCGGCAGCTGGCGCAGGCGCAGCATGTTGGCCACCGCCGGGCGGCTCTTGCCCACCCGGGCGGCCACCTGCTCCTGGGTCAGCCCGAATTCGTCCATCAATCGGTGGTAGGCATCGGCCTCCTCCATGGCGTTGAGGTCCCGCCGCTGGATGTTCTCGATGATGGAGAGTTCCAGCAGTTCCGTATCGGAGATCTCCCGTACCACCACCGGTACCCGTGAAAGCCCGGCCATGCGGGCGGCGCGCAGGCGCCGTTCACCGGCGATCAGCTCGAAGCCGACTTCGTCGGGCCGCACCAGCAGGGGCTGGATGACGCCCTTTTCGCGGATAGAGCCGGCCAGCTCCTCCAGTTCGTCGGGATCGAAGCGCTGCCGGGGCTGGAAACGGTTGGGGTGGATGAGCGCCGCGTCGCAGAGGCGGTAGGGCGCGGCCTCGGGAGGCGTCGCCAGGGACTCGAAATCGGGGATCAGGGCATCGATGCCCCGCCCCAGGGCCTTCTTGCGGGCGGTGCTTTTGGCCGGCCGGGATGCAGCGGCCTTGCGGTTTTTCTTTGCGCTCTTGGCAGCCATGGTCAACCTTGTTTCGGTGGGGTGTTGTTGCGGCTGATGATTTCCGCCGCCAGTTTGAAGTAGCTCCGCGCCCCGGTGGAGGTGGCGTCGTAGAGCAGGATGGGTTTGCCGAAACTGGGCGCCTCCCCCAGGCGTACATTCCGGGGAACCACGGTCTTGAACACCAGTTGCTTGAAGTATTTTTCGGCCTCCTCGGCCACCTGCCGGGAGAGGTTGGTGCGCTGGTCGTACATGGTCAGCAGGATGCCGGCGATACGCAGGCCGGGGTTGAGCCCGCTGCGGATGCGCCGTACGGTCTTGAGCAGCTGGCCGAGTCCCTCCAGGGCGTAGAACTCGCACTGCAATGGAATCAGCATGGCATCCGAGGCGGTCAGTGCGTTGACCGTCAGCAGGCTCAGCGACGGCGGGCAGTCGATGATAATGTAATCGAACTGCGCCTTCAAATCGTCCAGCAGCTGTTTGAGCACCTGCTCGCGCCGCGGCCGTGACATCATCTCCACCTCGAAGCCGGTCAGCTCGGTGCGCGCCGGAATCACCTTGAGGGTTGCGATCTCGCTGTCCACCAGCAGGTCCTGCGGGGCGGCGCGGCCGATGAGGCCGTGGTACAGGGAAAGCGCAACGGCGGCCTTGTCGATGCCCACACCGGTGGTGGCGTTGCCCTGGGGGTCGCAGTCCACCAGGAGGGTCTTTTGTTCCGAAACCGCCAGGGCTGCGGCCAGGTTGATGGCCGTGGTGGTCTTGCCCACCCCTCCCTTCTGGTTTGCGATGCACAGCGTCTTTGCCATAACTTGCAAACTTTAGCATAAAAAAGGCGGCAATAAAAGCATCTTGACCCCCCAGGTGACATCTGCTGCCGGCGGGCTCGGCCGGCGGGTGAAAAGGCTGTGGTCGCAAAATCCCCTTGCCGCGGGCAGCGACAATGCTTATATAATTGAAAGCTGTTACCGGTTCAAAAAAGCCGGGTGCTCCGGTGCCCCCGGCATCGGATACCGATCATGAATCTCCGAAAACACACCCGATTCTGCCTTGTGCTCGGCAGGCTGCTGATCATTGCACTGCTGGTGGGCAGCCTTGCCTTCCCCTTGCCGGCCGCCGGTCTGACCATCAAGGAAGAAAAGGAGATGTCCCGGGAATTCATGAAGATGGTCGATCGGCGCTTTCAGCTGATCCGGGACCCGGCCATCGTCGATTACGTCAACTCGGTGGGGAGGCGTATTCTCAAGGTGGTTCCGCCGCAGCCGTTCAAATTCGGCTTCTTCGTCATCAAGGAGGAGGTCTACAACGCCTTCGCCAGCCCCGCCGGACAGATCTTCATATACAGCGGCCTGCTGCAGGCCATGGAAAATGAAGACGAGCTGGCCGGCATCCTGGCCCACGAAATCGGCCACGTGGTCAGCCGCCACCTGGCCCAGCGCATGAGCCGCCAGAAAAAGATCAGTATGGCCAGCCTGGCGGGAATGGTGGCGGGCGTCTTTCTGGGGGCCGTGGCGGGGTCGTCCGCCCTGGGAAGCGCCGTGACCATGGGCACCCAGGCGGCCGGCCAGTCGGCCATGCTTTCCTTCAGCCGGGGCGACGAGATCCAGGCCGACCAGCTGGGCATCCTGTACATGACCAAGGCCGGCTACGACGGGCGCGGCATGATCACCATGCTGCGAAAGATCCGTGCCCGCCAGTGGTTCGGCAGCAACCAGGTCCCCAGCTACCTGATGACCCACCCGGCTTCCGAGGAACGCCTGATGTACCTGGGAGGCTGGCTGGCCAGTCACAAGCAGCTTCAACGGCCAGCCGTCGACAATGACCGTTTTCGGATGATGCACGCGCGGCTGGAGGCGCTTTACGGCGATCCCGACGCGGCGCTGACGGATTTCAGGCGGCAGGTGAAGGCCCATCCCGACGACGCCGTGGCTCAGTATGGCTACGCCCTGGCGCTGGTGCGCGCCGGCAACCGCAAGGCCGCCACCGAACACTTCCGCCGGGCACTGGACCAGAAGGCCTTCGATCCCGATATCCTGGTGTCCATGGCCAAAAACTACATGGACATGGGCAACCTGGACGAGGCCATGCGGATTTTAAAGGGTGTCGCCAGCATCGCCCCGCGCCATCTCGAGGGGCTCTACGTCCTCGGCAAACTGAACCTGGAATACGGCCGCGCCCCCCAAGCCATCGACAATTTCAAGGCCATCCTCAAACAGCGCCACGGCAAGGGGTACCGCAAGACCCTGATGCTGCTGGGAAAGGCCTACGACGCCACCGGCAACCAGGCCGATGCGTTCTATTATCTGGGGCTGTACTACGCCCAGCAGCGGGACCTGAAAAATGCCATGTTCCAGCTGGAACGTGCCCTGGCCGTCACCGAAGACGCGGACCGCAGGGAAAAGATAGAAGACATCCTGCATCGCCTGGGCAAGGCGCGCGCCGAGGCGCGCAGGAAAAAGAAAGAAGGCCAGGAGGGCTGAGGCGGTCAGTCCGGTGCGGCCGGCTTGACGCCCCGGCGCAGCCCCAGCAGCAGGTAGACCAAAAAGCCGACGAAGGGCACGGCCGCCACCATTATCCAAACCGCCTTTTGTGCCAGGGAGCCGAATTCCCGCCGGGCCGCATCCACGATGGCCCATACCGTGCCCCCCACGAAGGGAATGCTGACGGCCACCACGACTATTGCGGTTTTCAGGTCCATACCCGCTCAGCTCTTTTCGGCGTTTTTCAGCAGTTCCGCGATTTTCAGGACCGTGTTGGCGTAGGGCTTACTGTAGTTGTAGCGCAACAGGACACGGTAGGCCGTCTTGCGGTCGATGCCCGGGCGCCAGCCATAGTGGCTCAGGTAACTGGCAACACTCATAATGGCGTCGGCGTGGTTGAACAGGTCGATGCGCCCGTCGTTGTTGCCGTCCTGGGCCAGGCTGAGCACATTACTGGGCATGAACTGGGCGATGCCCATGGCCCCGGCGTAGGAACCGCGAATGGCGGCGGGATCGATACCCTCGCGGCTGGCGTGTGTCAGCAGGGCCTTTAGTTCGGTGTAGGCCCACTTGGACTTGCGCTTGGCTTTTTTGAGGAAATCCTGACGCGACAGGCGCCGGGATTCGGGGATCGCCCTCCACAGTTTTTCCCGCAGGGCCGGGTCGGAGATGGCGGCCATGGTCGACAGGGTGTTGATGATGCGGCTGGCCCCCAGGTAGGTACCCAGCTTGGTCTCCACCAAAATGATAGCGGTGATCACTTCCTTGTCTACGCCGTAAGCTTTCTGGGCCGCCGTCAGCTCCTGAATGTGTTGCTGCATGTACTGCCGCGCGGTTTGGATACGTTGTGGCGTGGTGAACTGGTCGTAGTTCAAGCGCGCCTCGCTGTGGATGAAAAACAGCGAGACGCTTTTGACGTCGAAGTGGATTTCGGGCTGGCTGTAGACGGAATCCAGCAGTTTGGGATCGTAGCCGTCCTTTTCCAGGCGTTTCTTGAGGCCCGCGAAATCATCGCCGGCCCGTGCCGCAACCGGTGCGGCGAGGACCGCCGCCGTAACCAGCAGGAAAATACCCGCCATCACGGGCGCAACGTAAAATGACAACCGCCGGCCGGGGGCCGACGCATGGGCTGCCGATCTGGGGTTCACTGGCCGAGTCCTTTCAAGGCTGGCATGTTGGCGTTTCGCAGAACTCAGCCTATAGCACAGGCACGGCGCTTCGATCCAGTCTCTTTTTCAATGCAACGCGACAGAAGCCCTTGACGCAACGCCGCAGGTCAATGGCAGGTAGCCTGGCTCTTCGTGCGGGCAAACATCGTCTGTGCAGCACGCCGCGGCAGGGATGCCCCGGCCGCCTTGATCACGCCCGAGGGGCGTGTTATAGCTGCTGGCATGGCCAAATCACCCAAGACCGTCTTTATCTGCCAGGCCTGCGGCTGCCAGGTGCCCCGCTGGATGGGAAAGTGCCCGGAGTGCGGGCAGTGGGACTCGCTGGTGGAGGAGCGCATCGCCCGCAGGGGTGACGGTACGGGCGCGGCCGCGGCGCGCAACGACCCGGTGCCCATTGACCGTGTGAGGCGTGACGAAGAGGATCGTTTCACCACCGGCATCGGGGAGTTCGACCGCGTGCTGGGCGGCGGCCTGGTGCCCGGTTCGCTGGTGCTCATCGGGGGCGATCCCGGCATCGGCAAGTCCACCCTCATGCTGCAGGTGCTCCACGGCCTGGCCGGCCAGGGGCGCCGGGTGCTCTATGTATCCGGCGAAGAGTCCGTGCAGCAGATCAGCCTGCGCAGCCGTCGGCTGGAGACGCTCAACGCCGACCTGCTGGTGGTGGCCGAGACCGACCTGGACAGCATCATGCCCATGCTGGAGCGGGTCAAGCCCGGCGTGCTGGTGGTCGATTCCATCCAGACCATGTTCAACGAAGGCCTCTCCTCTGTGCCGGGCAGCGTCAGCCAGGTGCGTGAGGCCGCCATGCGCCTGATGATGGTGGCCAAGAAGACCGGCATCCCCACCTTCCTGGTGGGACACGTCACCAAGGAGGGTGCCATCGCCGGGCCGCGCCTGCTGGAGCACATGGTCGACACGGTGCTGTACTTCGAGGGCGATCGGCAACATCTCTTTCGCATCCTGCGGGCCGTCAAGAACCGCTTCGGCTCCACCAACGAGATCGGCGTTTTCGAAATGGGCGAAAGGGGGCTCATACCGGTGGCCAACCCCTCGGCCATCTTCCTGTCGGAGCGCTCCATCAACGCCCCCGGGTCGGTGGTGACCACTTGCATGGAAGGCACGCGCCCCATCCTGGTGGAACTGCAGGCCCTGGTGAGCAGCACCACCTTTGGTACGCCCCGGCGCACCATCCTGGGGTTGGACGCCAACCGCGTGGCCCTGCTGGTGGCCGTGATGGAGAAGAAGCTGGGCATGCACCTCATGGGACACGACATTTTCATGAACGTGGCCGGCGGCATGCGGGTCGACGAGCCGGCCGTGGACATGGGCATCGTCTCGGCCGTTGCCTCGAGTTTCCTGGACCAGCCGGTGCAGGAGCACACCCTGGTGTGCGGCGAGGTGGGGCTGACCGGCGAGGTGCGGGCGGTGGGCCAGCTGGACAGCCGCCTGGCCGAAGCGGCCAAGATGGGTTTCACGCGCTGCATCGTGCCCCGCAGCAACCTGCGCCAGACCGGCCGGGTGGAGGGGCTGCACGTGGAGGGCGCCGCCACGATTTCGGATGTCGTCGAGGCGCTTTTCTGAACCGCGGCATCGAACTGCAGGCGCCGGCAGCCGTTTCGGGGGGGCGGTGTGCACGTGCCGATGCCTTGACTTCAGGGGGACCAGCGTATATGAAAGCGGCTGGCAAAAAGAGAGGCGGAAACCCCAATCCCTGGGCGGACCACTACACCCGCCGGGCACGCAGGGAGCACTACGCGGCGCGCTCGGTTTTCAAGCTCCAGGAGATCCAGAAAAAGTACGGCCTCATGCGCCCGGGGCAGCGGGTGCTGGACCTGGGATGCGCGCCGGGGTCGTGGCTGCAGTACGCCGCCCGTGTGGTGGGGCCCCGGGGCCGGGTGGTGGGACTGGACCTGCGGCCGGTGACGTGCTCGTTGCCGTCCCAGGCCCGGGCCCTGACCGGCGACATCAACGACCTTGACGACGACCTGCGGGCTGCCCTGGGGGGCGGTTTTCACGTCGTGCTGAGCGATATGGCCCCGGCCACCACCGGCAGCCGCATCGTGGATGCGGCGCGTTCGTACCAGTTGTGCGAGATGGCCCTCGACACCGCAGGCCGGCTCCTGCAGCCCGGTGGGGCATTCGTGTGCAAGATCTTTCAGGGGGGGGATTTCGACGCTTTCAGGGCGCAGGTGCAGCGCTGTTTTGACAGCTGCAGGATCTTCAAGCCCCGCAGCAGTCGCAAGGCCAGCCGGGAAATTTACCTCATCGGGCTGGGAAAACGACAGGAGGAGATATGTCCGGACACAGCAAGTGGTCAACCATAAAGCACAAAAAAGGCGCCCAGGACGCCAAACGCGGCAAGATCTTCACCCGGCTGATCAAGGAAATCACGGTGGCCGCCCGCATGGGCGGGGGCGACCCCAATGCCAACCCGCGCCTGCGTTCGGCCATTCAGACCGCCAAGGGGGAGAACCTGCCCAAGGATCGCATCGAACGGGCCATAAAGAAGGGCACCGGCGAGTTGGAGGGCGCCCACTATGAGGAGGCCGTCTACGAGGGTTACGGGCCCGGCGGTGCCGCGGTGATGGTGGAGTCGCTGACCGACAACAAGAACCGGGCAGTGGCCGATATCCGACACATTTTCGCCAAGAACGGCGGAAACCTGGGCGAGAACGGGTGCGTGGCCTGGATGTTCGACAAGAAGGGCTATCTGGTGGTCGAGGGCGACAAGGTGGACGAGGAGACCCTGCTGGAGGTGGCCCTGGAGGCCGGTGCCGAGGACGTGCGCGAGGACGGCCGCAACTTTGAGGTCATCTGTGCACCGGAGGACTTCGAGGTCGTCAAAAGCGCCATCGAGGAGGCCGCCATTCCGTACATCGATGCCGAGGTGACCATGCTGCCGCAGTCCACCACCAGCCTGGCCGGCAAGCAGGCCGAGCAGATGATCCGGCTGATGGAGGCCCTGGAGGACTGCGACGACGTCCAGAAAGTCTACACCAACGCCGATATCCCGGACGACGTCGTGGAACGCATGGCCTGAAGCCTCACAGCGCCGGAATCTACCGCGCTTCGTCGAGCTGCACCACGTCGGCGCCTTTGGGGACTGTGAACGAAAACAGGGCGTCATCCAGGTTGGAGACAAAGCGGATGCCTTGAAAATCGATGATCGTGCGGTCGCCGTAATCGTTGAGGGTGGTGATCTGGCGGATGTCGAAGCTGCTGCGATCGATTTTCAGCGCGATGGAGGACAACTCGGCCGAGGCCTGCAGGGGGTGCAGCATCAGGGTGTAGGTGGCGGCCTGCTGGCGGGGCGCCATGGTGATGCGGAACTTCTTGCGCAGCAGCTTGAGGTCCGAGAGGAAACTGGCGCCGCGGCCGTCGCCGATGATCTCCGGTGCCTGGCCGGTCATGACCTGGTTTTCCGCCGGGCGGTAGATCCACAGGCGCCGGCCGTCGGTGATCATGACCTGCTTTTCGGGCTTTTCATACTCCCAGCGCATCTTTCCCGGATATTTCACGAACACCCGGCCCTCGGCCGTGTCGGTGATGTCCATGGCCTTGAGCAGTGATTCCTGCGAGAAACGGGCCGTGAAGCTCCTGCCGGTGTAGCGGTTCTCGACCCGCGAGAGGACCTCCGAGGCCGAAAGCCCTGCCGCCTGTGCCGCTGCGGCCAGCAGCAGTGCCGCGATGGCCGCGCCCGCCGCATACCGCAGTGTACGTTTCGTTTTTTCCCTGATGGACATCATGTGATGTTTTCCCCGTCCGTTGTGTTGCGTTTCCGCCACAGGTCCGTTTTACAGCCTTCTTATATCAGGATTCCGTCAGCGGAACAAATTCCCGATGCACTGCAAAATGTCTTCGGTGTTGCGAAGGCCGCCGATTTCCAGTGCCTGGACGTGTTCGATGCCGGTGGGCAGCCGGCCGAAGGCGGCCAGGGCCACGGCGTCGATACAGGCCATATGCTGCAGGGCCTCGTGCGGATCGATCTGAAAGAGGAGGCTGCCGCTCATCATGACGGACTCCGCATTGCCGCGCTGCAACGCATTCTCCGAGTCCCGAGCCTGCCGCAGCCTTCGGGCGTGGGCCTCCTTGAGCATTCCCAGGCTTTCGAACAGATCGGTGTGCGCATCGGCCGTCGCGGCCAGGGCCGCGGCCAGGGCCAGGCAGTTCTGCAGATCCGGCTGCAACATAGATGCGTGCTGCAGGAGACGGCACAGGAATTTTACCGCCGCCGGGTAGCCGGCGATGCCCGCATTGCGCAGCAGCACGCGCGTCGCCATGCGGACCTCTTCGGGCAGGTGCCGGTTGACGGCGTGCAGAACCGCATCGGGCAGGCCGCGGTCCAGGTGCAACCCCTCCAGGAACACCGCCACGCCCTCTGGGGGGACGGGTACATGAACCGCATCGCGGCCGTCGGCGAAGCCTATCGTGGTGTTCAACCCGCGCGCCAGCAAGTCGTGCTCCAGGGCGGCGATTTCATTGGAAGACCAGGCGCTCGACCCCAGCGCCGGCTCCAGCCGCATCTGGGCGCTGCGATCCGGTGAAAAGACCAGGTGCACCAGGGTGCTGTTGTCGCAGTCGGCCGCGTCCGCCAGGCGCCGGCGCAGTTCCTCTGGCGGAAGGGGGCCCAGCGTCGAATCGATTTGCTGCGCCGTGTGCGCATCGATACGCACACCCTCTCCGAAGTAATCCCGGATGGCATGTCCTAGACGGGCAATGTCTCGATCGGACATTTGGATCCAATTTTGATGAAAGCGGCCGGGTACCAGCTGCCGGGGAAAAGGCGGAAAAACCGACCCTTGTTTCATTGGCCCGCTGGGCGAGGCCGATACAATGGTGGCCTTTTTGGCCTGGCGCCTGAACCTGACGCTTCAAACAAAAACGCCCCGGCGAATGTTCCGCCGGGGCGTACTGTGCTTCGGCCTACTTGTCGTCCTTGACTTCTTCGAAGTCGGCGTCAACCACGTCGTCGTCGGCGCTCGCAGACGCCCCGCCGGCCGCTTGTCCGGCGCCGCCGGCCTGGGCCCCCGCCGCTCCGGCACCAGGCTGTGCGCCGGCATCCCCGCCGGTCGACTGGGAGGCCTGCTGGTACATGGCCTCGGCCAGCTTGTGGGAAGCCTGGGTGAGGGCCTCGCTGAGACGCTTGATTTCTTCAGCGTCATCGCCCTCGATGGCCTTCTTAAGCGGTTCAATGGCGGCCTCCACCTGGCTCTTGGTGGCCGCATCGATTTTGTCGCCCAGCTCTTTGATGGACTTCTCGGTCTGGTAAATCAGAGCGTCGGCCGCGTTGCGGGCCTCGACCAGCTCTTTCTTCTTGCGGTCTTCCTCGGCGTGCATCTCGGCATCCTTGACCAGTTTCTCGATCTCTTCTTTGCTCAGGCCGCTGGAGGCCGTGATACGGATGGACTGCTCCTTGCCGGTGGCCAGGTCCTTGGCCGACACGTTGACGATGCCGTTGGCATCGATGTCGAAAGTCACCTCGATCTGGGGCACGCCCCGCGGTGCGGGCGGGATACCGACCAGTTCAAAACGGCCCAGGGTCTTGTTGTCGGCCGCCATTTCACGCTCGCCCTGCAGCACATGGATGGACACCGCGGGCTGGTTGTCGGCCGCCGTGGAGAAGATCTGGCTCTTCTTGGTCGGGATGGTGGTGTTCTTCTCAATGAGTTTGGTCATCACACCACCCAGGGTTTCGATGCCCAGCGAAAGCGGGGTGACGTCCAGCAGCAGCACGTCCTTGACGTCGCCCTTGAGCACGCCGCCCTGAATAGCCGCACCGATGGCCACCACCTCGTCCGGGTTGACGCTCTTGTTGGGCTCTTTGCCGAAGATCTTCTTGACGCGTTCCTGGACGGCGGGCATACGCGTCATGCCGCCCACCAGGATAACCTCGTCGATATCGCTGGCACTCAAGCCGGCGTCCTTCAACGCGGTGTGGCAGGGCCCTTCCAGCTTGTCGAGCAGGTCGGCCACCAGGGCCTCCAGTTTGGCCCGCGTAATTTTGATGTTCATGTGCTTGGGACCGCTGGCGTCAGCCGTGATGAAGGGCAGGTTGACGTCGGTCTCCAGCGAAGATGATAGCTCCATCTTGGCCTTTTCAGCGGCCTCCTTGAGGCGCTGTAGTGCCATCTTGTCGTTGCGGATGTCGATGCCCTGGTCCTTGCGAAATTCGTCCGCCAGGTAATCGATGATGCGCAGGTCAAAGTCTTCGCCACCCAGGTGTGTGTCGCCATTGGTGGCCTTAACCTCGAACACGCCCTCGCCGATTTCCAGCACCGAAACATCGAAGGTGCCGCCGCCCAGGTCGAACACCACGACTTTCTCCTCGCCCTTTTTGTCCAGGCCGTAGGCCAGGGACGCGGCGGTGGGTTCGTTGATGATGCGCAGCACGTTCAGGCCGGCGATTTTCCCGGCGTCTTTGGTGGCTTGGCGCTGGCTATCGTCGAAATAGGCCGGCACTGTAATGACGGCCTCCGTGACGGTTTCGCCCAGATACTCCTCCGCCGTCTTTTTGATGTGCGACAGAATGAAAGATGAAATTTCAGCCGGACTGTACTGCTTGCCACGCAGTACGATGCGCACATCATCGTTGGGCGCTGGCTCCAGTTTGTATGGAAGTACTTTGATATCTTTCTGAACTTCCGGGGAAGAGAACTTGCGGCCGATGAGCCGCTTGACGCCAAACACGGTGTGCTCGGGGTTGGTGATGGCCTGGCGCTTGGCGATCTGTCCGACCAGGCGCTCGCCGTTTTCGGTAATGGCCACAATAGAGGGCGTGGTCCGTCCGCCCTCGGGATTGGTGATGACCTTGGCTTCACCGCCCTCCATCACCGCCACGCATGAATTTGTAGTTCCAAGATCGATTCCGATAACTTTACTCATCTGCTTGCCTCCTTAAGGAAAAATATATATAATACTTCTGACGCTAATAACCGAAAAACCGGTTTACTGCCCCCACAGCCGGGTGCTGACGGCTCAGTTGGACGGGTTCTCCTGTCCCGCACCGGATTTGGAAACCACCACCATAGCCGGCCGCAGCAGGCGGTCGTGCATGGTGTAGCCGCGCTGCAGTTCCTCGACAACCGTGTTCTCCGGCTTGTCGTTGTGCTCGCGCTGCATGACAGCCTGGTGTACCCCGGGATCAAAGGGCTTTCCCAGAGAGTCGATGGGTTTTACCACAAACTTCTCCAGCACCTTGAGGATTCCCTGCAGGGTCATCTCGACCCCCTCGGTCAGCTGGGGGTTGGCCCCCTCCTCGGCCTTGCAGGCCTCCAGTGCCCGTTCCAGGTTGTCCACCACGGGCAGCAGCTCCTTGATCAGGGACTCGTTGGCGTACTTCCTGAATTCGTCCATTTCCCGGGCGACGCGCTTCTTGTAATTCTCGAATTCGGCCGCCACGCGCATGTAGCGCTCGTAATTCTCCCGCGCCTCCCTCTCAAGTGCTTCGCAGCGTGCCTCCAGCTCCTTGAGAGCCTTGTCTGTTTTGCCGCCGGTGACTGTCTTGTGGCCAGCGGCCTGCCGGCCCTTTTTCTGGTGGTCGGCGGTGGTTTCCATCTTGCGTTTCTCTATGGTTTTGGTGTTCTGCTGAGCAGTCATCTGCTGTTATCATCTCCTGAACGATTTTTGGGGTTTCCACGCCGCGGCTCCGCCGGCATTTCTGCCGCCGGAAGCGGGCTTCCCGGCCGGCTTGAAACCGGTTTAACATTACTGTTTCAAGTTTTGACAGAAAATAATACTATATCTAACGATGTCAAGGCGATAAAAGCGGTTAGAGGCAATCATGCATACGGTGGGCGGCGTCAATGCCGGACGGGACCGGCGTGCCACAGGCGGCAGGCCGACGGGCGGTGGACAAAGACAGGGCCATCGGGGAAGATGTTGGTTGCGCACCCCGTATCGGAAAACCGGCAACGGCAGGTCATCTTGCTGACCGGGATCGATCCATGACACAGCCGGGCTCACTTATCGCTGCTTCCTTCCGGACCTGACGAGGTTCGTGATCGTCTGTTGCATGGCGGCCGGTCAGAATGACCTGCGCACTGGCCGGGGTGATCCTCTACGGGGTATTCAGCCCCGCATGAAGCGGATTTCGGGTACAGGGCACCGCTAGCTCC
The DNA here is from genome assembly GCA_027061725.1 of Desulfobacteraceae bacterium. Taxonomy (GTDB): domain Bacteria; phylum Desulfobacterota; class Desulfobacteria; order Desulfobacterales; family JALSRD01; genus JALSRD01. The sequence continues at coordinate 13,129 of JAMOVG010000358.1, forward strand.
CCGCCTAGCGCAACCAACAACGTCATTATAAGGGTTCATCCGCGTTTTTCAACCGCAAAAAGAATTTTTGCATCACGCCGCGGCGATGCGCTATAATCCAGGTGCCATGAAAGCCCAAGATTTCACAGAAAGGATCCGTCGAACCATCGCGGTGCACCGCATGTTCACAGCCGGCGACGAGGTGCTTGTAGCGGTCTCCGGCGGCGCCGACTCGGTGGCCCTGCTGCGGGTGCTGCACCTGCTGGCGCCCGAACTGGAGCTCCAGTTGACGGCGGCCCACCTGAACCACGGCCTCCGGCCGGAGGCCGACCGCGACGCCGCCTTCGTTCGCCGCCTGGCGGCGGAGCTGGACATCGAGTGTCACGTGGCATCCCGGGATGTGCACGCCCTGGGCCGGCGCGAGGGACTCTGTCTGGAAGAGGCCGGACGCAGGGCGCGATACACCTTTTTTGAAGACCTCGCCCGGCAACGGGGATGCAGGCGCATCGCCCTGGGGCACCACATGGACGACAATGCCGAACAGGTGCTGCTGGGGCTTTTGCGGGGAAGCGGCCCCGCAGGCCTGTCTGCCATGGCGCCGGTGCGCGCGGGGCGCTTTGTGCGGCCACTGATTGATGTCACGCGGGCTGACATCCACCGCTTTTTGGCGGCGCTGGGGTGCGGGTACATCACCGACCGCAGCAACCTGGACACGCGCTTTGCACGCAACCGTGTGCGCCACGTGCTGCTGCCCCTGCTTAAAAGCGCTTTCAACCCGCGCGTGGTGCCGGCGCTCAATCGCACGCTGCAGATCATGGCCGAGGAAGACGACTGGGCCCGGCGGCGCACCGAGAGGCTCTTCGGACAGGTGGCCGTATCTGTCGATGACGCCGAGGTGGTCCTGGCGGCCGCGCCCCTGCGGGGACTGCACACGGCTGCCCGACGGCGTGTGGTGCGCCTGGCCCTCGAGCGCCTTCGCGGGAACCTGCGGCGCATCGATTTCGCCCACGTGCAGCAGGTGTTGGCGCTCCTGGAGCCGGGGGGGGCGGGGGATCGGCTGCATCTTCCCGGTGGGGTTGTCGTCCGGCGGCGGGGGGAGGCGATTGCGTTGCGCGTGCTGCCTGTCGCCGGGGGGCGGCCCCACGAGGACGCTCCGGAGGTGTCGGCTTTTCAGCACCGGCTGGACGATTTCGGGCGTGTTCGCATCCCGGAGGCGGGCGTCGAGCTGCGTTTTACGCCCTTGGCCATCGAAAAAGTGCCAGCAGGATATGGAACTGGACAGCGCGTGGCTTTTTTTGATATAGACAGCGTGAAATTTCCACTGGTCGTGCGCAATTTCCGGCCGGGTGACCGGTTCGTCCCGCTGGGAATGCGGGGCAGCAAGAAAGTGGCCCGTTTTTTCAGCGACTGTAAGATTCAGGCATCTCGCCGCCGTCGAATCCCCCTGGTGATCAGCGGCGGCCGTATTATATGGATTGCCGGCCGGCGCATCGACCAGCGCGCCCGGCTGACGGAGCGCAGCCGGGCAGCGGTGCGGGGGGAACTCGTGCTTGCCTGATCGCCGATCATGATTATTTTATATAATTGACCTTCGTCCGGCCGCGGCAGCGGACGGCGATTTTAAAGACCCATCAATGCTGTTTTTAAAGGAGGACGTCCCTGTTGAATCCTTTTTATAAAAACATGGCGCTGTGGCTCGTGATCACGCTGATGATGATCATGCTCTACAATCTGTTCAATCAGCAGAACCTTTCCGAGACCACCGTCAGCTACTCCGATTTCCTGTCCATGGTGAACGAGGACCGCGTGGCCGAGGTCGTCATCCAGGGACAGGAGCTGTACGTCACCGACGTCAACCGCAACCGCTTCAAGATTTACGCCCCCCGTGATCCCGACTTGATCAAGATCCTGCGCGAGCGCGGTGTGACCATCAAGGCCAAGCCGCCGGCCGAGTCGCCGTGGTACATGTCGCTGTTGGTGTCGTGGTTCCCCATGATCGTGCTGATCGGCATCTGGATCTTCTTCATGCGCCAGATGCAGTCCGGCGGCGGCAAAGCGCTGTCCTTCGGCAAGAGCCGGGCGCGCCTGCTTTCGGACCAGCAGGAGAAGGTGACCTTCGACGACGTGGCCGGCATCGACGAGGCCAAGGAGGAACTCGGTGAGATCGTCGAGTTCCTGCGCGAGCCAAAAAAATTCACCCGGCTGGGCGGGCGCATCCCCAAGGGCGTGCTGCTGATGGGTTCCCCAGGAACCGGCAAGACCCTCCTGGCGCGCGCCATCGCCGGGGAGGCCGGTGTGCCCTTTTTCAGTATCAGCGGCTCGGATTTCGTGGAGATGTTCGTGGGCGTGGGGGCCTCGCGGGTGCGCGATCTCTTCGTACAGGGCAAGAAAAACGCGCCCTGTATCATTTTCATCGACGAGATTGACGCCGTGGGCCGCCACCGTGGCGCCGGCCTGGGCGGTGGCCACGACGAGCGCGAGCAGACCCTCAACCAGCTGCTGGTGGAGATGGACGGATTCGAGTCCAACGAGGGTGTCATCCTGATTTCGGCCACCAACCGGCCCGATGTGCTCGATCCGGCCCTGCTGCGCCCCGGGCGTTTCGATCGCCAGGTGGTGGTGCCGTTGCCCGACATCCGCGGCCGCGAGAAGATTCTGCAGGTGCACATGAAGCGCACCCCCATCGCCGACGACGTGGACACCACGGTGCTGGCCAAGGGGACGCCTGGCTTTTCGGGTGCCGACCTGGAGAATCTGGTCAACGAGGCGGCCCTGCTGGCCGCCAAGCGCAACAAGGAAAAGGTCGACATGAGCGACTTCGAGGATGCCAAGGACAAGGTTTACATGGGCCTGGAGCGCAAGTCCAAGGTGATCCGCGAAGAAGACCGCAAGACCACGGCCTATCACGAGGGCGGCCACGCCCTGGTGGCGCGTTTCCTGCCCGGCACCGACAAGGTCAACAAGATCACCATCATCCCGCGCGGGCGGGCCGCCGGAATTACCTGGTTTCTGCCGGAAGAGCGGGACTTCAGGTACAAGGACCAGCTGCAGAGCGAACTGTCCGTTGCCTTCGGCGGCCGTGTGGCCGAGGATCTGGTGTTCGGCCGGATCAGCACCGGTGCGGCCAACGACATCAAGCAGGCCACCGAACTGGCCCGTAAAATGGTGCGCTCCTGGGGCATGAGCGAAAATCTGGGGCCGCTGTCGTACGACGCCGGGGAAGAGCAGATTTTCCTGGGCCGCGAGATCGCCCAGCACCGGGACTACTCCGAGGCCACGGCCCAGCGCATCGATGCCGAGGTGTCCCAACTGGTGACCACGGCCTACAACCGGGCCAAGACCGTGCTGCAGGATAACATGGACATCCTGCACAAACTGGCCGAATTGCTGCTGGAGAAAGAAACCGTGCTGGGAAAGGAACTCGATGACCTGATTCGTTCCATGCGGCCGGACTTCGAGTTCCCCGGCGGCGAAGAGGAGGCCGAGCCGGAAGAGGCGCCCTCCCGTGAAAAAGAGGCTGCGCCGAGGGACCCGGATGGAGACGCGCCTTCCGGGAAAACCGGGGACGCCGCCGCTGAGGCACCTGCCGACCGGGACGGGGAGGCCTCCGATGAACCCACGGCGCCGGAGGATCCGCCACGGCAAGACGGGTGACACGATGAAAGCTTACACCATCCGCTGGGGACGTTACGCCCTGGAGTTAGGGCCGCGCACCCGCATTATGGGGATTCTCAACGTCACGCCGGACTCCTTTTCCGACGGCGGCCGCTATCTAGACGCCGAGGCGGCCCTGCGCCAGGGGGAGGCCTTGGTGGCGGCCGGCGCCGATATCTTGGATGTGGGCGGGGAGTCCACGCGTCCCTTCGCCCCCGAGGTGCCCGCCGAAGAGGAGGTGCGTCGCGTGGCGCCGGTCATCGAGGCCCTGGCCGGCCGCATTCCCGTGCCCATTTCCATCGATACCACCAAGGCCGGGGTCGCCCGCCGGGCGCTGGATGCCGGGGCGGCCATGATCAACGACATCAGCGCGCTGCAGGCCGACGTGCAGATGGCACCGCTGGCCGCCGAGCGCGGTGTTCCCGTGATCCTGATGCACATGCGCGGCACGCCGCGCACCATGCAGGTCGACCCGGTCTACGAGGACGTGGTGGCCGAAATCGTGGCATTCCTGGCCGAAGCCGTGCAGCGCGCCCAAGACGCCGGCATCGCCCGGGAGCGCATCATCGTAGACCCCGGCATCGGGTTCGGCAAGACCGTCACGCACAACCTGCAGCTTATCGCGCGACTGCCCGAATTCGCCGGGCTGGACGTGCCGCTGCTGGTGGGCCCCTCCCGCAAGGCCTTCATTCGCAAGCTGCTCAGTGAGCAGCCCGACGAGGCACTGCCGCCGGATCATCCGGCCGTGGAGACCGGCACCCAGGCGGTGGTGGCCGCCTGTGCGCTTAACGGCGCCCATATCCTGCGGGTGCACGACGTGGCTACCACACGCCGGACGCTGAAGTTGGCTGATGCCCTCAGGGAGGTTGGCAGAACCTGAATCCCTCCGGCGATGCGGCCGGCGGCACACTTTTCATCGCCGGCCCACGGCGGACGGTACTTTTTGACTGTAATGAACCAGGCTGTTTCTATGGCCCGTCTGTGCAGGGCCCTTTCGGCGCTGGCGGCGGGCGCTGTGGTCATGATGCTGGCACTGGCGGCGTGGCCGGGAGACGTGCCCCGGGAAATGGACATGCCCCTGACCGTGACCTGGGGGCGGCCGCCCCGGGGACTGGCCCTGGCCTCTTCGCCGGCGGTGCGCATCCGCATGCGGGTGAGGGGGCCGTGGCGGCTGCTCTTGGACATGTCGGCCTCCCCGCCACCGGGCTGTGAGCCTTCGCTGGCCGGCCTGTCGGCCGGCGTTCACACAGTGAACATCGAGAAGCGGTGTATCCGTCTGCCGGCCGGCGTCGCGGTGGTGGATATCGTGCCCCGCAGTCTTGTCGTGCGTCTCGAAGAGAAAGTCTATAAACGCGTTCCCGTGGTGATTACTCTCGAGGGGCGGCCGGCACCGGGCTTCACCGTGGGCGACGCCCGGCCGGAGCCTGCGGCGGTGGAACTGCAGGGCCCGCGCTCGTTTCTCGATCCCATGACCCGCGTTTTCACCCGGCCGGTGAAAGTGACCGACGCCGGGGCTTCCTTCGTGCGTGAGACGCGCCTGGACCTGCCTGCCGTTATCACACCGCTGGTGCCCGATGGGCACGTGGTGGCGCACATCACGCTGAGTCCGCGGATCGTGACGCGCATTTTCGAGGGCGTGCCCGTCGGTGTGCGCGGCACCCGGATGGGGTGGTCGGTTTCGCCGAAAACGGTGACGCTTCAGATCCGGGCGGCCGAGAACCTTCTGGAGACCCTGCGCGCAGATTTGCCTTCTCGGGTGTATCTCGATCTGGCCGGTTTGAGAGCCGGTGTCTACGTGCGGCGGGCGGTGATCGACCTGCCGCCGGAGGCCGAGCTGCTCAGCGCCACTCCCGGGCTGTTCACGGTTACCCTGGGCGTCCGGTGAGGCCGGTGCGCCGCCCGCCGGAGATCCCGACCCAGCGGGGACGGCTACAGGTTCATGCGGCCGCGGAGCGCCCGCGGAAACCACACCACAGGGAGGGAAACATGCTGCTGGTCATCGACGTGGGCAACACCAACATCGTCATGGGGGTTTACGACGGGCAAGTGCTGGTGCACGACTGGCGCATCCACACCCAGCGCAACACTACCGCCGACGAGTTCAGCGTGGTGGCCGGAAGTCTTCTCGCGGCCGGCGCCATCGATCCGCAGGACATCAGACGCACGGTCATCTCCTGCGTGGTGCCGCCCCTGGTCCCCAGCCTGGACGCTTTCTGCCGCAAGTATCTAGGCCACGATCCCTTCTGGGTAGACCCGCGCACCTTCACCGGCATCGTCATCGACACGCTCAACCCGGCCGAAGTAGGGGCCGACCGTATCGTCAATGCCGTGGGCGCCTACCGGCGCTACGGGCGCAGCCTGATCGTCATCGATTTCGGCACGGCCACCACCTTCGACGCCATCTCCTCCGAAGGCGCCTACCTGGGCGGGGCCATCAGCCCGGGGATCATGATTGCCGCCGAGGCGCTTTTCCAAAAGGCCTCCAAGCTGCCCCGGGTAGAGATTTTCCAGCCGCCGCCGGCCGTGGTGGGCCGCGACACCCATGCCAGTATTCAATCGGGGATCATTTTCGGCTACGCCGGCCTGGTGGACGGCATGGTGCGCCGCATGCAGGCGGAGATGGGAGGCAACCCGCGCGTCATTGCCACCGGGGGGCTGGCAGGGCTGATGCAGTGCGTCTCGGAAACCATCGAGGCCGTGGAACCTGATCTCACGCTGGAGGGGCTGCGGATTATTGCTGCGGAAATGCTCGACTGACGGGGCGCCGGCGGATCGTCATTGCATGTCCAGCCGGCGTCGCAGGCGGTCGATCTCGGCGGTCAGGAGCGCGCGCTCCTGACTGGAGAGGGAAGGGTCGTTTCGGCGCCGCTCCAAACTCAGCAGCAGCATCTCTTCACGGTAGTGCGCGCAGGTGTATCGCCCGCCCCCGCTGCCGTCTATTTTCTGCTCGTCGGTCACACCTTGCCCAGTTTCTTCATTGAAGCCATGAACACGTCGTAGAAGCGCTCATTGTCGGTCATGCTGCGCGACAGGATGTCCTGCAGGTTGTCGGCATGGCGCGAGTTGACGATTAGGTTAACGCTTTTGCTCAGGGCCGTCAACTGGTCCAGGGTGCGGAAACGCTTGGTGAGCATGACCACGAACATGTTGCGGCGCACGTTCATCTCGGCGTATCGCAGGTAGATCAGCACGCCGTTGGCGTCGGGGTCGGCGGCGTCGAAATTTTCGTTGATGATCACCAGGTCAAAGAGGTGGTAACGCATGCGCCGCAGGGCGTGGCGCGTGTCTTCGGCCTCCACCGTGAAGTAGCCCATGGCTTCCAGGGTGGCCTTGAGGCTGTCGCGGGCCGCGGTGTGGGGCTCGCAGAGCAGGGCGGTCTTGCCGCCTAGGCGTGCCAATTCGAAGGACTCGCGCATAAGGTCCTCGGAAGAGGCCGGTTCGGCGGCCAAGGCCTCCTGCATGAGTTCCTCGGCCGTGAGCACCCGATCCGCTGGTGGGTCCCCGGCGTTGGCGGCTACCGGCGAAGCCTGCGTTTCCCCGGCCTTTATCTGCAGCCGTGTTTTGCACTTGGGGCATCGCAGGGATGCGGATTTGCCCGGCGGCAGCTTGGGGTCCGGTATGCGCAGTTTGCTTTTGCAGCTGGTACAGACGATTTCCATGGCTTGTTTTTCCTCCGGCCCGTCAGATGTGGTTTCGGTCGTATTCGCGGTCGATGGCCAGGTTCTCGATATCGGAGGTCGACTCGCCCCGTGCACTCTTGACGGTGTCGATGCCGCGGCCCACGATGGCCTTGCGCGAAGCATAGGCCATGGCCGTCTTTTCGGTGATCAGGCCGCGCTCGAAGAGACCCACGATGTAGTCATCGAAGGTCGTCATGCCGAAGGGGTGCCCGGCCTGCATGATTTCGTAGAAGGTTTTGCCCTCGGACTCACCGTGCAGGATGGAGTCCCTGACGCGGATGTTGGAGCGCAGGATCTCGAAGGCCGCCACCCGTCCGCCGCCGACCTTGGGCAGCAGGCGCTGCCCCACGATCCAGCGCACCGAATCGGCCAGGCGGATGCGGACCTGGCGCTCCTCCTCGGTGGAGAACATGCCCAGGATGCGGTTGATGGTCTGACCGGCGTCGGAGGTGTGCAGGGTGCTGAAGACCAGGTGTCCGGTCTCGGCGGCCGTCAACCCGATCTCCACGGTTTCGCGATCCCGCATTTCACCCACCAGGATGACTTTGGGCGCCTGGCGCAGGGCGGCCCGCAGCCCGTTGGCGTAGGTGTCGAAGTCGATGCCCAGTTCCCGCTGGTTGAAAGTGGAGTTTTTATGAGGATGCTGGTATTCCACCGGATCTTCGAGGGTGACCACGTGCACCGACTTGGTCTCGTTGATCTGGTCCAGGATAGCCGCCAGCGAGGTCGTTTTACCCGAGCCGGTGGCGCCGGTGACCAGCACGATGCCGTTCTTTTCCTCGGCGATATCGTAGAAGCTCTTGGGCAGCCCGCGGTCTTTGATGGTGGGGATTTTGGACTCCAGTTTGCGCAGCACGATGGAGTAGCGCCCGCTCTGGGAGAAGATGTTGACCCGGAAGCGGGCCTTGCCCGGCAGCGTGTAGGACAGATCGCAGGAGCCCTGGCTGAGCAGCGATTCGGTCAGGCGGCGGTCGCCGTTGAGCAGGTTCAGGGCGATGCGCTCGGTCTGAAAGGGGGACAGCTCCGAAAAGGGGGGCTTCATGTCCACCGGCTGCAGGACCCCGGCGCTCTCCACCTGCAGGGATTTGCCCACCGTGAAGTTGAGGTCCGACACGTTTTCATAGGCGTCCAGCATGTTGGTCAGAATCTGGTCGACTTCCTGCTTTTTCATGGCGATATCTCTTCCATTGGGGATGTTTCGCGTCTACACTTCGGTGAAATCCGCCGGCGGTGCGGTGAGCAGGGGGCGGAAGCGCGCTTTCTCGTTGGCCCGCGTGTAGGCGTCGTCGGGACTGATTTTGCCCTGTTTGCACAACTCCATGATGGCGTCGTCCAGCAGCTGCATGCCGTATTTCTTGCCGGTCTGGATCATGGAGTTGATTTGGTGGGTCTTGCCCTCGCGCACCAGGTTGCGCACTGCCGGTGTCCCGATGAGGATCTCGAAGGCTGCCACCCGGCCGCGTTTGTCGATGCGCTTCATCAGGGTCTGGCCGATGACGGCCCGGATGCCGTCGGCCAGGGTAGAGCGGATCTGGGCCTGTTCGTGGGAGGGGAAGACCTCGATGATGCGGTCCAGGGTCTTGGCGGCGCTGGTGGTGTGCACCGTGCTGAAAACCAGGTGGCCGGTGGAGGCCGCCTCGATGGCCAGGGAGATGGTTTCCAGGTCCCGCATTTCGCCCACTAGGATGATGTCCGGGTCTTCGCGCAGGGCGCCGCGCAGGGCAGCCGAAAAAGACTTGGTGTGCACCATGACTTCGCGGTGATTGACGATGCAGCCCTTGCTCTGGTGCACAAACTCGATGGGGTCTTCGATGGTGATGATGTGATCCTTGCGACGACGGTTGGCCACGTCGATGATGGCTGCCAGGGTAGTGGACTTACCGCTGCCGGTAGGGCCTGTGACCAGCACCAGTCCACGGGGCAGCATGGCCAGCTTGGTCATCACCGGCGGCAGTCCCAGTTGCTCGGGGGTCAGGATTTTGCTGGGGATTTCACGGAAGACGGCCGCCACGCCGTTGCGCTGCATGAAGAAGTTGGCGCGATAGCGGGCCACGTTGGGAATTTCGTAACCGAAGTCCAGGTCGCCCTTTTCCTCGAAGATTTTGATTTTTTCCTCCGGGGCGATTTCGTAGAGCATTTCCCGCAGGTCGTCGCTGTCGAGGACTTTGTACTTCACGCGCTCCATCTCACCGTTGATGCGCAGTGCAGGCGGCTGACCGGCGACCAGGTGGAGGTCCGACGCCCCCTGGTCGTGCATCAATTTGAAAAAGGCATCGATTTTGGCCATTCGAAACTCCTGTTGGAATGTATCTGGGGTGTGTGTCGGGTGTCCGCTGCGCAATCCCCTTCACAACTTCATTTTCGGATGGAAGAGGCCAATCTTTAGGAAAAAGGGCGCAGGGATGGAGTCGGCGCCGGGGAGGCCGAAGTCATATGCGGGCAGGCACGAGCGTGTGCGCGGAGGGAAGGAATGCGCAGGAAAGAGGCGGCGCCGGCGTTGGGTGCGGGATCAGGGAACTTTCTTGAGGAATTTGAGCTTGGCGAAGTCCTCCTCGGCAGCCGCCATCTCCTCGGTGGAGACGTCCAGCAGTTTGCCGTGGGCTTCGAGGATGGCACGGATCTGCGATTCGATCTGGACGCGCTGGCGCTTGAGGCCGGCGATGTCTTCGTGCAGCTGGGCCAGTCGGTTGTGGGCCCGGTTGAGGATCCGCTCGGCCCGCACCTCGGCTTCGGAAACGATCAGTTCGGCCGAACGCTGGGCGTTGCTCTTCATCTTTTCGATGGTGCCGTGGGACTCTTTCAGGGCGCGGGTCAGCGCCGATTCCCGATCCCGCCGCTCTTCCAGTTCGGCTCTGAGCTTGCGGATTTCGTTTTCGAGGTTTGCATTGCGGTTCGTCAGGGAGGCGACCACTTCGGCGATTTCCTCGAGAAACTCGTCCACCTCGCGCACATCAAAGCCCCGGAAGCGCAGCCGGAACTGGCGCTCACGGATATCCAGCGGAGA
>JAMOVG010000359.1 GCA_027061725.1 Desulfobacteraceae bacterium
CACGGTAAGCAGGTAGGGTTTGCTCAACAGGATCCCCCAGCTGGCGATCAGCCAGCCCGCGTACATGGGGTGGCGGCAGAGGCTGTAAGCCCCGGAGTAGAAAAAGACCTTGGGGGAGTCCTTCAGACCGAACACCTGGGGCAAGCGGCCACTCCGGGCCACCTGCCCCAGCGCCGACCCGGCGATCCAGATGGCGAAAAGGGTCGGGACGAGGGCCGGCAGCCCGTAGATAGGCCGAAAGAGCCGCGGGGTGCCGGGCGCGTATCGGAACAGGGCCACCAGCGACAGGACCAGCAGGGAGAAGGAGACCAGCGTGCGCCCCACGGTGTAAGGCAACAGGCCGATGCCCAGCCTCCCGCAGACGGCTCCCCTGACGGCGGGCCTGGCCGTGAGACTGTGAAAGACCCCGAAACACACCAGTACAAGGGAGATTTTCACATACGGGTTCATGGCCGGCCTCAACCGTCAGGTGAATCGATCACCAAATCACACGTCTTTCTCGGGAACAGCCGGGAAGTATTTCTCGTACCACCCCCGGTACAGCGCCCAGTAGGCGATGTAGCCGATAATGGCCCCCGTGAACCAGGTCCACTGTGACAGGGCCGTGCTGTACTTGGCCAGCAGCAGCGAACCGACGATACCGGTGTACAGCGCCAGCATGCCGGCGAAATTGACCCCCTTGGCCCGACTGACATACAGCCACACCCCCGATAGGAGTCCCACCACCAGCACCAGGGTGGTCAGTGTCGCCGGCCAGCCCTGGCCGAGAATCGCGCCAGCATTCCAGAGCAGGATGGTGGCCACCACCAGCACCATGGCATAGAATACGGCGAACCAGCTGGTCGTGCCTGCGGCAAACTTGTAGAGGCCGTTGTCTTCATAGATTTCAAGCAACTTGAGCCGCTGCTTGCGGATGATCCAGTAGTCGCAAATGACCACCCCGGCGATCCCGCCGGTAAAGGCGCCGTACCCAAGCAGCCAGGTCCAGATGTAAGCCTTGGGGTCAGCCAGGAACTTCCACGGCTGCATCAGCACACCGATCAGGGCGATGATGATGGTGGTGCGCTCCCAGTTGAGCTTCTTGGGGGCCAGGTTCATGAAGTCGTTGATGGGAGAAACCATGTTGGCCGTGATGTTGGTCGTCAGGGTGGCCAGGATGACGAAAATCAGCCCAACGAAGATGTAAAACGGGCTACCTGTCTTGATCATCAGTTTGACCGGGTCCCAAATGGCCTCCCCGTAAATGATGACGGTAGCCGAGGTGACCGCTACGCCGAAGAACGAGTAGGCCGTCATGGTGGGCGGCAGCCCCAGGGCCTGGCCCAGGTACTGAACCTTCTGATTGCGGGCGAAGCGTGTCAGGTCCGGGATGTTGAGCGCCAGCGTGGACCAGTAGGAGACCATGGCCGTGAGGAAGGCCGGCCACTTGGACCACGGCGCCGTGCGTGGCTGGTGAAAGATCGGTCCCCACCCGCCGGCCTTGGACACCGCCCAGAAGAGCAACATCAGGCCGATGAGCAGCAGAATGGGCGAGGCCAAGTTGTTGAGCCAGCGGATACCGGGAGAGGCTTTCCAGGGCGGCGAAACGTAGCAGATAATGACCGTCATCAGCCACGACGCCAGAAAAGAGATCACAACGTGGGTCTGGAGGCCGAAAAACGGCACCGTTCCGTTGAGATTACCGTACGCCGGGGCCAGTTTCATGATGATTCCGTCGATGGCGTAGGCCATGATCATTGTTTGGATGCCGAACCACCCGCAGGCGATAATGCCCCGCAACAGGGCCGGAATATTGGCCCCGAAAAGGCCGAAAGCCGACCGTAAAAACACCGGGAAGGGAATGCCGTACTTGGCTCCCGCGAAGGAATCCAGGATCATGGGAATCAGCACGATGACGTTGCCGAGGAAAATCGTAAGAATCGTCGTCAGCCAGTCGAAACCGGCCGCGATCATGCTGGCCCCGAGCATCCATGTCGGCACACAGACGCTCATGCCCACCCACATGGCAAAGTATTCGTAGTAGCCCCAGGTGCGCTTCTCCAGGCGAACCGGGGCCAAGTCCTTGTTGTAGAACTGGCTTCGCGGCAGTTCCTGTGTCAACTCGAACCGACCATCGACCTCTCTGACAATGCCCATTTGCATTCCTCCTGTGAATGATAATTGCCATGCCGGGGGGCTGTGAGACCCGGCCGTCTCCGCCCGCTCCGGCCGCCGGCGGCGTCAAAGGCCTAAGAAACTCTGTACCGCCGGCCCACCGATGCCGTCAGGGCAGGTAGTCGCAAATCTCGTCGTACATCTCGGGGCGCCGATCCCGGAAAAATTGCCAACCGTCACGCACCTCACGGATCAGTTCCAGGTCCAGGTCCGCCACCACTACCTCGTCGGCGTCCTCCGACCCCTTGGCCAGCATCTCCCCCCGGGGATCGACAAAATAACTGGAGCCGTAAAAGCGGCCGAATTCCCAGGGTTTCTCCAGTCCCACGCGATTGTTGGCCCCGATGAACACTCCGTTGGCCACGGCCTGGGCGGGCTGCTCCAGTTCCCACAGGTACTGGGACTTGCCGGCCGTGGTGGCCGAGGGGTTGAAAAGGATCTCGGCGCCGTTGAGGGCCAGGATGCGGGCACACTCGGGAAAGTGGCGGTCGTAACAGATGAAAACCCCGATCCGGGCGTAGGCCGTCTCGAACACCGGGAATCCCAGGTTGCCGGGCTTGAAGTAGAACTTCTCCCAAAACCCCGGCCAGGTGTGGGGAATGTGCACCTTGCGGAACTTGCCCAGATAACTGCCATCGGCGTCGATGACGGCGGCCGTGTTGTAGTAGACACCCTCGATGGCCATCTCGTAAACAGGCACGATCATGACCATCTTGTACTTGCGGGCGTATTCGGCCATGCGGGCCGTGATGGGGCCGGGCACCTCCTCGGCCGTGCCGTACCACTTGGTGTCCTGCTCGCAACAGAAATAGGGGCCGTGGAAAATCTCCTGCAGGCACAGGACGTTGACGCCCTGTTTGCCGGCCTCTTCAATGAGCGGAATGTGTTTTTCGATCATGGCCGCCTTGATCTCGGCCGGCGACCCCTCGGATCGGGCATTGGATGCCTGGATGTGCGCACATCGGACGATTCTTGTCATGGGTCATTTCCTCCTCGTTTTTCGGGCACCAGGGCCTGCGGGCCGGCGGCCCGGCCCCGGGAGTGAAACAGGCGGCGATTTGGCCGCCGTTTGCGGTCTGAATTCGATTCGGCAGATAAATCACAAGGCAAACAATAAATCAAGTCCCGACTTATAGATGCCGTTATTATTTGGCACTTTTTTTTTCTGTTTTCGCAGTATATAGCTCAAATCATGACTTATTTCGTCGAAATTCACCCAATTAGGCCTTGACATCGACCGCGGTTCCCCCTAAGATCACAACTGTAAACCGGCGGCGAGGGGGGCAGATCATCCGCCCTCGAAGCCGTGTCCTGTTTCTGGGGCCCACAGACCGGTAACCGCCGCCCCACGATCGGGCAGGGGGGAATTCTTTTCCAATTCAAGGAGGTTTATTTTGAGCACACCTGCTGATTTCGAACCCATGGAGAAAGGCTTCGATCTGGCTCAGGCCATCGCCGAGGCCGACCGCTGCCTGCTGTGCCACGACGCACCCTGCTCGGCCGGCTGCCCGGCCGAAACCGACCCCGGCCGCTTCATCCGCAAGCTGCGCTTCAAAAACATCACCGGCGCGGTGCGCACTATCAAACACAACAACATCCTGGGAGCCGCCTGCGGGGTGCTGTGCCCCACGGCACGCCTGTGCGAGGAGAAGTGCAGCGCCATCTTCAAGTCGCAGGAGTGCCCCGAGGGCGCCGACCGCCCCATCGCCATCGGCAAAATCCAGCGCTTCCTGGTGGAGTACGCCTGGCACCAGGGCATCCAGGTGCTGGAAAAAGGCGCCCCGCGGCCGCAAAAAGTCGCCGTGGTGGGCTCGGGGCCGGCGGGTCTGAGCTGTGCGGCCGAACTGGCCAAAGAGGGTTTCGGCGTGACCGTCTTCGAGGCCCGCCCGGAGCCCGGCGGCGTGCTGCGCTACGGCGTGGTGTCTTACCGCTGCAGCCAGGATTTTCTGAACCGTGAACTCGACGACGTGCGCGCCCTGGGAGTGGAATTTAAATGCAACCACCCCGTCAACGGACAGCGCGACGCCGAGAAACTGCTGGCCGAGGGATACAGCGCGGTTTTCCTGGCACCGGGCCTCTGGCAGGCCGCCAGCCTCAAAAAACAACGGCCGGCCATTAAGGGGCTGTGGTCGTCGGTGGACTTCCTGGCCGCGCTGCGCGACGGACGTTTCGCCGAAATGAGGGACGCCGTGGCCGGCAGGACAGTAGCCGTCATTGGCGGCGGCTCCGTGGCCATGGACTGCATCGGCGCCGCCGCCCGTCTGGACGCCGCCGACGTCTACCTGGTCTACCGCCGCTCCTACGCCCAGATGCCGGCCGAACCGGATGAACGCATCGAGGCCCAGGAGGCCGGCGTGCATTTCCTGCTGCTCAACCAACCCGTGGACTACGTCACCGACGGCGGCCGCATCAGCGGCCTTAAACTGGTGCGCACGCGCCTGGGCGAGGCCGACGCCTCGGGTCGACGCCGCCCCGAGGCCGTCGAGGGCTCCGAGTGGGTGCTGCCCGCCGACCTGGTGATCGAAGCCATCGGCAACCAGGCGCCCGACGATTCTCCGGCCTGGTACCCGCGCGTCAAGGTCAACGACCGGCGCCTCATCGAGGTGGACCCGGATACCGGCAGGACTTCGGTGGAAGGCATCTTCGCCGGCGGCGACATCGTGCGCGGACCGGCACTGGTGGTCCAGGCCGTGCAGGACGGCAAGGTGGCCGCACGGGCCATCAAAGACTATCTGACCCAATAGGAGGAATCCCGGTGGCAAACAATATCGACCTGTCCATAGATTTTTGCGGTATTACCTTTATCAACCCGTTTTTGCTGTCCTCGTCGCCGGTCTCCAACTCTGCCGAGATGGTGGCCCGCGCCTTCGAGGCCGGCTGGAGCGGCGTGGTCTTCAAGACCCTCAACTCCGACCGTCTGCCCATCATCCACCCCTCGCCGCGCATGCACTGCGTGCACTACGGCAGCAAAAAAGAAATGGCTGTGCAGAACGTCGAACAGATCTCCGACCGCCCCCTCAAGGACAACCTGATCGACATCCTGTACCTCAAGAAGCACTACCCCGACCACCGCATCATCGCCAGCATCATGGGTTTCTTCGAGGACGAGTGGGTGTACCTGGCCAAGGTGGCCGAGGACAACGGGGCCGACATGCTGGAGCTCAACTTTTCGTGTCCCCACATGTGCATCGAGGGTTCCGGCCACAAGGTGGGACAGGCTTTCCACCTGCTGGAACGCTTCACCGAGGCGGTCAAGAAGAATGTCTCCATCCCGGTGATGGCCAAGATGACCCCCAACATCACCGACATGACCGAACCGGCGCTGTATGCCAAAAAGGGCGGCGCCGATGCCATCAGCGCCATCAACACGGTGCGCGGCATCTCGGAAATCGGGCTCGACGACTTCGTGCCGCGGCCCAACGTGTTCGGCAAGGGCGCCATCAGCGGCACCTCGGGGCCGGCCGTCAAACCCATCGGCCTGAACTTCATCGCTTCCATGGCCAAGTGCCTGGAACTGGGCCTGCCGCTTTCGGGCATCGGCGGCATAGAAACCTGGATCGACGCTCTGGAGTATATCCTGGTAGGCAGTTCCACGATCCAGGTGACCACCGGCATCATGCACTACGGCTACGGCATCGTGGAGGACATGATCGAGGGCCTCGGCGACTATATGGCCCGCAAGGGGGTCACCAGCGTGTCCCAACTGGTGGGCAAAGCCCTGCCCCACCTGCACGAAACCGACCACTTCGACCTTGAAAGGCAGGGGGTCACCCAGTACGATGTGGACCGCTGCATCGGCTGCGGCCAGTGCTACATCGTCTGCCGCGACGCCGCCGGACAGGCCATTACGTGGGACGGCGAGAACCGGCGCCCCGTCCTGGACGAGAACAAGTGCCTGAGCTGCATGCTGTGCCAGTTCGTCTGTCCCGTCACCGACCTGATCACTTACAAAGCCATGCCCCGGGGCTGGCGGCGCAACGAAACGCCGGTAATGGACCCGAGCCTGGAAAAGGAGATCCAATACGAGCCGTTTACAAAGGAGGGGCCAAATGAGTGTACTGTTTAAAGGAGGCACCATCGTCAGCGCCACGGGCCGCACCAAGGCCGATGTCTACGCCGAGGGCGACCGCATCACGGCCATCGGCAGCAACCTGGACTATCCGGCAGACGAGGTCGTAGACGCCGCCGGCAAGTATCTCCTGCCCGGCGCCATCGATCCGCACACCCACATCTCCATGCCCTTTATGGGCACCCACGCCCAGGATGACTACGAGAGCGGCACCGTCGCCGCCGCCTGCGGCGGGGTGACCACGGTGGTCGACTTCGACCTGCAGCAGAAGGGCGAGACCCTGCTGGAGGCCATCGAGCGCAAGAAATCCTGGGCCGAGGGCAAGGCCGTGGTGGACTACTCGCTGCACCCGGCGGTCATGGACCCCCGGCCGGAGGTCATCGAAGAGGTCAAAAAAGCCTGCCAGGAGTACGGCACGCCCAGCTTCAAGATTTTCATGGTGTACGACTTCCGCGTGGACGACGCCACCATGATCAAGCTGCTCGAAGAGACCAAGAAGTACGGCGGCCTGGTGCAGGTGCATGCTGAAAACGTCTACATCATCCAGCATATGAACGAGGTGCTGGAAAAGGCGGGCAAGCTGGCGCCCTATTACCACGCCGTCAGCCGCCCCAACATCGCCGAGGAGGAAGCCATTGCCCGCGCCGTCAAGATGGTGGAGCTGACCGGTTCGCGCATCTACATCGTGCACCTGTCTTCCAAGGAGGGGCTGTGGAAGGTCAAGGAGGCCCGCGACCGCGGGATCGACGTCTTTGCCGAAACGTGCCCCCAATACCTGCTGCTCGACGAGGAACGCTACAAGGAGCCGGATTTCAATGGCGCCAAGTACGTCATGTCGCCGCCCCTGCGCACCGCCGAGAGCAACGCCGCCCTGTGGCAGGGCCTCAAGGGCGGGGACCTGCAGGTGGTGGCCACCGACCACTGCCCGTTCGACTTTGTCGGCAAGAAGGACATGTTCGGCAAGGACGACTACAAGAAGATCCCCAACGGCGCGCCGGGCATCGAGACCCTGCTGATCCTGCTGCATTCCGAGGGTGTGGTCAAGGGACGCATCAGCCTGGAGCGCATGGTGGATGTACTGAGCACCGGCACGGCGCGCATGTTCGGCCTGAAGGACAAAGGCGAAATCGCCGTGGGCAAGGATGCCGATATCGTGGTCTTCGACCCCGAGCAGAAGTTCACCATCACCCAGAGCAAGCTGCACATGAACGTGGACTACACGCCCTTTGAGGGCTTCGAGATCACGGGCATGCCGCAGTTGGTCTACTCGAGGGGCAAAAAGGTGGCCCGCTGGAACGGCGAACAGATGGAGTTCGTGGGCGAGGTCGGCCGCGGCCGCTTCGTCAAGCGCGAACCCTTCGAGGGATTCTAAAAAAGAGGTGAACCCATGGATCTGAAAAATTTGAGAATCGACGGCAAACGCCTGCGCAGCACCCTGGAGGAAATGGCCAGGATCGGCGCCACCCCCGGGGGGGGCGTGCAGCGGCTGACCCTCACCGACGAGGACAAGCAGGCCCGCGACCTCTTCGTGCGCTGGTTAAAAGAGCTGGATCTGAAAGTGACCATTGACGAGATGGGCAACATCTTCGGACGCCGGCCGGGTCGCAGCAGCGACCTGGCCCCGGTGATGAGCGGGTCGCACATCGACTCGCAGCCCAAGGGCGGCCGCTTCGACGGCATCCTGGGGGTCATGGGGGCGCTGGAAGTGCTGCGCACTCTGCACGACCACGGCATCGAGACCGAGCGGCCCATCGACATCGTGGACTGGACCAACGAGGAGGGCTCGCGCTTCGCCCCGGCCATGGTGTCGTCGGGGGTCTGGGCCGGCGCCCTGGAGCGCGACTGGGCCTATGACCGCACCGACATCGAGGGCAAGCGCTTCGAGGACGAGCTCATCCGCATCGGCTACAAGGGCGACGCGCCCGCCAAAAAGTGGCCCGTGCACGCCTACTACGAGTATCACATCGAACAGGGCCCCATCCTGGAGCGCGAGGGCAAGACCATCGGTGCGCCCAAGGGCATCGTCTGCCTGCACTGGTACGACGTCTACCTGGAGGGCGAGGCCAACCAGGTGGGCCCCACGCCCATGGAGGGCCGCCACGACGCCCTGTGCGCCACCGCCGAGATGATCCTCAAGGTCGAAGAGCTGCCGGCCCGCATGGGCGGCAACATGGTGGCCACGGTAGGCGAGATCCAGAACTACCCCAACTCGCGCAACATCATCCCGGACAAAGTGCACTTCACCGTGGACATCCGCTCCTGGGACGACGAACTGGCGCTGGACGCCTGGGACAAGCTGCGCGGGGACCTGGAAACCATTGCCCGGCGCCGGGGCTGCCCCATTCGCATCGAGGAGACCTGGCGCGTTCAGCACTCACCCTTCGACGAAAAACTGGTGCAGCGCGTGCTGGACAACGCCGAGGCCCTGGGC
Source organism: Desulfobacteraceae bacterium (assembly GCA_027061725.1). GTDB lineage: Bacteria > Desulfobacterota > Desulfobacteria > Desulfobacterales > JALSRD01 > JALSRD01. The sequence goes on from JAMOVG010000359.1 coordinate 8,655, forward strand.
TACCCCAGCCTGCACATGGTCAGTGGCGCGGGCCATGACGCCAGCTACATGAACCAGGTGGCGCCCACGGCCATGATTTTCGTGCCCAGCATCGGCGGGCGCAGCCACGTGGAGGTGGAAAAGACCTCCTGGGAGGATTGCGAGGCCGGCGCCAACGTGCTGCTGCATTGTATCCTGCAGTCCGCCAACGAGGGGGGACGTCCTTAAATAATTCACTAACCCGAATACTGTCGGGATCCCACGCGGCCGGAAAAATTTCGGACAGAATCTACCGGATCGACAAATCCTCGATCCTGTCCGAAACAAACGGGCCCGGCCAGGGGCCCCAAAAGCGCGGGCCGATCCGCGCAGCGGTCTCCAGACCGCAAAAGGCAGGGTAGCGCCCGTGCTCAGACAGCCCGCCTTTCCTAAAGCGATGCCGGCCCGTGCGCCCTTTCCCGCCGGTTCTCCAGCTGCGGCCCACCGAATCCAGTTCGCCCCCGTGCAGATGCGCCTCAGGGCAGCCGGAAGCAGCATAGCCCGCCGGTTCGCCAACTATGCGGACGACACCTGCCCGCCCCTCGAAAATTCGGGCACGCCCCCACAAAGAAGCCCCGCATCCACCATGACAGGCGTTGCCCGCGATTGCCCCGACGTGGGCCACAACTACAGTTGAAAGTTCGAAACGCTTGGTTTACAGTTGATGTCCAGATAAAAAGGTGACCATATCGACAGGGGTTGCGCATGTACCTGAGAAACCTGTTCCGGCACTGGACCTACCAGGTGTTTTTTCCCGGCACGGTCCTGCGAAAGAAATACGAGGCCTTCAAGTCGCTGCTGGCCAGTGACAAGCAGGCCCACGAACTGATCGCCGACATTGAGCACATACACTACGACCACGAGCGGGTGGATCTGGAAGTCATCATCCGCAAGTACGAAGCGCTTTCGGCGTGCGTATCGCGCATTGTCGAGGATCTGGACCTGCTGTCGGGCGCCCGCTACGTCAACCTGCGGGACTACTTCCGCAAGTTCGACTTCTACATCCGCTTCATGCTGGCGCCGCCGCCCTTCGAGTTCTCACCGCCTTTCACGCTGGGGCTGAAAGACCTTCCCGAGGAGGCCGGGCAGATCGCCGGCGGAAAGGCCTTCCACCTGGCCCAGGTAAAAAACGGCCTGGGCCTGCCCACTGCGCCGGGTTTCGTCATCACCACCAACGCCTTCAACTACCTGCTGGAGTACAATGGGCTGCGCGAAATCATCCAGGACCGCCTGTCGCGGCTGGACATCCACTCGGACGAATCGCTGGAGGGCACGGCCCAAGACCTCAGCCGGCTGGTTCTGGAAGCCGAGGTGCCGGAAGAAGTGGCGGAAGAAATCCGGGACCGCATGGCCGCTATCTGGCCCGACGGGCGCCCCGTGCGGCTGGCCGTTCGCAGCAGCGCTGTGGCCGAAGACACGCAGTCGTCCTTTGCCGGCCAGTACCGGACAGTGCTCAACGTGCGGCCCGAAAACCTGCTGGATGCCTACCGGAAGGTGATCGCCAGCAAGTACACGGCCAGTTCCATCTTCTACCGCGTCAACTACGGTCTGGCCGATTTCGAGACACCCATGGCGGTGCTGATCCTGGAGATGATCGACGCCCGCGCCAGCGGGGTCATGTACACCCTGGCCCGTGACAGCGGAAGGGAAGATCACCTGGCCATCCACGCCATCTGGGGCCTCGGGGAACTGCTGGTCAGCGGCGAAGCCTCGCCGGATATCTTCCAGGTGAGCCGGGAGGAACCTTTACGCATCACCGGGCAAAACATCGCCGATAAGACCCGGCGATTCACGGCCAACGCCGACGGCACCACGACAATCGAGGCGGTCCCGCCGCAAAGGGCCCGCGAAGCCTGCCTGGCACCGGAGCAGGTCCTTCGGTTGGCACAATGGGGGCGGCGGCTCGAAGCTTTTTACGGCGCGCCCCAGGACGTGGAGTGGTGCACCGACCGACAGGGATCGATGTATATCCTGCAGTCCCGGCCGTTGGCCGCCGACAGCCCGGCCGACGGTGCGAACGAGTGCGCCCTGATCGAACCCCAAAACCCGGTGATCGTCGAGGGCGGCCTGCGGGCCTCGTCAGGGGTAGGCGCCGGCCGCGTATACCGCCACCGACAGGGGGAGGGCCTGGGCGACCTGCCGCAGGACTGTGTCTTCGTGGCCCGCAACGCCTCGCCCCACTACGTCAAGGTGCTGGACCGCGTCAACGCCGTGGTCACCGCCACCGGCAGCAGTGCCGGGCACTTCGCCTCGGTGGCCAGGGAATTCGGAGTGCCTATGGTGGTCAACATCGGAGACGCATTGGATCGGCTCGAAACGGGCATGCAGGTCACGGTACACGCCGACGCAGGGCGGATTTACGAGGGTGTGGTGGAGGAACTGATGACAGAAGCGTGCGTGCGGCGGGACCTGACCGCCGACAGCCCCCTGACCCGCCGGCTGTCGTACATCATCAGTTTCATTTCACCGCTGCGTCTGGTGGACCCTGAATCCCCGGACTTCACACCTGAAAACTGCCGTTCACTGCACGACATCATCCGCTTTTCCCACGAAAAGGCGGTCCAAGAGATGTTTTCGCTGGGCAACCGCAGCCCCCGCAAGACCCGCAACACCAAGAAGTTCGTCTCCCACATCCCCATGCTCTTTTACATGCTGGACGTGGGCGGGGGACTGGCGCAGACGGGTCCGGAAACCAAGGAGATCGGGCCCGATGAAATCCTGAGCACCCCCATGCGGGCCCTGTGGAAAGGGCTCAGCCACCCCGATATCCACTGGTCGGGCTTCAGCCACTTCGACTGGGACCAGTTCGACAACATCGCCATGGGCGGCGGCATGATCAGCAAGAACTCCACGCTGCTGGCCAGCTACGCCATTGTGTCCCACGACTACCTGAACCTCAACCTGAAGTTCGGTTACCACTTCGTGATCGTGGACAGCGTGTGCGGCGACGAGAAGGCGGACAACTACGTGCTGTTCCGCTTCACCGGCGGAGGGGGTGACTTCGACGGGCGCAGCCGGCGCGCCGATTTCATTACGGGGGTGCTGGACCACCTGGGATTCGTCGTTCAGAAAAAGGGGGACCTGGTCGACGCCGAAATCAAGAACGTTTCCCGCGAACAACTCGAGGACCGGCTGGACATGCTCGGCCGACTGCTGGGGGCCACACGGCTGATGGACATGTACCTCAGGGGCGCAGACCCCATCGATGGCTACGTGGAGGAGTTCATGGCGGGACGATACCATTTCGGGGAAACCGAATAAGAGAGGAACCGATTTTTCATGGCTTATGAAGTGACGTGGATAACGGATGACCTGGCGGTGGGACATGCCCCCATGTCCTACGACGACCTGGACCGCATCAGGGCCCAGGGCATCGACGCCATCGTCAACCTGTGCGGAGAGTTCTGCGACCTGCACGAAATCGAAGAGAAGAGCGGATTCGAGGTCTACTACCTTCCCATTCCCGACGAGTGTGCCCCGGATATGGAGGACATGGAAAAGGCCCTGGCATGGCTGGACGAGGCCATCTACCTGGGGAAGAAAGTACTTGTGCACTGCCGCCACGGCATCGGCCGCACAGGGACTTTCGTGACATCATACCTCATCCGCCGCGGACTGGGCATGAAGGTGGCCTCCAAGAAGCTCAAAAAAACGCGCGCCAAGCCCACCAACTACAGCCAGTGGCGCCTGCTCAAGAAGTATGGCAAGAAAAGCGGACAGCTCAAGATCCGTGAGCCCTCGCTGGAAAGCCGCAGTGTGGTGGACCTGAGCGCCTATTTCAAGGAATTCGACCACCTGCTTTCGGAAATCGACCAGGCGGCGGCAAAGTCCCCCGCTGCCGGCCGGATCGCCTGCGGGAAGGGAAACGAAGACTGCTGCTACGACTACTTCGAACTGCAGCTCATAGAAGCTATTTTCCTGCTCAACAACATGAACCGCTCGCTCAATTCCCTGCGCCGTTCGGAAGTCATCCACCGGGCCGCCGGCGCGTACAAGCGCATCAACAGCCTGCGCCGCAACATGGGCCGGGACGGAAAGGCCCGACTGGAGCCGCTGGCCGAGGCCTACACCTGCGAAAAAATTCTCTGCCCCTTGAGCGATAACGGGAGCTGCATGCTGTTCGATGTGCGGCCTATCCGCTGCCGGCTGCACGGCACCCCCCCGGGCCTCGTCGACCACCTGAACATCGGAGAGAAGATCACCACGCTGTCGCGCAATGTCTTCATGGCCTTTTCCGGCCGCTTCATGAGCGGTGACGACCTGGCGTTCCCCCTGGCGGAAGTCGTCTCGGGGCGCTTCGTACAGCGCTACTTCTACTACCTGGCCGACCTCACCTGCGCCGCGCACCCCTGAACGGCGCCGGCCGGAGAGGCAGTCAGCCCTCTGCCAGAACCTTGGCCACCTTCTCCTCCAGTTCTTCCTTGTCGATGGGCTTGACGCAGTACTCGTTGGCGCCCAGCTTGAGGGACTCCTGCGCGGTTTCCATGGTAGGATAGCCGGTGAGCATGATGGCGCGGATGGAGGGTGTAATTTTTTTGAGCTCCTCGAGCACCTCGATGCCGCTCATCTTCTTGAGCTTAATGTCCAGCACCGCCAGGTCCATCTCCTCGCTGCGCGCGTGGTTGAGGGCGTCCTCCTCCTCGGTGAAGGCGAACACCTGGTGTCCCTTCTTCTCCAGGATACGGCGAATCAGGTTGACCGCGTCCTGCACATCGTCCACGACCAGAATTTTTGCCATGTCAGATCACTCCAAAAAATATCGTTACAGTGGTTCAAAGGTAAAAATGCGGGGCAATCCCGTCAGGCGTCCCGCCTGTCGACTGCCGACTGTCCGCGAGGGTCGTCCTGTCCTTCCGGCACCGCCGGCGGGAAATGGAGAATGAAAGCGGTTCCCGTCGCCTCCACACCGATCGTCTTCCGGGTAGCCCTCGAGGGCGGGCTCTCCGCCTCGATGGTGCCGCCGTGTTCCTTGATGATGCCGAAAGAGACCGACAGCCCCAGACCGGTCCCCTTGTCCACCGGCTTGGTGGTGTAAAACGGGTCGAAGATGCGGTCCAGGTTTTCGGGGGCGATGCCGCCGCCCGTATCGGCCACGAAGGCGCAAACGCGGCCGGTCTCCGGGTCGAAACGGGTGGCTACGGTGATGGTGCCGTCTTTTCCGATGGCGTCGCGGGCGTTGTTGAGCAGGTTGATAAAAACCTGCTTGATCTTCTCACGGTCACCGCGAAGGGGCGGAATTTCCTCCCCGTAATCCCGCCGAATGGTGATGCGGTCCAGGCCGAAAGTGTGCTCCAGCACCGTGACCACCTCCTCGACGGCCTGATTGATATCCACCAGTCCGGTACGGCTTTCGGTGTGCCGGGAAAAAGCCAGCAGGTCGGCAACGATACGGCGGCAGACCTTGGCCTGGCGCTCGATGATCTCCAGGTCGGCGTGCATCTGGCTGCCGGGCTGCAGGTCCTCGAGCAGCAGCTGGGCATAGCCCAGGATGATGCCCAGCGGCGTGTTGATCTCATGGGCGATGCCGGCCGTCAGCTGCCCCACGGTCTCCATCTTCTGCGCCTGGACCAGCTGCTGCTGAACGCGCTTGAACTCGGTGATGTCACGGCTGGAGCACAGCAGCCCGATGATCCGGCCCTCGGCGTTGCGAACCGGAATTTTCATGACGTGCAGCCACCGCAGCTCGCCGTTGCGCCGGATGCGGTTCTCCTTGACCAGGGTCTTTCCGGTGCGAATGATCTCGCGGTCTTCGGCGGCAAACTTCTCCGCCAGGCGCGGGGAGTACAGATCCCGGCAGGTGAGACCGATAATCTCTTTTTCGCTGCGGCCCACCAGGCGGCAGAAGGCTCTGTTGGCCGCCAGGTACACGGAATCCCGGTCCTGCAGGCACACGAAATCGGGGGTGGCGTCAAGAATGATGCGCAGCAGCTGCCCCTGCTCCTGGAGCCGTTTCTGAGCTTCCTGCAGCTCGGTCAAATTGGTCTTGAGCGACAGCGTCATGGAGTCGAAACTCTCGGCCAGGGACTGGATCTCGTCACCCGAGCAACGCCGGTAAACCGGGCACTTCTGGCAACTGGAAATCTTCCTGGCATAGTCGCCCTCGACGCAGTAAGGGCACATGGTTCCGGCCAGGTACCAGCAGCGGTGGCGCAGATCACCGTGGGCCGGGCAGTCCTCGTTATGGCAGTTCATGATCTGCCAGCAGTTTTTTTTCAGCAGCGGTGCTGTGTGCACGTCCAGGTTGCCGCGCAGCACCTGCTCGGTGGAATCACGCAGGATGCGGATGCGGCGGGTGACCGGACGCGCCAGCATGGCCCCCACGAAAGCGGCCAGAATGACAATGAAAGCGGTGGCCAGGAAAACGCTCAGCAGCAACCGGTCGGTGGCCTGCTCGATGCGGATGCGCAGCAGACCGATGCGCACGGTGCCGAAGCGGTCGCCGCCGATGAGTACCGGAACGGCGTAGTCGTTGACCATCACCTTGCCGGTGTCCAGCAGGCGCACACTGATCTTCTCGCCGGGTTTCAGGCGGTTGGCGTTCTTGAGTTCCACCGGAAAGCCGTCGCTGAAGGTGTGCACCAGCACCCGGCCGTCGCGATCCATCACGAAGGCATAGTAGATATCGTCGCTGAGGAGCACGGTCTCGTCGACCAGGTTCTTCATGCGCAGAAAGTCGGCCGCCAGCAGAGGTTCGGCCACGCGGGCGGCCAGATTGACCGCGATGGAGGCCCCGCGCCGTCGGTTTTCCTCCAGCAGCGCCCCGCGCGTGATCCAGCTGACGACGAAGAAAATCACCACGCCGAAGACCAGCAGCAGGAAGAAAATGCCCAGGTATATTTTACCGCGGAAGCCGAGTTTCATATTTATCGTTCGAGATCGATGCCCACGCGTCTGGCCAGGGACCGCACGGAATCGAATTCGCTGTCTTCGCACGGCAGGATGCCCCGCATGCTGGCAGCCGCCAGGATGCGGCGGTCCTCTGCCTTGTCATAATCCAGGGAGAGCATGGCATTCTTGATTTTTTCGACGACCGCAGGTGTCAGCCCGGCCCGTGCGGCGTACACCCACCCGGGATAACGTGGAGTGCTGGCCACCACCCGGATCTCGCCGATGTTCACCTTGTCACGCACCACCTCCAGGGTACCCTCGCGGATGGTGCCGATGTCATATTTCCCGGCGTAGACCGCCAGCACGACCTTCTCCTGCTTGCCACCGGGTCCCGGCGAAAAAGCGATCTCCCGGAAATCGGCGGGCATGATGCCGCTGACCATGAACAATCCCAGGGGGTAGAGGTAGCCCCCTGCCGATCCGGGGTCCACCGCAATCCAGCGTTTGCCCCGGCAGTCGGCAATGCTGTGTATGGCGCTGTTGTCGGCGCGGCAGATGATCTGGCCCCGGAAATCCCTGCGCCCGTCGGCCTCCACGATACGGCAAAAGGCCCGCGCGCCGTAACGATGCGCGATCTTGACATAGATGAACGGGTTGGAATAGGAAATATCGATCTTGCCCTGCCCCACCATCTGCATGTGCTCATCGAAGGTATCGGGGAAGATCTGGCGGATCTTGAGTCCCGTTTTGCGCGCCAGGTAAGCCACCAGCCGATGATGGCGGCGGTAGGAGACGGTATGCGAATACTGGGGCAGGTAGGCGTATGTGATGGCATCGGCGTCCGGTGCGACCACCGTTTTTTCCCTGCGGGACAGGTCTACCTTCAGGGGAGGCTCTTCCTGATTGCAGGCCAGTGTCAGCAGCAGCGTCAGCGCTGCGAGCAGGTGCATGCATTTTGCCATCTTCGGACTCCGGGAAACAATCGGAACAGCGCCGGGTTTGTTCACATCCTAAAAGTATGGCATCGCACCGGCGGTTTGGCAACGACTTTTTCCGGTCCTTGAAGAGGCGGCCGCTTCCGCGGCCTCTGGGGGCGACGGCGGGTGCAGGGGGCGGGGGTAAAAGGACAACGATCCCGGCCGGCGGCTGACGGCAGGCGCTCAAGCCGTCAGCCGGAAATTGAGCGAAAACCGGAAACAGTCCCGGCCTTCAGGAATCCAGCAGGCGCAGGCAATCCTGGGGAAAACGGTGGGTTCCGCGATCCTCCAGGCTGACCTCCACCAAGGCGTCGGGGTCGTTGATGGCCGTATCCGGGTCGGTGATGACCCCGTGGCAGCCGATAAACTCGTCCATGTAGCTCTCCCAGCCCTCGTCGTCGGATTTCTTGAAAACCTCTACGCGCTGTCCTTTTCGGAACGCCATTTCGGATCCCCCCTTGCCTTCTGTGGCAGTTATTAAAGCCTGCAGTGGATGTTAGCCCAACACGGGGCCACTGCCCAGTGAAAAAGGCAGCCGCAAAGAACAATGCGCAGTGGACCCGGGTCCGGATGCCGGTGTCCCCAACGGCCGCCCGTCAGATATTCGACGGCGGCAGTCCACCCAGGTTGGGTGCCGCCGCCCGCTTGCGCGCACAGGCCTCGCAGACCATGTGATCGGCCGAAATCTGGCCCACGGTGTGAAAACGCTTCTTGATGTAATCCAAGTATTTTGCCGGCCCCATAACAGCGCCGCACTCCTCGCAGTAAACCAGTTTCTGGCGGTTGAGGATCGTGCCGCAAATGGACAGGATGCGTTCGCCGTCACGGTCTTCTATCTGCATGGCGCCGTTGGGGCAGTTCTCGGCGCAGGCCCCGCAGCAGATGCAGCGCTCCTCGGTGAGCCGGAAGTCGGTCTGAACGGGATGGTCGAAATCCAGGTAGCCCAGCTGCAGGGCGTCGATGCCCATCTTGTCGCGGCAGACCTTGACACACTCGCCGCAGCGCTTGCAAATATCGCAGCGCAGGCAGCGTATGGCTTCGTCGCGCACGTCCTTTTCGGCATACCCCAATTCCACCTGCTGGTAGGTGGTGCGCCGGCGGTCCAGGTTCAGCAGCGGCATCTCCGGGCGCTTGAGGGTCATCTTGGTGCTGGCAGGCACCTCTATGAAAGGCACGCGCGCCCGCCGCACGGGAACCGGCGGCATCTTGGGCTGGGGAATGCCCTCGAGGTAGCGGTCGATGGCCTCGGCGGCCCGCTTGCCGCCGCCGATGGCGGAGATCACGGTGGCCGGCCCGGTCACGGCGTCTCCCACGGCGAACACGCCCTCCATGGAGGTCTCCATGCTGGCCATCCGGACATCGATGGTGTTGCGCCGGGTCCACCTGAGGTCCTCCAGTTCGTGCATGCACTCGCTGTCCACACGCTGGCCGATGGCGCCGATAATGACGTCAGCCTCGATGAAGAAATCGCTGCCCATGATGGGCACCGGGTACATGCGGCTGCTGCCCTCGCGGCGCACCAGTTCGGCGCGGTGGCAGTGCAGTGCGGTGACCCGACCGTCCTTGCCCTCGACTTTGATGGGAATTGTCAGAAAAGAGAACCGGACGCCCTCTTCCTCGGCCTGTTCGATCTCTTCCACGTCGGCCGGCATCTCCCGCCGGGTGCGTCGGTAAGCGATGGTGACCTCCTCGCAGCCCAGGCGCAGGCAGGTGCGGGCGGCGTCAATGGCCACGTTGCCGCCGCCGATGATCACCGCCCGGCGGCCCGGTACATGCCGGTCGCCGAGGGCCACCCGGCGCAACAGGTCGATGGCCTCGATCACCTGGGGATAATCCTTCTCGCCGGGAATGCCCATCTTGAAGGCCTTATGGGCGCCAATGGCGAACAGGAAAGCCTCGAATCCCTCCTCACGCAGCTGGTCCATGGTCACGTCGGTGCCAAAACGCGTGTTGTACACGAACTCGACGCCCAGGTCCTCGATCATGGCCACCTCGCGGTCGATGACCTCGCGCGGCAGTCGATAGCGGGGAATGCCCACCATGACCATGCCGCCGGCCACCGGAAGGGCCTCGATGACGCGTACGGTGTATCCCTTGAGCGCCAGGTAATAGGCCGCGCTCATGCCGCCTGGGCCGGCGCCGATAATGCACACCTTCTTGCCCTTATCGGGTGCCTTGGGCGGGTTCTTGTAACGGTGTTCAGACAGTGCCCGCTCGGCAGCAAAGGCCTTGAGGAACTTGATGGACACCGGCGAGTCGATGCGGCCCCGCACGCACATGAATTCGCAGGGGCGGGTGCATACCAGGCCGCACACCCAGGGAAAAGGATTGTCGCGACGGATAATCTCAATGGCCTCGGCGTCCTTGCCCATGCCGATGAGCGTTACATAGGTGGGCACGTCGATGCCCGCCGGACAGGCCATCTGGCAGGGTGCCGGGGTGAGCTTGTCACAATCCCCGGTGGCGCAGTTGTGGGTGGTGATGTGGCTGGCGAAAACCTCGCCGCTCTCTTCCAGGGTCATCTGCAGCCAGGCGGCCAACTCGATACCGGCCGCCGACTGGGCGCCTTCTTCAAACTCCTGTACCAGGGAGCGGACCGTGGGCAGATGTTCCTCGCTGGCGCCGCCCCAGGCGATGTCCTCCACCAGATCCAGAATCTCCTCTGCAATGCGCCGGCATCGGGGATTCTTCAGCTCCCCGGACTCGATGGTCTCCTGCAGCCTGGCGATGGTTTCGCTGACCGGGCATTTCTCTGACATTTCTCACTCCTACTGAGACGGGGAACGAATCCGTCGGTTTCGTCGGTTTCGTGAATTTCGTGGAAGAAAACAAGATAGAAATCCTGCCCTCCACTTCGTGCCTCTGTCCCTTTGTTTGCCGGCATTTCGTATGACAGCCGGCCTGGCATCAGATAGCAGCGCCTTATGACTTTCAAGCGCCGCTACCGCGGTACCGACCATTTGAGGGCCTGGCGCAGCGCGCCGGCCTTGCGGCCCTCGGGCACCCGGTCCCGCTTCTTGAAACATTCGGGGCAGACATACTCTACCAGTTCCAGCCCCTTGGGCTGATAGGCCCGCTTGTTGACCAGCTCCAGGTATCTCTTGGGCGCAAAAGGGGTGCCACAATGCTCGCAGCGCTCCAGTTTGAAGCGCGCCAGCACCTGGCCCCAGGTGTAAATCTTGCGCTGGTCGCCCCTGTCCTCCACCTGGATGGCGCCGGTGGGGCACACGTTGGCACACGATCCGCAGCCGATGCAGTATTCAGAGAGCCGTTCGAAGTCGGTGGTCAGCCGCCGGTCCGGCCCGCGGTTGACGAAGCACAGCGCATAGGCCCCGATCTCGTCTCGGCATACACGTACGCAGCGACCGCAGAGGATGCAGTCGTTGTTCTCGCCGGTGGCAAAGCGGTTCTGGGTCACACCGTAGCGCCGGGCCAGGTCCTGGAGGATCTTCGCTTCCGGCGAGCGCCCCAGCATCAGTTCGATGATCAGTCGCCGGGAGTGATTCAGCCGCTCGGTGTCGGTTTCCACCACCAGGCCCTCTTTAACCTCCTGAATGCAGGAAACGCGGACACTGTGCCGAATAGATCCGCTGACCTCTACGATGCACAGGCGGCAGGTGCCCTCAGGCGGCAGCGCCGGATGATAGCATAGCGTGGGGATGAAAATGCCCTCCTTGCGGGCGGCTTCCAGTACCGTGGTCCCCGGCGGGGCCTGGATCTTGCGGCCATCGATCGTCAGGTTGACCATTTCAGTCATGAGCCATGCCTCCCTGTCCCTTCATCACGGCGCCGAACTTGCAGTTTTCATAGCACACACGGCACTTGACGCACTTGTCCTGGTCGATGTGATGGGGCTCTTTCTTTTCACCGTAAATGGCGCCGGCCGGACAGTTGCGGGCGCACAGGGTGCAGCCGGTACATTTCTCCTCATCGATGTAGAAGGACGTCAGCGCCTTGCATACAGCCGCGGGGCACCTCTTTTCGTAAATGTGCGCCTCGTACTCCTCGCGGAAGTACTGAAGCGTGGACAGCACCGGGTTGGGGGCGCTGGTGCCCAGGGCGCACAGCGAAGCGTCTTTGATCATGACCGCCAGCTCCTCCATCAGGGGGATGTGCTCGGGTGTGCCCTTGCCTTCGGTGATCTCGGTCAGCAGGCGTACCAGTTGAGCCACGCCCTCGCGGCAGGGCGTGCACTGGCCGCATCCCTCATTCTTGCAGAAATCCAGAAAGTACTTGGCCACATCTACCATACAGGTATCTTCGTCCATGACGATCATACCACCCGACCCCATCATGGACCCGGCCGCAGAGAGATTCTCGTAGTCCACCGGCATGTCCAAGTGACTGGCCGGAATACAGCCGCCCGAAGGGCCGCCGGTCTGTACAGCCTTGAATGCGCGTTTCTTGGGAATGCCGCCGCCGATTTCGAAGATGATGTCGCGCAGCGGGATGCCCATGGGCACCTCCACCAGGCCGGTGTTGTTGATCTTGCCCACCAGCGAGAAGATCTTGGTGCCTTTGCTTTTCTCACTGCCGATGGCGGCATACCACTCGGCGCCTTTCTCGATGATCAGCGGCACGTTGGCCCAGGTTTCGACATTGTTCAGATTGCTGGGACGGCCCCAAAGACCGCGGTCGGTGGTGTGCACGTACTTGGGCCGCGGTTCGCCGGCCTTGTCCTCGATGGAAGTCATCAGGGCCGTGGACTCGCCGCACACGAAGGCGCCGGCACCCAGCACCACCCTGATGTCGAAGTTGAAGTCAGTGCCGAAGATCTTCTCGCCCAGGAAATTCTTTTCACGCGCCTGCTCCAGCGCAAGTTTAAGCCGATCAACGGCCAGCGGGTACTCGGCGCGGATGTAAACATAACCCTCGTTGGCGCCGATGGCGTGGGCGCCGATGATCATGCCCTCGATGACACTGTGGGCATTTCCCTCGATGATGGAGCGGTCCATAAAGGCACCGGGATCGCCCTCGTCGGCATTGCACAGCACATATTTGACATCGCCTTTTGCCTGTCGGCAGCTCTGCCACTTGATACCGGTGGGAAACCCGCCCCCACCCCTGCCCCGCAAACCCGAGGCCTTGATGATCTCGATGATTTCGTCGGGGTCCATGGCCAGCGCCTTTTCGGCCGCCTTGTATCCCCCTGCGGCCAGGTACTCGTCGATGGACTCCGGGTCAATGCGGCCGCAGTTGGCCAGCACCAGCTTCTGCTGCTTGTCGTGGAACTGGTGGTAGTCCTTTTTAACCAGCCACTTTTCGATGGGCTTGCCGCCCTGGATGTGCTCTTCCACGATTTTACGGGCACGCTCCGGCGTCACGTATTGGTAGGTGTGCAGTTGGCCGTCCACGGCCACGTCCACCAGCACGTCCTTGGCGCAGAAACCGCGGCAGCCAACCTTGTGGGTACGCGGCGTGTAGGTGGCCGACAGGCCGCTTTCAGCCAGGGCCTGCTCAAAGGCGTCGAGCACCTTATAGCCCCCGGCGGCCACCCCGCCGGTGCCCGTGCAAACCGAGATCACGATTTCCTTCTTGTTGTCAGAACTCATGTTATCCATCCCCGTCACTGCTGCAGGATCCGAATGCCGCCCGGCACTGCGCCGGTATCGGCGGCAGCGCTACTTGTACTTGTCGAGCAACTTGCCCACCTGGCGGGGCGTCACCTGACCGTAGGTTTCCTCGTTGATCACCACGGCCGGCGCCAGACTGCAGGCCCCGATGCAGCGGACCTCTTCCAGGCTGTAGCGCATGTCGTCGGTGGTCTCGCCGGGTTTGATGTGCAGCTTCTCCTCGATGGCGTTGAGCACCTTTTCCGCGCCATTGACATGGCAGGCGGTGCCCAGGCACACGCACACCTCGTTGCGGCCCTTGGGCGTCAGGCTGAAGCGGTTGTAGAAGTTGACGATGCTGTAGATCTGGGTGATCGGGATCCCGGTGCGCTTGGAGATATAGCGCAGTTCAGCCTCGGGCAGGTAGTGGAAATGATTTTGCACTTCGTGCAGAATACCGATCAGATTCCCCCGAACTTGCGGGTACTTCTCCAGGATGGCTTCGACGGCGGCGACATCCATGGCGCATCTTCCTTCCCATTGGGGGTTTGCGGGCGGCCGCAACGGTCTCGGCCGCCCGGTGAGCAGTCCGGTTCTCTTCGGCTCGTGCAGGGGCGCCCCCCGAACGGCGTATTACACCGCTGGCCATGGGCTCCCGGCCCTAGTCCAGCGTCGCGGCGCCCTTGCTGGCGGCCATGGCCTTGGCGTAGCGTTCGCGCTTGACGAACGGCAGGCTCTCGGTCTGGCCGAAGCTCAGGCAGTGGGTCAGGCAGACCGTCACGCAGGCCGGCTTGAGGCCCGCATCGATGCGGTCCATGCAGTAGTCGCACTTGACCACGCGGCCCGCCTCGGGGTTCCACTGGGGCGCCCCCCAGGGGCAGGCCGAAATGCAGGTCTTGCAGCCCACGCACAGGTTCTGGTCCACGAAGACGATGCCGTCCTTTTCGCGGCGTTGCATGGCACCGGTGGGGCAGGCCGCCACGCACCAGGGGTTTTCGCAGTGGAAGCAGGGCATGAAGATATAGGAAGCCCGCGGTTTGCCGTCGATGAACTTGGGCCCCACCTCGATGACCTGGCACAGTTTGGGGCCTACCGGCAGGTTCTTGTTGCTCTGGCACTGCACTTCACAGGAATGGCACCCAATGCACTTTTGCTGATCCTGCAGCATGAAATACTTGCTC
>JAMOVG010000360.1 GCA_027061725.1 Desulfobacteraceae bacterium
GGCCGCCGTACCGAACTGGACGGGGTGGCCGGCACGGCGGTTTTCAAGGTCTTCGGGCTGCAGGTGGCCCGCACCGGCCTGACGGTCGAGGAGGCCCGCCGGGCCGGCTTTGACCCGGTCGCCGTGATCATCAAGACCCGTTCGCGGGCCCACGCCCATCCCGGTTCGACGCCCATCTGGAACCACATGGTGGCCGATGCCGGGTCCGGCCGTCTGCTGGGCATGCAGATGGTGGGTCGCGAGGGGGTCGCCCACCGCATCAACGCCCCGGCCGTAGCCCTGCATGCTGGCATGACGGTGGCGCAGTTCAGTCAGTGCGACCTGGCCTACGCACCGCCTTTCGGCCCCACTTGGGACCCCATGCTGACCACTGCCAACCAGCTGTTGAAGAAACTGTGAGCGTAAAGCGTTCCGGTTGCCAGCTGTCGGACAACAACCACTATGCGAACAGAATCAGATGATGGGAGGACTCCATGAAAATCATGGTCGCCTATGACGACACCAACGTCTCCCGGGAAGCCGCGGCCGTGGCGGCAAAGCACGCCAAAGCCTTCGGCGCCGAAGTCCACCTGGTCACCTCCATCGGCGGCGGTGCCAAGGTGCCCAGGCAGACCTTCGACCTGGCCGAGCGGGAACTCAACCGTATCCGGGAAAAGATTTTCGAGCCCGAGGGCATCCCCTGCAAGATCCATGTCCTGTTCCGGGGTCTGACGCCGGGTGAAGACCTGGTGCGCTTCGCCGGGGAAAAGCAGATCGACGAACTGGTCATGGGCGTCAAACGCCGCTCCAAGGTGGGCAAACTGCTGTTCGGTTCCACCGCCCAGTTCGTGATCCTGCGGTCCCCCTGCCCGGTGCTGGCGGTCAAATAGCCGGCATGGGGAAACATTTTCATTTTTCCTTGAAATCTGGCGGTTTTTCGTGGTATGTTTGTAATCTTGGTTTTCATGGAACCATCGGAACCATTTCGGGCGGGAATCAGTGATCCGGTCGAGCACGGTTTAGGATTACTCTTTACGGAGGACTGAGGCTTATGGCTGAGGAAGCGATCAAACTTGGCGGCAAGAAAAAAAGCTTTTTTATCGACAAGGTAAAAGAGCTGATCCCCGATGGGGGCAACTTGAACCTGTGTCTGACCTGCGGCGCCTGTTCGTCCGGGTGCCCGGCCACCGGCCTGGAGGACATGGACCCCAGAAAATTCCTGCGCATGGCGGCCCTGGGCCTGGATGACGAAATCACCAGCACCCCCTGGGTGTGGATGTGCTCCATGTGCCAGCGGTGCATTTACGTCTGCCCCATGAAGATCGACATTCCCCAGCTGGTCTTCTACGCCCGCCAGTCCTGGCCGCGGGAAAAGCGGCCCAAGGGCATCGTGGGATCCTGCGACATGGCCCTGCGCAACGACACCTGCTCGGCCATGGGCGCCTCCGAGGAAGACTTCAAATTCGTGGTGGAAGACGTCCTGGAAGAGTACCAGGAAGCCCAGCCCGAGTTCAAGGACATGCAGGCCCCCATCAACAAGGAGGGCGCCGAGTTCTTCCTGAACCAGAATTCCCGCGAACCGGTCACGGAGCCCGACGAGATGGTGCCGCTGTGGAAGATCCTGCACCTCGTGGGCGCCGACTGGACTTACAGCACCAAGGGGTGGGCCGCCGAGAACTACTGCATGTTCATGGCCGACGAGGAAAACTGGAAGCACATCGTGGAGGTCAAGAAGAAAGCGGTGGAGGACCTGGGCTGCAAGGTGTGGCTCAACACCGAATGAGGGCACGAACTTTTCGCAGTCCGGGCCGGACTGAAAAGATTCAAGATCGACTACAACTTCGAGATCAAGAGCATCATTCAATACTACGCCCAGTGGATCCGCGAGGGCAAGCTCAAGGTCAGCTCCGAGTGGAATAGAGAACGCAAGATCAAGTTCACCGTGCAGGACCCCTGCCAGCTGGTGCGCAAGAGTTTCGGCGATCCCGTGGCCGAGGACCTGCGGTTCGTGGTCAAGTCCGTGGTCGGCGAGGAAAATTTTGTCGACATGACCCCCAACAAATCCAACAATTTCTGCTGCGGCGGCGGTGGCGGCTATCTCCAGTCGGGATATCCCGAAGCGCGGCGTCAATACGGCAAAACCAAGCTGGAACAGATCCTGGCCACCAAGGCGGATTACTGCATCACGCCCTGCCACAACTGCCACGCCCAGATCCACGACCTCAGTGACCACTTCGAGGCCGGATACCACACCGTTCACCTGTGGACCCTGATCTGCCTGTCCCTGGGAATCCTGGGCCCCAACGAGCGAGAGTACCTGGGCGACGACCTCAAGGAAGTGGACGTCTTCCACCCGGAATCGTCCAACTTCTGAGCTCGCACGAGCATCCGAGAATAGAAAAAGCCGGTGGAATCCCATCCACCGGCTTTTTTTCGTTCCTGTCCGGGTTTTATCTCCCCGGCATGGGGCAAAGTCCTCGTGGTCCGCGGCCGGCAGTCAACCGCATGGCCGCTCCAACGGCCGGGAAACCCGCCGCCCCCTGCCGCCACGGAGAACCCGTCAGAAAACCGGCGTCTTGACTTTCACCTTGATCGGTTTTTTCAACGGCGAAACAGCGGTGACCGGGCTGCCGCATGTATTGTCGGCCGGATCGGCACCGGGCCCGGCGGGATCACCCCAGAAATTCTTGCGAACGCTGATCGCTCCTCCCATATCGTTGCGCAGCCCGCAATTGTTGCCGGAGTCCCATCCATTTCCATAGATGTTGTTCTTTTCCAGCACGATTCCGGCGGCTCCGGGCCCGTTCCTGTCAACGGTAATCCCATAACTCCCGTTTCCGGTGATGGAATTTTTGACAATCTGCATTTTAACGGTCAGGCAATAAAGCCCCTCATCATTGTTGGTGGACACATTTCCCTGAAACTTGTCGATACCCGTCAGGTGAAACCCGAAAGAACCGTTGCGGGCGGCGCTGTTGCCGATGAGCGAGACACTTCCGCGCTTTCCCCATTTGGCCACCGAGAAACCGATATCGGTATTCCCGACGGCCAGGTTGTTTTTTACGACAGCCCCCCCACCGGCTTTGAGAATGATGCCACTTTCGTTGTTTAAAAGGACGTTTTTTTCCACCGTGACGGCACTTCTTAGAAAGAGGCGTGCACCAAAAGAATCATTGTCGATGCTGCGGTTTTCCGAAAAACGGGTCACATAAGGTTCGTTCTGCGTCGCCCGGAAGTAGAACCCCTGATGGTCTCGAACAGCGCTGTTGCCAATCAGGACGTAGTGCCCCTGCCCCGGCGACTGTTCGCCGTAAAACCCGAAAGCCGTATTGTCCTCGGCCCGGATATTTCGTACGGTGATCCGGTCAGCGTCCAGAAGAACCCCGCGAGTGGCGTTGCGGACGGTAAAGCCTTTTCCCTTTTTTCCGAAAGACACCCCGTCTGCCCGGATGGCCACACCTGTTGATGTGCTCCCGGTGCCGTTGATTACTGTATTGGCTGCTCCCATGGTGGATTCCAGTTTGAGATTTTTCTTGTCCACACACACGATGCTGGCCCACCCCCCGCACGGCCTGGATTCCTCGCCCGGTGAGAATATCCTTCCGTCCCCGTCGGTATCTCCGTAAATACCCGGCCCCACCCGGATGGTGCTTCCGGGAGCCGCGTTTTCGATGGCCTGATTGATGGTCCGGCAGGGATCGTTTGCCGCGCCACAGTAACCGCTGTCCTGGCCCCATTGCGCCACACGAACCACCCTGGCGTGCGCCTGCGGGGTCGCTAGTGCCAGGATCAACAAGATGCTGCTGAAAAACCGAGCCATTTGTTTCATCATTGCACCTCCCTGTTGTGTTATCCTTTTAACCAACGCTGTATGCATAACTTGTACACAAAACGCCCGCACAGGGGATAACCCTTTTAAATTAAATAATTATACGTATTCAGCGTTGTCATACGACAGGAAAAATTGTGTAATTTCCTTCCATACTTGGAACATTTATTTCCCAAATTGCGCAAAAGATACAATCATTCAGACACGGTCCGTGCGCTGTGATTTCCGGCAGGTATGCCGATGGTCGCCGGAGGCACTCGCTATGTCTGAAAATACTGCCGGTTGCATTCAATCTTCGATTCTTATATAAAAAGTAATCAGGACTCATCCGTCGCCCTTAAAGAAGTCAGGCAGTCCTCTACCTTTCCTGTCCTGTTCGTTCCAGTGATATGCCAACGCCAGCTACCGGAAATGCCCTGCAATTCGAGGAGAATATTAAGATGGAACATCGTTTCAATAACGTCAGATCGCCGAAAGCCCTGTTTCTGTCCGTTGCCCTGATCCTGTGCGTGGGCATGCCTCCCGCCTGGGCCACCGGTGTACCCATGCCCTCCAAAAAGGACAAGGCCGCAGCCGCGGCGACCGTCGACGTCCCGGCCAACCTGGCCCCCGACGAAGTGGACGGCTACCTGGCCGGCCTGGACGACCGGCAGGTGCGTGAGGTGCTGGCCCAGAAGCTGAAAGACGAAGCGGCTGCCCGCACAGCGATGCCCGCCGAGCAAAAGGGCATTTGGGGCTTTTTCAACAGAACCCACAACCAGGTTACCAAGCTGTTCGACCAGGTGGGCGTGATTCTGGGCGCAGCTGCCCACCCGCGCGGCGGCTGGAACACCGTGGTTGCCAAGCTCACCGACGGCGGCGGCGGCGCAACCCTGGCACTGGCTATTTTTTACCTGCTGCTGGCGGTTGCCAGCGGCGTACTGGCCGAACGGCTCTTTATAAAATCCATCGACGCCCTGCGTCGGCAGCTGCTGGAAAGCGTTTCGCTGGGGCGTGCCCACAAAGCTGGCCGCATCTTTTCCCGCATCCTGCTCGACGCCTTGGGCGTGGGCATTTTCATTCTGACCAGTTTCCTGGTATTTGAACTTTTTTTCGGCGGCAACCGTCCCGGATACAAAGTCGGGGCGCCGACCATGGTGGTGCTGTACTACGTACGCATCATCGCCTTTTTCGCGCGGGTACTCTTCTCGCCATCGGCCCCGGCCCTGCGCCTGGCCCCCATGTCCGATGAGAACGCACGCTTTCTGCACCGCTGGATCGTGGCCATGACCGTCGTGGCCGGCTTTTTCGGCGCTCTGGCTATCATGCTTCAGACCGCAGGGGTCAGCAACGCCCTCTACCTGCTGGTCTACAGCGGGGCCGGCGTCGGCGTCAGCGTTATGCTGGTGATCATGATCTGGCAGGGTCGGCGCCAGGTGGCCGACGCCATCTGCCCGCCGGAGTGCCGGGCCGCCGGCGATGGGCAAACCTCCAGTCTGAAGGCCAAGTTCGCCGCCACCTGGCACCTGTTCGCCACGGCCTACGTGGTGGGCATCGGCATCTACTGGGTGGGCAGCGTGCTTACCGGCGGCCAGGTTACCATCCTGAAGCTGATCTACAGCCTTTTCCTGATCCCCATCTTCATCGCCATCGACCAGTGGGTCCACCGCCTGCTGCAGATTGCCTCGGGTGAAACCACCGAGATCATCGATTTCAGTGGCGACGCCGCCGAAAGAGAAAAACGCGAAGCGCTGAAGCAAGAGATGAAGGCCGAGGCCGGCATCGGCATCCACAGCTATGTTCCCATGATCCGGCGCGTCTACCGCTTCGTGCTGATCGCCTTCCTGTTCTTCATCATCACGCAGCTGTGGGGCATCAACCTGCCTCTGGGCCGGCTCCTGACCGGACACGTGCTGGATATCGTCATCACCTTACTGCTGGGATTCATCTTCTGGCAGTTCGTCAAGGCGCGCATCGACAAGAAACTCAAGGAGGAGATCCCCGACTCGGACGAGGAGATGGAGGAGGGCGGCGCAGGCGGTTCGCGCATCGCCACGCTGCTGTTGCTGCTGCGCAAGTTCATCCTGGCGGTGCTGGTCATCATGGTCACCCTGATCGTGCTGTCCTCCATGGGCATCAACATCGGGCCGCTGATCGCCGGCGCCGGCGTCGTCGGCCTGGCCATCGGCTTCGGCGCTCAGACCCTGGTCAAGGACATCATCGCCGGCATCTTCTTTCTCATCGACGACGCCTTCCGGGTGGGGGACTACGTCAGCGCCGGCGGCGCCAAGGGCATGGTGGAGCACATCTCCCTGCGCTCGGTGAAACTGCGCCACCCCCGGGGACCGGTGTACACCATCCCCTTCGGCAGCCTGGGGTCGGTGCAGAACATGAGCCGCGATTACATCATCACCAAGCTTGACTTCCGCGTCAAGTACGATACCGACGTCGACAAGGTGCGCAAGATCATCAAGAAAATCAACAAGAAGCTGGCCAAGGACCCCGAAATCGGGCCCGTACTGCTCAGCAAGGTCAAATCCCAGGGCATCCGCGAGCTGGACGACTCGGCCATGGTCATGCGCGTCAAGTTCAAGACCGTACCCGGCGAGCAGTTCATCGTGCGCCGCCACGTGTTCCAGATGATGCAGCAGGCCTTCAGGGATGCCGGCATCGAGTTCGCCCACCGCAACGTAACGGTCTACCTGCCGCCGGAGCAGATCCAGCAGGTGGCCTCCGGGTCCGAGCGGCCGGCGCAGACCCAAGCGGCTTCCCCCCGGGAAACAGCCGCCGGCGACGGTGCCAAAGACAGTGGGACGGACATGCCCGCCGAAAAGAAGGGCGCCGGCCCCTCGCCGGAGCAGCTGGCCAAGATGGAAGCCGTCGCCGGCGCGGCCGCAGCCACGGTCATTCAGGCCGATGAAGCGGCCAAGCAGAAGGGGGAAAAGAAGTAGGCCGCCGGCGCCCGCTCAGATACCCAACTGGCCGCGCGTCCAGCGCACGATATCGTCGACGCCCAGGGCTCCGGGCTGCCGCGCGATTTCACGCCCGTTTCGAAACAGCGCCAGGGTGGGGATGCTCATGATGTTGTAGGCCGCCGCTATCTGCTGTTCGTTCTGGGTGTTCACCTTGGCCAGGCGCACGTGGGGCTCCAGTTGGGCGGCGGCCTGCACAAAGGCCGGCGCCATCATCTGGCAGGGGCCGCACCAGGGGGCCCAGAAGTCCACCAACAGCGGGATGTCGTTGCGGGAAAGGTGCCGCTGGAAGCCGGCCCCGTCCAGTTCCACGGGTTGGCCGGTAAACAGCGGCTGGCGGCACTTGCCGCACTTGGGTCTGTCGTTCATGCGCTGCGCCGGGATACGGTTGACGGCCGCACAGCCGGGGCAGACGACGTGCAGAGACGTGTTGTTCATTTTTTCTGATCTCTCCTTTTATCGAATTTGTTCACAGTTATCTATCGGTCCCGGTCGCCGGGTGTCTGAAGGCGGCCTGCACCCGCACCCGACGGCCCACACCTGAAATCCCATATATAATCACGACAGGCGTCATTGCAACCCATCAGAAAATCTAAAAAAACCGGCCCGTGCGGTTTTCGCACGGGCCGGCTTGCCAAGCTTTCGTTGCGAACGTCCGCGTTCAGGCGACCTTGGCCAGCCTGACGGCACAGACCTTGAACTCCGGAATCTTGGCGATGGGGTCCAGCGCCGCGTTGGTCAGGCGGTTGGCGGCGGCCTTGGCGTAGTGAAAGGGGATGAATACCGTTCCGTTGACCGCCTTTTCCGAGACGCTGATGCGGGCCTCGATGCTGCCCCGGCGCGAGGCAATACGGACCATGTCACCATCCTGCAGGCCGTAGGCCTTCGCATCCTGGGGAGAGATCTCCACGAAACACTCGGGGGCACGGTCGACAAGCCCCTCGGACTTCATGGTCATGGTGCCGGTGTGGTACTGGTAAAGTACGCGGCCGGTGGTCAGGTACAGCGGGTACTCCTCGTCGGTGCTCTCGGCCGGCGCGATCCAGTCGATGCCGTAAAAGACGCCCTTGCCCGAGGCAAACATATCCACGTGCAGGATGGGCGTGCCGGGGTGTTCGGGCGTGGGGCAGGGCCAGTGGAGCCCCACCTTGTCGATACGATCGTAGGAGATGCCGGCATAGGACGGCGTCAGGCGAGCGATCTCGTCCATGATCTCGGAGGCGTCAGCGTACGACATGCTGTACCCCATACGGCCGGACAGGTCGCAGATGATCTGCCAGTCCTCGCGGGCCTCGCCGGGTGGATCCAGGGCCTTGCGGATGCGCTGCACCCGTCGCTCGGTGTTGGAGAAGGTGCCGTCCTTTTCCGCGAAACAGGCCGACGGCAACACGACATCCGCGATGCGGGCGGTCTCGGTCAGGAAGATGTCCTGCACCACCAGCAGGTCCAGGTTTTTGAGGCTGGCCTCGGCGTGGTTGAGGTCCGGATCGGACACCAGCGGGTTTTCCCCCACGATGTACAGGGCCTTGAGTTCGCCCTCATGGGCGCGGGGCAGCATTTCGGTCACCTTGAGGCCGGGCTGGTCGGGCAGGTTTTCAACGCCCCAGGCCTCTTCCATTTTCTTGCGGGCTTCCGGGTCGACGACCTTCTGATAACCGGTGTAGACATCGGGCAGCCCCCCCATGTCGCAGGCGCCCTGTACGTTGTTCTGTCCGCGCAGGGGGTTGACCCCGCCGCCCTCAATGCCCAGGTTACCGCACAGCATGGCCAGGTTGGCCAGGGACTTGACGTTGTCGGTACCCGTGGTGTGCTGCGTGATGCCCATGCAGTAAAGGATGCTGGCGGCCTTCGCGCCGGCGTACATGCGCGCGGCCTCCACGAGACGCTCGCCGGGGATGCCGGTGATGGCCTCCACGTAGTCCGGGGTGTACTTCTCCACGGTGCGGCGCAGTTCGTCGAACCCCACCGTGCGCTTCTCGACGTACTCTTTGGCGTAGAGCTCCTCCTCGATGATCACGTGCATCATGCCGTTGAGCCAGGCCACGTCGGTGCCCAGGTTGGGGCGCAGCCACAGGTTGGCGAAATCGGCGATCTTGATGCGACGCGGGTCCACCACGATCAGCCGGGCGCCCTTGAAGGTCACGGCACGCTTGACATAGCTGGAGATCACGGGGTGGTTCTCGGTGGTGTTGGAGCCGGTGATCAGGATGACATCGGCCTTTTCAATGCAGCCGATGGTGTTGGTCATGGCGCCACTTCCGAAAGACGCGGCCAGACCGGCCACGGTGGAGGAATGTCAGAGCCGGGCGCAGTGGTCCACGCTGTTGGTCTTGAGCACCGCCCGGGCGAACTTCTGGATGACGTAGTTCTCCTCGTTGGAAACCCGCGCCGAGCTCAGTACGCCGATGCTGTCAGGGCCGTGCGCATCCTTGATGCTGCCCAGCTTCTGTGCCACCAGGTCAAGGGCCTCGTCCCACCCGGCCTCCTGCAGCTCCCCGTTTTTGCGGACCAGCGGTTTGGTGAGACGTTCCTCCGAGTTGATGAAGCTGTAGCCGAAACGTCCCTTGACGCACAGGCGGCCGTAGTTGGGCGGGGTGTCCGGAACCCCGGTCACACGCACCACTTTGTCGTCCATGACGTGCAGGTACAGCTGGCAGCCCACGCCGCAGTATGTGCAGGTGGTGCGGACTTTTTTCTCCTCCCAGGGGCGCGCCACGTAACGGGCGTCCTTTTCCACCAGGGCCCCCACCGGGCAGGCCTGCACGCACTCGCCGCAGAACACGCAGTCCGAGTCCCGCAGCGGGCGATCACCGGGGGTCACGATCTTGGAGTCCGCGCTGCGGTAACCGAAATCAATGGCGTTGTTGACCTGGATCTCGTTGCAGGCCTGCACGCAGCGGCCGCAGTTGATGCAGCGGGAAAAATCGCGCACGATGAAGGGGTTGACGGTCTCCATGGGATAGCGCGCTTCGGTGTGCGGCATATCCTGGCCGGTGACCTGGTAACGGTAGGCCAGATCCTGCAGGCGGCAGTCACCCCACACCGGGCAGAGTTCCTCGGCCCCGTCGGCCTGCTGCACCTGGAGCTGGAACTCGGTCCAGCTGGCGCTGTCGCCGCCGCGGATGGCGCAGTTGTGGTTGCCCGAGGCCATCAGCAGCTGCAGGATGACCCGGCGCGCCTCCACCACCTGGGGCGACTCGGTCTGCACCACCATGTCGTCCACGGCCTGGGTGGCGCAGGCGGGCAGCAGCCGGTCGGCACCGGCGACCTCCACCACGCACATGCGGCAGGCGCCGGTGGGCGTGGCGCCCTTGAGAAAGCACAGGGTCGGAATGTCGATGCTGTGGCGCCGGGCGACTTCCAGGATAGTTTCCCCGGATTCGAAGGTGAGCGGGTTCCCGTTGATGGTGATCTTGTGTTCACTGGGCATGGTGTCTATGCCTCCTTAACCATAAAAAGCACCGGGTTGGGGTAACGGTACACCTTGCAAGGAAGAAAAAATATTTTTACAGAAAAAACGCTATTTTGTCAATCCGGGAATTCGGGGCACGAGCCCCAGCCGCTTTTCCAGCCACAGGTAGCCCAGCACGCCCAGGGCGCCGCCCAGGCCATCGAAGAGCGCGTCGAACACATCGGCCTGGCGCGACGGCACGAAATACTGGTGAATCTCGTCGCTGACACCGTACAGAAAGGCAAACAGGATGGAAACCGTCACCAGCAGCGGCAGGCTGCGCCGCATGCGCAGGGTGCCGAAGGCGCGTACGCTCAGGGCGCCCATGACGGCGTAGCCGGCCAGGTGCAGCAGCTTGTCGCCCGCGTACCAGCCGGGCAGTTTCACCGGCGCCGGCCGCGAAGACTGGATGAAGATCACCACGCAGTACGCCAGCAGCGGCAGCCAGCAGGTCAGGAGATGGTTGATTTTCGTGTTGTTCACCACTTTCAGGAACCGCGCCGCGCCCATGGCAAGCCCTTCCGCTCAGGGCCCCGCCGGCGCAGCGTGAAGCTCGCCCGTCAGGACCCGAACAGGTCCATCTCCAGCCGCCGCTCGGACACGGCCGCCAGCACCTGGTCCAGGAAATCGTCCATGGAAACCCCGTACTTGACCCTGCCGTCCAGGGTGCGCACCGACAGCGTGCCAGCGTCGGCCTCTTTCTTCCCGTGGGTCAGGATCAGCGGGATGTACTGCAGCTGGGCCTCGCGGATCTTGCGGTTGAGGCTCTCGGTGCGGTCGTCCACCTCGCAGCGCAGGCCGGCGGCCTCCAGCCCTTCGGCCACCCGGCGGGCACCCTCGGCCAGCTCGTCGTTGATGGGCAGCACGATCACCTGCACGGGCGCCAGCCACAGCGGGAAGCGACCGGCGAAGTGCTCGATGAGGATCCCGAAGAAACGCTCGATGGAACCGTAGATCACACGGTGGATCATGATGGGGCGGTGCTTCTCGTTGTCGGCCCCCACGTAAGTCAGGTCGAAGCGCTCGGGAAGCGACATGTCCAGCTGGATGGTGCCGCACTGCCAGGTGCGCCCCAGGGCGTCCTTGATGTGCACGTCGATCTTGGGGCCGTAAAAGGCGCCGTCGCCCTCGTTAATCTTGTACTCCCGGCCGTAAGCCTCCAGCGCGCGGGTCAGGCCGTCGGTAGCCTCGCGCCACTGCTCATCGGTGCCGATGGACTTCTTGGGCCGCGTGGACAATTCCAGGTGAAACCCCAGCCCGAAGGTGCTGTAGATGCGCTCCACCAGCTGCAGCACCCCCAGGATCTCGTCTTCGATCTGGTCGGGGCGCATGAAGATGTGGGCGTCGTCCTGGTGAAAGGCGCGCACCCGGAAAAGGCCCGAGAGCACCCCGCTGAGCTCGTGGCGGTGCACCAGCCCGATCTCGGCCGCCCGGACGGGCAGGTCCCGGTACGAGTGCGGCCGGGTTCCGTAGAGCAGCATGCCGCCGGGGCAGTTCATGGGTTTGATGGCGTACTCGGTCTCGTCGATAACCGAGGTGTACATGTTCTCGCGGTAGTTTTCCCAGTGTCCGCTGCGCTCCCACAGGGCGCGGTTGAGCATGATGGGCGTTTTGGTCTCGACGTAGCCGGCGGCCCGGTGCTCCATGCGCCAGTAGTCCAGCAGTACGTTCCAGACGGCCATGCCGCGGGCGTGGAAGAAGGGCATGCCCGGCGCCTCGTCGTGAAAACTGAACAGGTCCAGGGCCGTTCCGATCTTGCGGTGGTTGCGCTTTTTGGCCTCCTCGATGAAGTGCAGGTACTTCTTGAGCTCCTTTTTGTCGAAAAAGGCCGTGCCGTAAATGCGCTGCAGCTGGGCGCGGGTGGGGTCGGCGCGCCAGTAGGCGCCCGAGACCTTCATGAGCTTGACGGCCTTGACGAAGCCCGTGTGGGGCACGTGGGGTCCGCGGCACAGGTCGGTGAACTCGCCCTGCTCGTAAAAGGAGATGTTGCCGTCCTCGAGTTCGGTGATCATCTCCAGCTTGTAAGGCTCGTCGCGGTAGAATTTCAGGGCCTCGTCCTTGGGCACCAGCTTGCGGCGGATGGGCAGCTTCTCCTTGATGATTTTTTTCATCTCGGCCTCGATGCGCGGGAAGTCCTCCTCCGAGACCGGCGGCATGTCGATGTCGTAGTAAAAGCCGTCCTCGACCACCGGACCGATGGTCAGCCTGGCATCCTTGTACAGGCGCAGGATGGCCTGGGCCATGACGTGGGCCGCGCTGTGGCGCATGATCGCCAGCGCCTCTGGGTCGCGGGTGGTGATCAGGCGCACGCCGGCATCGTGTTCGATGGGCGTGGACAGGTCCACGACCTGCCCGTCAAGTTCCATGGCAACGGTGTTGCGCGCCAGCCCCTCTGAAATGCTGCGGGCCACGTCCAGTCCCGTGGGCGGCTGATCAAATTGCTTTATGCTTCCGTCCGGAAGTGTTATGGTGATCATGTCTGCGGTCGCTTTCTTCCTTGCAAAGGTTGATGGCGTCGCCGGCCCCCAGCGGCCGACGACCTTTTTTCGAACAAATAGATCTAGATATGCAAAACCACATGCACCGTCAAGCAAAAACTGCCGCCCCGCGGGCGGTCCGAATCCGGATATGCAAGCACCTGTAGCGCTCATCGAAACCGCGGAACAATTGGACCGTTTCTGCCGCCGCCTGGCGACGCAGGACATGATCGCCGTGGACACCGAAGCCGACTCCCTGTTTCACTTCCGTGAAAAGATCTGCCTCGTCCAGCTGGCCGGAGACAACGCCACGGCGGTGGTCGACCCCCTGAACATCGAGGACTTTCGGGCCATGAAGGCCCTCTTCGAGGATCGGTCCGTGGTCAAGGTGCTCCACGGGGCCGACTACGACGTGCGTTCCCTGTACCGCGACTTCGGCATCCGCATCGAAAACCTGTTCGACACCGAACTGGCAGGCCGCTTCCTGGGCATCGCCCACACCGGCCTGGAGGCCATGCTGCGGCAGTACCTGGACGTGCAGCTGGACAAGAAATTCCAGAAAAAGGACTGGTCCCAGCGCCCCCTGCCCCCCGAAATGGTCACCTACGCGGCCGAGGACGTCAACCACCTGGTGGAACTGGCCGAAATCCTCATGCGGGAACTGGCAGAAAAAGGACGCCTGGAGTGGGTGCGCCACGAGTGCCGGCTACTGTCGCAGGTGACGCCCGCCTGCACGGACGACCAGCCGCTCTTTCTGCGCGTCAAGGGCGCCGGCCGGCTGCAACCCCGGTCCCTGGCGGTGCTGGAGGCGCTGCTGCAGCTGCGCAACCGGCTGGCGGCCCAACGGGACCGCCCGGTGTTCAAGATCATCTCCAACCGGGCACTGTTCCAGCTGGCCGAGGCGCAGCCGGAAAGCATCGAGGCCCTGGAGAGGAGCGGCGCCCTCAGCCGCCTGCAGGTCAAGCGCTACGGGCGCGCCGTGCTGGAGGCGGTGGCCGCCGCCCGGCGGCTCCCCCGCGGCCGGCTGCCGGCCTACCCCCGGCGCAAGGGGCCGCCGTCGCTTTCCAACTCCGCATCGCTGCGGGCCAAGGCCCTGAAGAAATGGCGCGAGGAAAAAGCCGCCCGGCTGGGCATCCTGGACGTATCGCGTCTGCTGAGCAAAACCGCCATCGCCGCCCTGGCGGCGGCCAACCCGCGCAGCACCGCGCAATTGGCGGACATCGAGGACCTGCGCCCCTGGCAGGCGCAGGAGTTCGGCGACGAACTGCTGCAGGTGCTGCAGCGGACAAAAAAATAGAAGACACGGACGAATCACATGCCGCAAGAAATCTTTTTTGCCTGCGACGGCCTGGAACTGGAGGGCCTGCTGGAAACCGGCACCACGGGGCGGGCGGTGGTCATCACCCATCCGCACCCCCTCTACGGCGGGGACATGCGCAACTCCGTTGTGGCCGCCATGGCGGCGGCCTGGGCCGGCCTGGGGTGGACGACGCTGCGATTCAATTTCCGGGGCGTCGGCCGCAGCGGCGGCGTTCACGACGAGGGCCGTGGGGAGCGGCGCGACGTGAAGGCGGCGGTGGATTTCGTGCGCAGCACCCCGCTCGTCACCGAGGTGACGCTGGCCGGATACTCCTTCGGCAGCTGGGTCAACGCCCGGGCGGCCGACCTGTTTGCGCAGGTGCCGCCACAGGTGATGGTGTCGCCGCCGGTGGCCTTCATCGATTTCGGCCCGCCGGCCGAGATCCCCGGTCTGCAACTGGTGGTCACCGGGTCCGACGACGACATTGCGCCGGTGGATCGGATCCGGCGCCTGCTGCCAGCCTGGAGCCGCGGGGCGGTGCTGGAGGTCATCGACGGCGCTGACCACTTCTATGGGGGCCGGCTGGACGCCCTCCGGCGGATTCTCGCGACGCATGCCGCCGGGGAAGCACAATGACCCTTGTCAAAACGAAACGATTGGAGTAGGAAACACCAGACAATCTCGCTTCTTAGTAGCCCGATTGGCGGGGCTGTTTTCAATAATTTAAAACGCTCCAGGCCTGAATCTGGCCAGTCGGGACAGGGCACGGAATCCGGGGCACGCGGCGGGTCCCGGACTCAGGGATCGCACACGAACGGGACGGGGCACATGAAAGACAAGCGGGGGTTCAGCCTGATGGCCTTGATTCTTTCCCTGGCGGCCGCCGTGCCCACCTATTTCCTGGGGGTCTACCTGACCGACGAGTTGCTCAAGCAGGAGACGCCGGAGTACCGGGTGTGGCAGCAGGCCTACGTGGTCGACCGCCAGATGTACGAGGCCATCGCCAAGAACCCGCCGCCCCGCTATCACCACCCCGAGGTGTGGACGCTGCGCCTGGGCGGCGGCATCCTGGCAGTGGTGCTCTTCATCGCCGTGTACTTCACCGCAAGGGCCCTGGCGCGCCCCCCGATATCCGAATACCCGTCCGACCGGCTGGAGAAAGAACCGTGACCACCGAAAAAAAAATCGCGCGGGCCGAGCCGCGCATGCGGGTGCTGGAAGCCGAGCAACTCACCGACGGGCGCTGGCTCAACCTCTTCGACGTACGTTACGTGGACAAGGGCGGCGGCACGCGGCACTGGCGGCTGGCCTCACGGCACGCACCGCCCAAGTGCGTTTCCGGCCGCTTCGAGGCCCCCGACGCGGTGATCATCGTGGCCTATCACACCGAACGCCGCCGGCTGGTGGTGACCCGCGAGTACCGGGTTCCCCTGGCGGACTTCGAGTACGGCTTCCCGGCCGGTCTGCTGGACCCCGGGGAGACCGTCGAGCAGGCCGCCGTACGCGAACTGCGCGAAGAGACAGGCCTGACGCTGACTCGCCTGCTGAAAATCGGTCCGCCCATCTACTCTTCAGCCGGCATGACCGACGAGTCGGTCACCATGGTCTATGCCGAGTGCACGGGCGAGCCGTCGTCGGCCGGCAACGAGGGCTCGGAACTGATCCAGGTCCAGTTCATGTCTCCCGGCGAGGCCGCCGCGGCCTGCGCCGATGCGCACCTCAAGGTGGACGCCAAGGCCTGGCTGGTAATGACCGCCTTTGCCGACAGCGGCCGCATCTGCTGAGCTTCAGCCGCCCTCGGCCACCGAACCGGGTCCTGCCAGGGGCTTGAACATCTTCTTGCCGGCGCCGCACACCGGGCAGCGCCAGTCGTCGGGAAGGTCCTCGAAACGGGTCCCCTTCTTGATCTTGCCCTTGCGGTCCCCGCGGTCCGGGTCATAGATGTATCCACAGTTGACGGTCTGGCACTGGTACATTTCTTCGGGATTGGCCATGTCTTCCTTCCTTGTATCGAAGAAGTCCTGGAAAATTTTCGGGCCGTACGCCGACCTCAGGCCCCGTCGCGCAGCTTGCCGAAACGGTCGTGCCAACTGCAGCTAGTACAGTAGGCCTCGGTGTCGTCAACGACGTCGGGCGCTTTGCCGGGGTCGACGCCGTCATCGAAACAGACTTCCCCCTCGCGGCACTCGAACTCGTAGGTCTCGTATGCGTCGTCCGGATCCTTGACGAAAAAATGGGTGCTGCCGCACACCGGGCACTTGGTTTTTTTCATCCCCGCACTCCTACACATCCGCAGTGCACCTCCCGGCGCGGGCCGGGAGGTGCACTGCAGACTTCTCGACAGGTCGTCAATCAACGCGGAAAAAGGCCTTGGCCTTGGCCTTGCAGACCGGGCAGGTTTCCGGCGGCTCATCGGCGCAGGTGTAGCCGCATACGGAGCAGACGTAGTAACAATCCACTTCCTCGGGACTGTCCAGACTGTCCAGAGCCTTCTGGTAGAGTTCGGCGTGCACCTTTTCGACCTCGTTGGCATAGGTGAAGCTGCGCTCGGCGGCCTTGTTGCCCTCGGCCTTGGCATCTTCAATCATCCCGGGATACATCTGCTTGAACTCAAAGGTCTCGCCCGCGATGGCCTCCTTGAGGTTCGCGGCGGTGTCGTTGATGCCCCCCAGGGTGCGCAGGTGGCTGTGGGCGTGGACGGTTTCGGCCTCGGCCGCTGCGCGGAACAGCTTGGCGGCCTGCACGTGGCCCTCCTGATCGGCTTTCTTGGCAAAGGCCAGGTACTTGCGGTTGGCCTGGGACTCGCCGGCAAAGGCGTCCTTGAGGTGCTGCTCGGATTTGCTCATGTTCTGTTTCCTCCTTGCTGGTTTTGATAAATTTTACCCCCGCGGGCTTTTCTGCCCGGTTCGGCAGGCGGGACAGCAGCCAAAAAAATCCAGCCGGTGGCTTTCGATGCAAAACCCCGTTTCGCGCGCCAGTTCACCGGCCAGGCGCTGCAGCGAAGCCGGGTGGCAGTCCACCACCCGGCCGCATCGGGTGCAAACAAGGTGCGGGTGCGGGAAAGGCCGCGCCGCATCGTAGCGTTTGGTGCCGTCGCCGAGACACAGCTCGGCGACCTGCCCCAGCTGTTTGAGCAGCGCCACTGTCTTGTAGACCGTCGCCAGGCTGGTCATGGGAAAATCGGCCTTGACCGCCGCGTAGATCCGTTCGGCGCTGGGGTGCTCCGTGCTGAAGGCCAGCGTGCGAACCACCGCTGAGCGCTGGGGCGTCAGGCGCATTCCGCCGGTCCGAATAGCGGCCAGCATCTCATCGCAGCGCCGCTGCAGATCTGCCTCTGCCGGGGCCTTCATTCCATCTTTCCAGATATTTGGATTTTTATTCTCATTAAATAATGATTTTCTATTAATATCTATTCTGTAATCTTCCCTTTGTCAACTCTTTTCGCCGATTGTTGACAAAAAAGCCTGAAAACGGTATTTATTAATCTAAACTGGCGGGCGGCACCGCCCGCAGCGACCCGCCGAGGAAAAGAGTGTATGAGCCGCTGCGTACTGCTGAACGCAGATTATACCTTTCTGAACCTGCTCTCCTGGAAAAAGGCGGTCTGCATGACCGTCAAGGGCAAGGTCCAGGTCCTGAAGTACTCCGACCGTGTCGTGCACACCGTCGACGGCGGGGCAGTGCGCATCCCCGCGGTCCTCAGGCTCATCAAGCTGATCCGCACCCTCTACCGCAGCCGCGTGACCTTCAGCAAGCGCAACGTGCTGGTGCGGGACCGTTTCCGCTGCGCCTACTGCGGAAAAAAAAGCTCGCACCTGACCATCGACCACATCATCCCGCGCTCCCGGGGCGGCCGCACCAACTTTGAAAATTGCGTGGCCTGCTGCCGTACGTGCAACATCCACAAGGGGTCGCGCACGCCCCGTGAGGCGCTCATGTTCCCCAAGGTCAAAGCCTACCAGCCGACCATCTCGGAGTTCCTGGCCCTCAAGCTCAAAACCCTCGGGCTACACGCTATACTCAGGGAGCTAGGCATTTTTTGAACGCCGACCCGGAAAACGACCGCCGCCCGGATGTCATCGTGGTGGGTGCCGGCGTCATCGGACTGGCCACGGCCTGCTACGCCCTGGCCGCCGGGGCCGATGTCACGGTGCTGGAGCAGGGCGACGTGGGCGCCGGCAGTTCGTGGGGCAATGCCGGCCTGGTGGTGCCCAGCTACAACGAACCCCTGGCCGACCGCGCGGCCGTGGCCGAGGGCCTGCGCGAAGTTTTCAATCCCGAGGGCTTCTTCGCCCTGCGGCCGCGCCCCGACGCGCACCTGCTGGGCTGGCTGGCCCGCTACCTGGTGCACTGCACCCCGCGGCACTATCGATGTGCCGTAGCGGTCTTTAACGAACTCAACCGTGACACCTTGCGGCTGCACCGCGAGCTGGCCGCGGCCGCCGACGGCGCCTACGGCTTCCGGGAGACGGGCGTGCTCTATCTGTACCGCGAGCGCGGCTGCTGGAAGCAGGGCCTGCGGGCGGCGGACCGCATCCGCGCCGCCGGGTTCCGTGCCGACGACCTCTCGCCCCGGGAACTCCGTAAACGGGTGCCGGCGGCCGACACATCCGTGATCGGCGGCATTCACTACCGCGACGACGCTGGCCTGGATCCGGCGCTTTTCGTACAGTGGCTGGCCGGTGAAGTGCAAAGGCGCGGCGGTCAAATCCGGACCCGCACCGAGGTCTACGGGTTCGAGGGCGGCCGGCGGCGGGTCACCGCGCTGCTGACCACAGAGGGCAGATTCCGTGCCGAACAAATCGTGCTGGCCGGCGGCGCCTGGCTGAGAAAGCTGGGAGGCTGGCTGGGGGTCCGCCTGCCCGTGGAAGGGGGCAAGGGCATCGGCGTGACCATGGCGGGGGCACGGGAGGCGACCCGGGTGCCCCTCATCCTGGCCGAAGTACACGCCGCGGCAAGCCCCATCGGCGACCGGTTGCGGCTCACCGGCCTGCTGGAGTTATGCGGGCTGGATATGACCCTCGACCCGCGCCGCGTACGGGGGATCCACCAGGCGGTGCGACGTTACCTTCCGGGCATCCCCTCCCTGGACAGGGCACAGGTGTGGCGCGGCCTGCGGCCCTGCACGCCTGACGGACTGCCCCTGCTGGGCCGTCTGGCGGCGCCGGCCAACGTGCTGGTGGCCGGGGGGCACGACACCAAGGGGGTCTCGCTGGCGCCGGTCACCGGTCGGCTGGCGGCCGACCTGCTGGCCGGCGGACAAATCACCCCGGCCCTGGAAAAAGCGCTGTCACCACGGCGTTTCCGGTAGCGCACCGGCCTTTCCCGTGAAAAGCACTTTGCCCTAATATGCGCAAACACTGGCCCAACTTCATTTTGGCCATCGTCATGGCTGCGGCGGCGGCCCTGGTTTTCACCGGCATCTCCGCTCCCACCCTGCGCGGGGTCTGCCGCGCCGACCTGCTGACGGGCGCCAGCGGCTGACGCTGGTAACCGCTGCGGGCAGGGTGCGCAAAACCGTCCCGAACCACACCAGCTTCACCAGATGAAGGCGGGCGGCTGCCCCGGCAGATAGTGACCCAAAGTACGGTTTTTTCCCGCTGGAAGCCCAAATTGTTCCCGACGGGACAGCGCCTAACGGAAGCCACAGCTGCGCTGGAGGCCGCTTCGCCAGGCACTTGAACCGATGCAAAGCCCCGTCAACCGGGCATCGGCACTACTTCACAGGAATGCCGCCGGCGACCCTTGCGACGCAGTCCCGGCGACTGGCGGGAATTTTGCATGTTTTCACCCAAGGGGGGAGGTTCGAACACGGAGCCGCCCACCCGCCGCTGCGCCGCCGACTGTAACCGTGGGCCGCGGCGGCCCGGCGTTTCTTTTACAATTAGGGGAGTCCTGTAATGAACACACCACAAAACCCTCCTGTGGCAAAACCGAGAATCCTGGTGGTGGAAGACGAACAGAACGTGGCCGAAGTGCTGAAGGCCCGCCTGGAAAGCTATGGCTACGAAGTCTGCCGGATCGTATCGACGGGGACCGATGCCCTTACGGCAGCGGCACAGCTAATGCCCGACGTGGTCATGATGGACATCAAAATCAGAGGGCCTATGGACGGCATTGAGACCGCCGGACGGATCCGCGAACGCCACGACATCCCCGTGATCTACTTGACGGCCTACTCCGACGAGCGGCTGCTGCAGCGCGCCAAGGTCACCGAGCCGCTGGCCTACATTCTCAAGCCCTACGACGGCCCGGAGCTGCGCTCGGCCATCGAAATCGCCCTGTACCGCTACAAGGCGGAAAAAGAGCGCCGCCAGCTGATCCGCGACCTGCAGCAGGCCCTTGCCGAGGTCAAGAAACTCAGCGGCCTGCTGCCTATCTGCGCCTCCTGCAAGAAAATCCGCGACGACCAGGGCTACTGGAGCCAAGTGGAAGCCTACATCCAGGAGCACTCCGAGGCCGAGTTCACCCACAGTGTGTGCCCGGAATGCGCCAAGGCTCTCTATCCCGGTCTGCGCCACGGGCGCGCGGCCGACACCGATTGCAAGAAGTGCTCCTAGCGCCTTCCCCGACACCTCCCGACGGACACCTCCTGGCGACAGGATGCTTGTGGCCCCGCTTTCAGGCCGCCTTTGACATCCTTTTTATTGTTCGATAATTACAGGACAGGCCTTGCGCCCCCGCGGAAGGCCGACAGCGTGATCGCAATTTCCAGGAGATAACTTATGAGCCGATTCGCCAGACTCGACCGCCTGCCTCCCTATGTCTTCGCCAAGGTTAACGAAATCAAGATGAGGGAACGCCGGGCAGGACGCGACATCATCGATTTGGGCATGGGCAACCCCGACCTGTCCACGCCGCCGCACATCGTCGAAAAACTGGTCGAGGCCGCCCGCAAGCCCCACAACCACCGCTACTCCGCATCCATGGGCATCACCAAGCTGCGCATGGCCATCGCCGACTGGTACCTGCGGCGCTTTTCGGTGAACATCGACCCCGACACCGAAGCTATCGTGACCATCGGCGTCAAGGAGGGCATGTCGCATCTGGTGCTGGTGACCATCCGGCCCGGCGATGTGGTTTTCACGCCCAACCCCACCTACCCCATCCACCCCTACTCGGCCATTATCGCCGGCGGTGACGTGCGGGGTATTCCCATGTCGCCGGAAAGCGATTTCTTTGACAATCTGATGCAGGCCACCAAGCAGACCTGGCCCAAACCAAAGGTGCTGATCCTGAGCTTTCCGCACAACCCCACCACCGAGGTGGTAAATCGGGCCTTTTTCGATAAAATCGTGGACTACGCCCGCGAGCACGGCATCATGGTGATCCACGACTTCGCCTACGCCGACCTGGTCTTTGACGGCTACCAGGCCCCCAGTTTCCTGCAGGCTCGCGGCGCAAAGGACGTGGGCGTGGAGTTCTTTTCGGTCTCCAAGAGCTACAGCATGCCCGGCTGGCGGGTGGGCTTCTGTGTGGGCAACCCCGAGATCATCGCCGCCCTGCGCCGCATCAAGAGCTACCTGGACTACGGCATTTTCCAACCCATCCAGATCGCCGCCATCATCGCCCTCAACGGCCCTCAGGACTGCGTGGCCGAAATCCGGGACACCTACCGCGAGCGCCGGGACACGCTCATCAACGGCCTCGAGCGCATCGGCTGGTCCGTGCCTGCGCCAAAGGCCACCATGTTCGTCTGGGCACGCATTCCGGAACAGTACCGCCACATGGGGTCCGTGGAATTCTCCAAGTTCCTGATCAACAAAGCCCAGGTGGCGGTTTCCCCGGGGCTGGGCTTCGGCGAGTACGGCGACGATTACGTGCGCTTCGCCCTCATCGAAAACCACATGCGCATCAACCAGGCTATCCGGGGTATCCGCAAAATCATGTGATCCGCGGGGGCGATTTGCAATAGGCCGTGCGATGGGATATAAGAAGAATTTTATCGCCGTCGCAAGACGGCCCACAAGGCGATACGGGGGGACTGCAGCTTCATGAGCGCAATCAACATCGGCCTGATCGGATTCGGCACAGTGGGCACCGGGGTTGCCCGCATCCTCACCGAAAACCGTGATATTCTGCGCGCCCGCACCGGCCTGAATCTCAACCTGCAGTCGGTGGCGGACATCGACATCCGGACCGACCGGGGTGTAGACCTGGCGCCCGGCGTGCTGACCACCGACGCCATGGCCGTGGTCAACGATCCCGAGGTGGACATCATCGTTGAAATGGTGGGCGGCGAAACCTTCGCCAGGGACGTCATCCTGGCGGCCATCGCCAACGGCAAGCCCGTGGTGACGGCCAACAAGGCCCTGCTGGCAGCCCACGGCGGCCATATTTTCCGTTCGGCCGCCGCCCGCGGCGTGGACCTGGCTTTCGAGGCCAGCATCGGCGGCTGCATGCCCATCGTCAAGACCCTGCGCGAGTCCCTGGTGGGAAACCGCGTCTTTGCCATGATCGGCATCCTCAACGGCACCTGCAACTACATCCTGTCCAAGATCACCGACGAAGGCATCTCTTTCCGGGAGGCGCTGGCCTCCGCCCAGGAAAACGGCTACGCCGAGGCGGACCCCACCCTGGACGTGGAGGGCATCGACGCGGCCCACAAGCTCACACTGCTGTCCTCACTGGCCTACGGCATGGAGCTTGACCTGGCGCACGTTTACACCGAGGGCATCTCGGGCATTGACCCCATGGACATCGAGTTTGCCCGCCAGTTCGGCTACCGCATCAAGCTGCTGGCCATCAGCAAGCTTCACGAAAAGGGCGTGGAGGCCCGCATCCATCCCACCATGATCCCGGAAAAAAACCTGCTGTCCAACGTCAACGGGTCGCTCAACGCCATCATGGTCAGCGGCGACGCCGTGGGCGACATCCTGCTTTACGGCCACGGGGCCGGCATGATGCCCACCGCCAGCGCCGTGGTGGGCGACATCGTGGACATCGCGCGCAACCTGTCGGCCGGCGTCACGGGCC
>JAMOVG010000361.1 GCA_027061725.1 Desulfobacteraceae bacterium
AAGCTGCAGGTCAGAAGGGACGACGCGCGACTGGTGATGGACTTTCCCGCCCAGCCGGCATCACCCTGCGACACGCCGCAGGCCATCGTAGAGGCCTTTGGCCGGCAGCCACACGAGGTCCTGAAATCCGAGGACTACCTAGTGGTTTTCGAAGACGAGGCGCATGTCCGGGGGGCGGAGCCGAATTTTGCGGCCCTGATGCGACTGGGCCTGCGGGGGGTCATCATCACGGCGCCGTCTTCGCGCTACGACTTCGTGGCGCGCTTCTTTGCGCCCAAACTGGCGGTGCCGGAAGACCCGGTCACGGGCTCGGCCTATACCCAGCTGGCACCTTACTGGGCCGGCCGCCTGGCAAAGAAAATATTTAGCGCGCGACAGCTGTCGCAAAGGGGCGGGGACGTCGCCTGCGAACTGGCCGGCGACCGCGTTTACATCGCGGGAAACGCCGCAGCCTACCTGCAGGGACACATCGAAATCCCGCTGCCAGATGAAGGGGGTTTAAAACCGTGAAAAGCGCCAGCCGCAACGTCGTCCTGTCGCTGCTGACGGGTTTCCTGTTCGTGGGGGGCTACGCCTTCCTGCGATACGCCTACAAGGTGACGGACAGCACGCCGTTTACCCAGGAGATCGTGCTTATCATCCTGGGCACAGTGGCCACCGTTCTGATCACCGCCATGCTGCTCAACAAGCAGACGGCTGTGGAGATCCAGAAAGAGCAGAACATCAAGTTTATCGAACTCAAGACCAAGACCTACGAGGAACTGCTGAAGAAAATCGAGGACATGTCGCTGTCGGTGAATGTGACCAACGACGACATCATCCGACTGCAGTTCATCACCCACCGCCTGGCCATTTTTTCCTCACCGCAGGTGCTGGAGGAATTCCAGCGCTTCCTGGAAGTGCTGACCCGCTCGGCCCGCGACGGCAAGATCGGGCGCGACGACGCCAGTGCCATGGCCGAAAGTCTGGCCAACCTGACGGTGCGCATCCGGGCAGACCTGATCGGCGAGATGGACGCCCTGGGCAACTTCAGCCAGGAGCAGATCAAGCGGCAGATCCTGCGCAACTCCAGTGAATCCATGGAACTCAACCGGGCGCTGAACTAAAAGGAATCTCTTCACCGTGAACAAGTGGACCAAGGGTATCGTCATCATCACCGGGCTTCTTCTCTTTGGCTATTTCAGCGGCCTGTTCCGCCCGGAGCTGAACGTGTACCAACGCGGCAAGCGCTACCAGAAATTTCTCGACCAGCCGGCGCCGGATGTGGTTACCACGACCCTGGACGGAAGCCGGTGGTCGCTGCGGGACCAGAGGGGCAAGGTGGTTCTGATCGACTTCTGGGCCACCTGGTGCGGTCCCTGCGTGGCGTCCATTCCCAAGATGAAAAAGATCTTCGAGCGCTACCGCCACAACCCCGCCTTCCTGATGGTGGGCGTCTCTCTGGACGACGATGCCGCCGATGTCCGCAAATTCGTGGCGGACCAAAAAATAGGGTGGCTGCAACTGTTCGAAACCGGCGCCGGCCGCAACAACCGTTTTGCCGCGGCCTTCAACATCAACGCCATCCCTTCCGTGTGGCTCATCGACAAGCAGGGGCGCGTGGCGGCCGTCGACCTGGCTTCCGAAGAGAAAATCATCGGGAAAATCGACGCCCTGCTATGACCCTCACAGCCAGTCGGTGAGGGAAAAGCCGATGCCGATGCTGTTGACGTAGTGGTTGTAGTCGATAAGGCTCTCTCCATACCCGTTGAAATACTGCACGTACCCCTTCAGGTAGGGCCAGCCTGGAAAGGGAAAGCTCCAGCTCAGCTCCACGGCGCCCCGGGAAAAACCGGACTCCAGGTTGTTGCGCGACATGAGGCTGAAGACGTGGCCGCGCCACGCATAGGAAGCCCAGAATTCATAATGCCCCAGATAGTCCGTGATGTCCGGGTTGTCGTCGTCGTCCCCGCTTTCGGGCAACCGGTACCAGGGCTTGATGCTCAGCGCCAGGTTCCCGCGCTCTACGGTCAGCCAGGCGAACAGGCGGTTCCAGGAGCGTGACAGCATGCCGCCGCGGCCGTTGGACTGGTGGTTGAACCCGAAGGAGTTCCAGGTGTTGCGGAACCCGAAAAGCTCCCAGTTGGGGTGGAACTGCACCCAGACTTCGGGTTCGTGGTTGGTCTCGCGGAAGGGCGAGGACTCGTCGGTGTTGTAAACCTGCCAGAAGGAGCGGTTGGTGTAAGCGCCGAAAATGTCCAGAGTGTCGTTGAACAACCCCACCAGGAGGGGAAACTTCAGGCTGAGCTGAAACTTGGCCTCGGTTCGGTCGAACCCCAGGTCCATATCCCGCTCCGGCTCCCGGTACAGGTCTTCGTTGTAGCCGATACGGTTGTAGCTGGCGATCAGCAGGTAGTTGGGCTTGTGGGCCATGATGGTGAATGGCTTCAGCACGTTCACCCGTTCCTGATTGATGCGCCGGGTGACGAGCGCCTTCGGCTTTTGCCCGATGCGCTCCGAAGGGCCGGCGGCCGCCAGCTTCTCCCGACAACTTCTCCGTAGTTCACCGATGGTCGTATCCGGCGGAGCATTGTCCAAGGCCCGGACCATGCAGTCATGCAGCTCGTCGGCCCGCAGAGGGGATACCGGCATGCAGATAACCAGGAATATGATGGCCGAAAGAAGGAACACGACGCGCCACGGCTTCGTTTCGCGGTGCATGTCTCCTGTTCTCATAGCGGATATCCTTTTTGCGGTGCCGGTCCCCCCTGACCCGCGGGAGCGGCCGGCACCGCTGCCGGTCATCAGGTGTAGTCGTAGACCCCCTTGCCGGTCTTGCGGCCCAGGCGCCCGGCGCGCACCAGTTTTTTAAGGTAGGGAGCCGGCATGTACTTGTCTCCCATCTCCTCGTGCAGGCCCTTCATGACGTGCAGCATGGTGTCCAGGCCCACCAGGTCGGCCAGCGCCAAAGGGCCGATGGGGTGGTTGCAGCCCAGCACCATGCCCTTGTCGATGTCCTCGGCGCTGGCGACACCTTCTCCCAGCACCAGGAAGGCCTCGTTGATCATGGGGCACAGAATGCGGTTGACGGCAAAGGCCGGCGCTTCCTCCACGATGATGACCTCCTTGCCGAGGGACTCGCCCCACTGCCGCGCCACGGCCAGGGTGTCATCGGAGGTCTGGTAGCCGCGGATGATCTCCAGCAGCTTCATGACCGGCACGGGATTGAAAAAGTGGGTGCCGATGAACTTTTCGGGCCGGTCGGTGACAGCCGCCAGCTCGGTGATGCTCAGACCCGAGGTGTTGGTGAAAAACAGGCAGTCGGCCGACACGATGCCGCTGAGCTCCTCGTAGAGGGCCTTTTTGACGTCCATGACCTCGATGATGACCTCCACCACCACGTCCGCGCCCGCGGCGGCCTCCTTGAGCTCCAGGGTGGGGGTGATCCTGTCCAGGACGGCGTCCATGTCGGCCTGGACCATCTTGCCCTTCTTCACGGCGCGCTCCAGGTTTTTCCGGATGGTCGCCATGCCCTTGTCCACGAAGCGCTGCTCGATGTCGCGCAGCGTCACCTCGTAACCGGCCTGGGCGCACACCTGGGCAATGCCGTTTCCCATCAGACCGGCGCCTACGACACACACTTTCTTGATGTCCATGTTGTTCTCCTTTCCCTGAAAAATAGCTGTGCAACGAAATGCACAAAGGTTTAAAGCCAGCGGTCCCCGCCCCGGGCTTCGCTTGCCCGGTGGTTACGGCCGGAAAATATCGTCGTACCGCGTCCTCAGGTCCCGCTTCAGTATCTTGCCGGTGGGGGTCTTGGGAAGCTCCTCCACGAAAATGATCTTCTTGGGCACCTTGAAAGGCGAGAGCCGGGCCCGGCAGTGCGCCAGCATCTCTTCTTCGGTGGCGCTCTGGCCGGCCTTGAGCTTGATGACCGCCGAGACGGCCTCCACCCACTTGGGGTGGCTGACGCCCACCACGGCGACCTCCTCCACGGCGGGGTGCAGGTAGATGGCCTCCTCCACCTCCCGCGAGGCCACGTTCTCCCCGCCGGTCTTGATCATGTCCTTCTTGCGGTCCACCACCGTGATGTAGCCGTCCTCGTCCAGCACGCCCAGGTCGCCGGAGTGGAACCACCCGCCGGCCATGGCCTCCTCGGTCTTGTCCGGGTCCTTGAAGTACATGGTCATGACGTGGGGCCCACGGCCGCAGATCTCGCCGGGCACGCCGACCTGGGTGACGGGATTGCCCTGCGTATCCTCGAGCCGCGTTTCCATGTGCAGTCCGCCCTTGCCGGCGGAGCCGATCTTGTCCATGGCGTCCTCGGCCTTGAGCACGGTGTGGTAGGGCGCCAGTTCGGTCTGGCCGTAATAGTTGTAGACCCCCGCACCGGGAAACTTTTCCAGCAGTTCACGCAGGATCTCGGTGGGCATGATGGAGGCGCCGTAGTAGCACTTGGTCAGGCTCGAGAGGTCGTATTTTTCGAAATCCGGGTGCCGCAGCATGCCGATCCACACCGTGGGCGGCGCAAAGAACATGGTGGCCTTAAAATCAGCAATGCTTTTGAGGATCTGGCCGATGTCGGGTCCTATGAGCACGTTGGTCCCGCCGATCCAGAAAATGGGGTTCAGGAACACGTCGCGCTGGGCGCAGTGGTAGATGGGCAGGGCGTTGATGTTCACATCGCTGGACTCGTAGCGGCCGTCGATGATGCAGCCCATATACTCGGCGATGAGCGACTGGTTGCTGATGATGACGCCCTTGGGCAACGACTCGGTGCCGGAGGTGTAGGTCATCTGCACGGGGTCCTCGATTCTCAGGATGACATCGGGCGCCGTGGTGGGGTAGGTGCTGTACCAGTCGTCGAAATTCAGGAAACCGGACGGCGCCTCCCCGCCCTGGCCCTGGTCGGACCAGACCAGGGTTTTGACCGAGGGCATCTTGTCCAGCACGTCCTTCACCTGGGGGTACAGCGTGTCCTCGACGATGAACACCTTGCTCTCGGAGTGATTGATGCAGTAGGCGATGTCTTCGCCTCCCAGCAGGTAGTTGATGGCCAGGTAGATGGCGCCGATCTTGGCGCTGCCCAGCCAGGTGAGCACGTGGTGGTGGGTGTTGTGGGCCAGGATGGCCACCCGGTCGTATTTCTCGACCCCCAGGTCCGCCAGGGCGTGGGCCACCTGGTTGCACTCGTCTTCCAGCTGCGGATAGGTCCGGGACGCGTCGTTGAAAACGAGGGCCGTTTTTTCCGGAAAATGGTAGGCCGTGCGGCGCAGCATGTCGGCGATGACCCAGCGGTTGATGGCGTTGTTGCGCGCCATGATGAACGCGATGTTCTCTTTGTTGATGACGTTGTACCTGGCCCTGTCCTGCTCGGAAAGCGGTGCTTGCGAATGCGCCATGATACGGCCCTCCTTTTCCTGTGCGTGGCTTGTCATTACCGGCAGACCCGCTGTTTATCCACGGCTGCCCTGCGGCGCCCCGTACCGCCCCCTCTGTTCAGACAAAAGGGTACACACGCCTGCGGGGTCGTCGTCTCCCGTTCCGACGATGGTTTTAATGGCCGCGGACATCCCTGTCAATCTTTCCGCGGATGACGCGCTTTTCCCGGTTACAGGATCTGCTTGAGAAAAAGATGTGTGCGATCGTACCTGGCACCGGAGAAAAACGTTTCCGGATCCGCCTGCTCCACGATCTCGCCGCTGTCCATAAAAACCACCCGGTCGGCCACGGTTCTGGCAAACCCCATTTCATGCGTCACGCAGATCATGGTCATCCCCTCCCGGGCCAGTTCAACCATCACGTCCAGGACCTCTTTGATCATCTCCGGATCAAGCGCCGAAGTCGGTTCGTCGAACAGCATGATCCTGGGATTCATGCAGAGGGACCTGGCAATGGCGGCCCGCTGCTGCTGGCCCCCGGACAGCTGGCCCGGATACTTGCCGGCCTGATCCGGTATCCGCACCCGTTCCAGGTACTGCCTGGCGATTTTCTCGGCCCGGTTGCGGGGAATGCGGTGCACCCACATGGGTGCGAAGATAAGATTCTCCAGTATGGTCATGTGGGGAAAAAGGTTGAAATCCTGAAAAACCATCCCGGTCTGACGACGAACCTTGTGGATATGCTTCATATTCCGGGTCAGTTCGATGCCGTCAACGATGATGGTCCCGGATTCATGGATTTCCAGGCGGTTGATACAGCGGATGAGGGTGGATTTCCCGGATCCGGACGGCCCGCAGATAACGATGCGCTCGCCCCTGGCGACATCCAGGTTGATGTCTTTGAGAACATGAAAGTTCCCAAACCACTTGTTGACATCCCGCATCTGGATAACAGGGGCTTGCGCCCCCTGGTCCCCATTTCGCTTCGTTGCGTTACTCATTGCCGCCCTGTCGCTCGAGAGACCGGCCATAGCGGCTCATGGAAAAACAGATGACCCAGTAGACGAAGGCGCAGAATACATAGGCCTCGGCATCGAACCCCAACCAGTTGGGATCCTGGATGGAAGCCCTTGTCATACCCAGGAAATCCAGGAGTCCGACAATGATCACCAGCGAGGTGTCCTTGAAAAGAGCGATGCACCGGTTGATCATCGAGGGGATCACGTGACGCAGGGCCTGGGGCAACACGACGAGCACGGTGGTTTTCCAGTAGTTTAAGCCCAGGGATTTGGCCGCGTCGTACTGGCCCGCGGGAATGGCCTGCAGGCCCCCGCGCACCACTTCGGCCATGTAGGCGGCTGAAAAAAGGATGATGCCGATCTGGACCCGCAGCATATTGTTGATTTCCATGCCCACCGGCAGAAACAGGGGCAGCATCACCGAAGCCATAAACAGGATGGTGATCAGCGGCACTCCGCGTATGGGTTCGATGATGCCCACGCACAGCGCCCGGATGACGGACAGCTGTGAATAGCGCCCCAGCGCCAGGAGAATGCCCAGGGGAATGGACACCATGATGCCGATGACGGCCAGTCCGAGGCTCAGCATCAGCCCTCCCCACAGCGACTGGTCGACGACCGTCAGCCCCCACCCGCCGTTGATCAGC
The DNA here is from genome assembly GCA_027061725.1 of Desulfobacteraceae bacterium. Taxonomy (GTDB): domain Bacteria; phylum Desulfobacterota; class Desulfobacteria; order Desulfobacterales; family JALSRD01; genus JALSRD01. The sequence continues at coordinate 7,027 of JAMOVG010000361.1, forward strand.
CAGAAACAGCCGGCTGTCCCGACGACCCACAACAGGACGAGCTTCCTGGCGCTGAACAGCCGAAAAATGGAAAGTGCCGACAGCACGACGAACAGTATTCCGGCCAGAATCGGCCGGGTCAGGTGTTCGGCCGGGTACATGCCCACCATCAGCACGCGAAACTTGTCGGCCACGAACACCCAGCAGGCCCCGTCGTTGCCGGCCGTGCATGCATCGCGGCCACCGGTCCACACGGCGTCGAACAGCGCCCAGGAAAACAGTGGCGGCACCACCTTGACAAGCAGCAGCAGGATCAGGATGGTCAGCAGAGAATTATACCAGCCGTTGAACAGGTTATTCCGCAGCCATCCGACGACGCCCACGGTCTGGAGCGGCGGGGGCCGATCGGGCTTGGGCTGAAAGACCAGCAGTCCGGGTGGGGCTGTCGACGCGGTTGAAGTCATGGCACTTTATTCCACAAGCTGCACCCTTGAATTGATGATGTTCATGACAAGGGAAATGATCAGGTTGATGGCCAGATAGACCGCCATCCACAGTCCGATGATCTCTATGGCCTGGTCGTTTTGTCCGATAATGGTTCCGCCCACAGAGACCATATCCGGATACCCGATGGCCACGGCCAGGGAGCTGTTCTTCACCAGGCTGGTATAGTCGTTGGTGGTGGCGGGAATGATGACACGCAGCGCCTGGGGGAGAATAATGCGCCGCATGATGACCCCCTTGCCGACCCCGAAAGACTTGGCGGCATCCATCTGCCCTTTGGGCACCGACTGGATGCCGGAGCGTACATTCTCACCGATGAAGGCCGCCGTGTAAAGCACCAGGCCCGTCATCAGGGCCGAAAACTCGGGCCGCAGCACAATTCCCCCGCGAAAGTTGAAGCCCTTGAGCACCGCGTATTCCCATTTCAGAGGACTGCCCAGCAGGAAAAAAACGGCCGCCGGCAAACCGACAATCACGACCAGGCCGATACGGAACGTCGGCAGCACCGTGCCGGTCTTCTGGCGGTGGGACTCCGCCCAGCGGGAAAAGAAAACCACGCCGACGATGGCCAGTGCAAGGGCCGCGGCCACCAGTCCAAAACCTGACTGAAAGAGCGGTCTTGGCAGATACAGTCCCCGGTTGTTGAGGAAACAGTGCCCCAGAAAGCGGAGGCTGGCACGCGGCCCCGGCAGGCCCGCCAGGACCACGGTGTAGAAAAAAAAGAGCGTCAGCAGGAGAGGAACGTTGCGCAGCGTCTCGACATAGACTTCGGCAAGCTTTGCCACCAGCCAGTTGCTGGACACGCGGGCAACACCGACCAGCACCCCCAGCAGGGTGGCCAACAGTACGCCGAGAGCTGAAACGTAAAGCGTGTTCAACACGCCCATCAGAAAAGCGTAGCCGTACGTGTCGGCCGGAGAGTAGGGCAACAGGGTGTTGCTGATGGGCAGCCCGGCCTCCACCGAGAAAAAGCCGAAGCCTGAAGCGATGTTGCGGGCCTCCAGATTGGCCTGGGTGTTGCTGAAAAGCCGATATCCCATCCACATGATACCGGCCACGACACCCAGTTGCAGTAAGTACACGGCCGCCTGGCGACCGCTGTGTCGGTATGGATGCATTTCCATCTGTACCCGGCTGAAAGCCGTTGTGCCTCTTAAAAAGAAGTTCTCCGCTTCGCCTGTGCGAAGCGGAGAATGGTCACACACTCATGCATTAACGGATCGGCATGGCATACAGCAGCCCGCCCTGCTTCCATTGCCGGTTCAGGCCCCGGGGAATTTTGAGCTTGGTGCCGGGGCCGAAATGGCGATTGTAAATTTCACCGTAATTGCCCACCGCCTGGATGGCGCGCACCAGCCAGTCCTTGTCCAAACCCAGAAATCCGCCTACGTCACCAGTGACACCCAGCATGCGCTGGATCACAGGATTCTTGGTTTCCTTTTTGATTTTCAGGACATTTTCCTGGGTGACGCCGTACTCTTCTGCGGCGACCAGGCCGTCGATCACCCAGAAAACGATGTCTTTCCACTGGTTGTCGCCATGGCGCACGAGCGGAGAAAGCGGCTCTTTTGAAATGATCTCCGGCAGGATCACGTGGCTCTTGGGGTCGGCCACGGTGGTGCGCAGGGACGCCAGCTGACTGACGTCCGTGGTAAAGGCATCGCAACGGCCGGAAGTGTATGCGTTGAAGGCTTCTTTCTTTCCGTCAAAAACCACCGCCTCTATCTTGAGATTGTTGGCTCTGGCAAAGTCGGCCAGGTTCAGTTCGGTGGTGGTGCCCGACGTCACGCACACCGTGGCGCCGTCCAGCTGTTTGGCGGAGGTTACCCCCGATTTGCTGGGTACCATGAATCCCTGCCCGTCATAAAAAACCACAAACGTAAAGTCCACGCCCTGCTTGGCGTCTCTTTTCATGGTCCAGGTAGTCGTGCGGGAGGTGATGTCGACCTGGCCCGAAGATACCGCCACGATCTTTTGCTTGGAAGTCAGCGGCACAAATTTCATCTTTTCGGCATCACCCAGAACCGCAGCGGCTACGGCGCGCCCCATGTCCACATCGAAGCCTACCCAGCGCCCGGTGGAGTCCGGTATGGAAAAACCGGGGACCCCCTCGCTGACCCCCAGGGTAAGATACCCCTTGGCTTTGACGTCCGCCAGGGTACTTGCGAAACTCTGCGTTGCCGTTACGGCGAAAACACATAACATCACAACCAGCATTTTTTTCGTTCTCATCAACGCCTCCTCAGCTTAGGGTTGGATAAAAGGGTACCCGGGGGGACAACAACGGGCAACTATTCGGGAGCGGAAATGTTCAACCGGCCGACAGTACCTGGTTGTAATGGCCACAGCCCCCGCTGTCAATCTTTCCCCTCGGAAAATGGTCCGTCTTCGTGTATGCCGAAATGCAAAACGGCGGAGCGAAAACCGCTCCGCCGTCTGTAAAATCGGTACGCCAGACCGATCTTTCAGGCTACTTGATCCAGCGCGGTACGATGAACTTGTAGTTTCCGTAAGGCTTGATGGGCGGATCGGTGTAGATGGCGATCAGTTCGCCGCCCTGCACCTGGTAGTGCACGATCGGGGCGCCGGGCTGGGCGCGCAGAACGTTGTCCTTGTCCCACTTGATCTGGCCCAGCAGGCCCTTGTAGCCGTTGTCTTTGAGGTACTTGTTGACGGCCTTGAAGTTGTAAGCGTCACCGACGTTCTTGACGGCGTTGGCCCAGGCCTTGACAGCCGTGTAGGTGATCCAGGAGCCGGCCGGGATCTGGTGCTTGTAGAGTTTGACGTACTTGTCGATCCAGGCCTGGGCGGCCGGGTTGGGGGCCTTGGGACCGGGCAGGCCGCTGGGCATCTCGCCCACGATGCCGTCGGCGTCCTTGCCCAGGTTCTGCAGCACCTCACGCGGCGTGATGCCCCAGCCGTAGCTCAGGATGGACTTTGTGGGCCGCTTGATGAACTGGCGGAAGAAGGTGATGACTTCCTGGGCACTGGGGATCTCGACGTGGATGATGGCCGGCTTGATGCGCCGGATCTGGGTCAGGATGGCCCCCCACTCGTTGGTGCCGTATGGAACGGTCTCGCGCTTGGCGACCTTCCAGCCTTTTTCCTTAAAGCTCTTTTCCAGGGTGTCGCCCACCTCGACGCCCCAAGAGTCGTCGGTGTTGATGATGACGACCTTGTTGTTGGGGTACTTGTAGGGCAGGGTCATCAGCAGGCGGAACATGCTCTTGGCCTGCTCGACACCCACATCGGTGAGCTGGTAGATGTTGTAGTATTTCTTGGGGTCTTCGCGGAACACGTCCACCGCCGCCTGGGATCCGTCATCGGCGAAAAAGGGCGCATCGTACTTGCCGTAGGCGCGCACGTCCTGGCCCCAGCCGGCCCAGCCGGCGTGCACCGAGGCCACCTTCTTCTGGCCGCACAGGTAGTCGGCGCCCTGCATGACCACCTCGGGTGCAAATTCCTTGGAGTCATAGCGGATGATCTCCAGCTGCTTGCCCAGCAGGCCGCCGGCCTCGTTAATCTCGTCGATGGCCATCTTGATGCCCTTGAAATAGTCCTGCCCCGAACCGGTGTAGGCACCGGTCATGGCCAGGGGCACGCCCACGGGAATGGTGTCGGCCGCCGAGGCTGTGCCGCCAAAAGCCGCCAGAAACAGAATCGTAACTGCCAACAATGCGAATTTTCTCATCATACATCCTCCTTTACTTACTGTTGTGGTTGATCTTCGTTTGCCTGTAAACCGTCGCGCGCCGGCCGCGATCCGTCCAGGGACGGCCGGCCCTTATGTTATCCGCCTCAGGCGGCGGGCGCCTCGGCCTCCGCCGGCTTGAGCCAGAACCCCATCACCCCGTTGGGCAGCAGCAGCACCAGGATCACCACCAGGGCGCCCATGACCATGGCGCGGTAAGTTCCCAGGGGCGCCAGCAGCTCGTTGGCGATCACGGTGATGAAGGCTCCCAGAATGGTCCCGGGAAACATACCGATGCCGCCCACCACCACCATCACCATCAGGGTGCAGAACAGGTCCAGCTCCAGCATGCGCGTGGAGATCATGCCGATATAGTGCCCATAGAAGGCGCCGATCACGCCGGTCAAAAAAGACGTCAGTGCGAACACCATCAGCTTGTATTTAAAGGCGCTGACCCCCAGGCTCATGGCAAAATCCTCGGAGTCTTTGAGCGCCAGGAAGGCCGTGCCCCAGTGCGACTTGATGACCACCAGAATGACCGCCGTGCAGGCCATGGCCAGCAGCAGCGCAAAATAGAAGGTGGGTACCAGGTTGGCCGAACTGAAGGAGTAGCCGAAAATGCGGATGGGCGGGATGGTCAGGATCCCCACCGACCCGCCCGAGCCCAGCGCCATGCCGATCTTGCCCCGCAGCAGCGGCATCAGCGTCATGTGCACCCCGAAGGTCACCAGCGCCACGTAGGGCCCTGCCAGCTTCAGGCAGGGCAGGCCCACCAGCACGCCGATGAGTGCCGTGAACAGGCCGGCCAGCAGCATGGCCAGCACCGCCGGCACCCCCAGGTTCACCGAGAAGATGGCCGAGGAGTATGCACCGATGGCGAAAAAGGCCACCTGCCCGAAGGAAAAAATGCCCGCAAACCCCATAATGAGGTCCCAGCAGGAGGCCACCACGGCCCAGATGAGGCACATGATCAGGATGTGCATTATGAAACGGATGTCTCCCACGAACAGGGGCGCCGCGGCCACCAGGCCGAAGGTGCCGCCCATTATCGTCGCCATGCGTTTGAAACTCATGCTTCCTCAACTCTTTCCCATCAGCCCCTGGGGACGCACCACCAGGGTGGTTAACAACAGAATAAAAAGGGCGATCATACCGTAGCTCATGCCGAATCCCCATCCCACAAAAGCCTCCATCATGCCGATGATAAAGGCCGCGTACAGGCCGCCGCGGATGGACCCCATGCCGCCGAAGGCCGTGATCACCCAGGACTTGACCATGATGGCGCCGCCGGACATGGGCGAGATAAAATACTTCTGGCTCAGCAGGATGCCGCCGAAGCCCACCATGACGGTGGAAATCGCAAAGGTGGCGGCAAAAATGCGCTCCTTGGGAATGCCCACGATGCGGGCGCCCTCGGGGTTCTGGGCCACGGCCTTGACGGCCATGCCGATGCGCGTGTTGTTGAGCAGCCAGCCGAACAGCAGGATGCCGCCGATGGACAGAAAGAAGATGGTGATGTCCAGGTAGGTGAACACCAGTTGCCCGATTTCCAGGGTTCCTTCCAGGATCGGCGGCAGAGACTTTACGCGGCCGCCGAAAACCACCACGTACAGGTTGTCCATGAACAGCGCCAGCCCCAGGGTCATCATCATGACCTTGTTTTCCCAGTCCTCGTACTTGCGAAGCGGCGCCACCAGCACCTTTTCCAGCAGGTAGCCCACCACGAACAGCACGGGCACCACGGCCAGGAAAATGGAAAAATACCCTCCGGCCAGGCCTACGATACCGATCAGTATCCAAGCGCAGTAGCCGCCCAGGTTAAAAAAGGACCCATAGGCGAAGTTGAAGGCCTTGGTCACGCCGTAGATCAGGGTCAGCCCCACGGCCATCAGGGCATAGACCGATCCGTTGGTCAGGCCGCTGATGATGACGTCGACAATTTCGTACAGCAGCAGTATGGTGTCTTCACTGATATGCATGAAATGCATGGTGGTCCCGCCCTTGTGTCACATTCCCAGAAAAATTTCCTTGAGCGCCTCGTTGTTCAGGGCCTCACCGCTGTCGCCCTCGAAGGAGATGCGCCCCTCCTCGATGACGTAAACGCGGTCGGCCAGGTCGGTGATGCGCGGAATATTCTGCTCCACCAGCAGCACGGTCTTGCCCTGGCGGTTGATCTCCTTGATGATGTTGAACACCTCGATGCGCAGACTGGGCTGCAGCCCCAGCGACGGTTCGTCGATGCACAGCAGGTCCGCGTTGGACATCAGCCCGCGGGCCACGGCCAGCATGCGGGCCTCGCCGCCGCTCATGGTGGCGGCCATCTGGCCGCGGCGTTCCTTGAGCCTTGGGAAAAGGGTAAACACCCGCTCCAGGTTCTGCTTCTCGTGGGGGCGGGCGTTCTTCGAATAGGCCCCCAGCTTGAGGTTTTCCAGCACCGTCATCTGCGGAAAGAGTTCGCGGTTCTCGGCGATATAGATGATGCCGCGGTTGACGATCTTTTCGGCCGGCAGGCCGTTGATATTCTGGCCGTTGTGCTCGATGCGCCCCTCTACCCGCTCGGCCAGGCCGCAGATGGACTTGAGCAGGGTGCTCTTGCCGTGGCCGTTGGGGCCCAGAATGACCACCACCTCCCCCGACTTGATCTGGATGGACACCTTTTTGAGGACGTGGAACTGGCCGTAAAAGGCATCGATGTCAATTACTTTCAGCACTTTGTTCTCCCAGGTAAATTTCGCAGACGCGCGGGTCGCTGGTCACTACCTCGGGATCGCCGAAGGCGATCTCGGTGCCGGTTTCGATGATCAGCAGCTTTTCGGTCAGCTCGGTGAGCACGCGCATGAAGTGCTCGATGATGATGATGGTGATACCCCGGTCGCGGTTGATGGCAACGATGAGGTCCATCAGCTGCCGGATCTCGGTGGCGTTGGAGCCGGCCATGGGTTCGTCGAGCATCAGCAGTCTGGGCCGCGTGGCCAGGGCCGCGGCGATCATCAGCTTCTTCTTGCCCAGCAGGTTGAGCTGGGCGGTGGGATGGCCCAGCTGCGCGTCGAGCCCCACGAAGGAGATGACCTCGCGCACGTAGTCCGGATCGTAGCGGCCAGGATCCCCGAAACGGTTGCCCACGGCCACGTTCTCGGCAACGCTCAGGCTGGGAAAGGTGTGCGGCACCTGGAAGGTCCGGGCGATGCCGAGCTGCGAGATGCGGTGCGGCGGCAGCCCGCTGATGTCGCGGCCGTCAAAGGTGATCTTACCCTCGTAGGGGTAGAAGCCGGTGATCAGGTTGTAGACCGTGGATTTGCCGGCGCCGTTGGGGCCGGCGATGCCGAAAATCTGCCCGTCCTCGACCGTGAAGCTCAGGTTGTTAACGGCCACCAGTTCGCCGAATTTCTTGGTGACGTTCGAAAGGGTCAGCATACCTCAGAATCCCCCTTTCCGCTGCTGGAGGGCAGCGGCGCCCGCGGTCTGCGCCACGGCCGCCCGGTGCGTGTCGATCCACGCCAAAAGGCGCACGCTGTGGCGCAGGTACCGCAGGTACTCGTCCTCATCCGGGGCACTGGCGGCGGCAAACTGGCTTACGCACCATTGCACCAGGTACGCATCGGCCACCGCCAGCAGCGCGGGCAGCAGGGCGCACTCTCCCTTCCCGATGGGCGCCAGCCCGCCATGTTCCAGCAGGCAGCGCTGGTAGCTCCCCAGGAAACGCGCCATCTTGTCCAGCCGCATCTCCCCGTCGCGCTCATCGTTCCAGCGGCTGCAGAAGTAGACCATGGCCAGGCAGACATCGAACAGGCGCAGGTCCATCTTGGCCCAGTCAAAGTCGAACAGTCCCGTCGCCGCATCCCCTTCCCACTTCAGGTTGCCGGGGTGATAGTCGCAGTGGATGGCAATAACGGGCACTCCCGAAGCCCCTCGCGGCGTCAGCTCCGTTCGATCCAGGACCTCCAGGATGCCGTCTAGGTGCCGACGAAAGTATTTGAACACCGCTCTGTCGTCCGGCCAGCGCGCCTGCCGCTGCAGCATCCCCGGCAGGCGGGGCCACAGTTCCAGGATGGGGGGCTCGCGGCGCCGGAATCCGCCGGGATCGAAATCGCGCACGGCGTTGTGAAAAGCGGCCAGCAGGTTTCCGGCGCTCTCAAACTCGGCATCGGACAGATCCGGCCGGTCCCAGGAATAGCGGTCCTCTCCGGCCAGGAACTCGTAGACCGCGAAAAATCGCCCGCTATCGGCCGGGCGGACGACGCTGTCACCCTGCCGGCTTCTGATTACGGCCGCCACCTGGTGCAGGCCGTTTTCGATGGCGTGGTCGATCAGCCTGTGCTCGAAACGGATCTCGCCAAGGTCGATGTCGGACTTGTAGCGGCGCACGAAGACCTGCGCCACGGCACCGCTCTTTTCCACCCGCACGCCGAAGCTGCGGTTGGTAAAGCCGCCGAAGATCTCGCGGACATCGGAGACCCGGCCGATGTCGTAAAAGCGTTCCACGACGGCGGCCACCTGTTCATATGTCGCATCGGCGTAATTCATACACCCGGGTTTTCCCTGCGGGCGGTTTCGGCCCACTCGTCAAAGGCCGCCAGGTTGGCGGTGGTGTGGTAGTCCACATGGTAGTCGCCGCTGGCGACGCGGCTGATGACGTCGAAGGCCTGGGGGTCTTCGGGCAGATGCAACGGCAGCAGGGGATGCTCCCCGCCCCGGGCTTTGCGCTCGTGCAAGTAGTCGCGCTGAGCCGCGCAGTCGGCGATGAAGGCCATCTCGCTGAAAAAGTTCAGGTTGTCCAGCACCCCGAAACAGTGGCGGGCGTTGTGTACGCCGTACTCGCACAGGATGCGCCGGCCGCGGATGCCGTCGGCCAGTGCGGTCTCGTCCACCTTCTTGTGCTGCGTGCTGCCGCCGGACTGCACCGTGGGCAGCCCCGTGACCCACAGGTTCAGCCGCGCCACGGCCACGTTGAGCAGGTTCATGGCGTCGTGGGAGTACATCAGGTCCCCGTCCGGGGCCGTGGTGCAGGGCATGCCGCCGAACATGCACAGCATGCCGGGGCGGATGGTCTGCGCCACGGCCAGCATGAACAGCACCTCTGCGTGGGTGATGAGGATGCAGCCCTCGGGGGTCTGGGGCGCCGTGCGGCCGGCCAGCGGCATGGTGGTCAGGCGCAGGTGATTGCCGGCCCGGGCGGTGCGCATGAGCGCGTCCATCATGTCGTCCATGCAGCTCAGCGGCGACTTGACGCCGCAGATGGAGTCGTGCCAGTCGTCGCGCCCGGAGAACCATTTGACAGCGGTCTCGTCGTCCATGTAGGCGCTGCAGGTGACCTTGATACAGTCGTCCAGGCGGTCCATGATCTGGTTGCAGCGCAGGGGGTCGCCCTTGTGCACCTTGACCGGCTGGCTGAGAAAGCGCACCACGTCCAGGTTGTCGCCGATGACGCCGATAAGATGTTCCAGTTCCTCGTAGGTGGCCGGCAGGGGGAAGGGGTCGTCCTCACGGTACAGAAACGGCGGGATGCCGCCGATGCCCAGGGTGTTGAGCCCCTCGTCGCCCGGATAGGTCTTGGCGGCGCTGTCGATGCTCTGGTCCACGAGTTCGGGAAGCACGTAGATGCGGCCCTGGGACGGATCGTAGCCGGCCAGGCCGGTGCCCTCCAGCAGTTCGATCACCGCCCGGTTGGCCGTTTCGATGCCGACTTCCGCCAGCACGGCCTTGGTGGTCTCGTGGATGCGCCGGTAGGCCGCCAGCTCGGCCTCCAGCGCCGGCCGATGCTCGGCCGGTGCGCTCTCAATTTCCCGTTGAATGTCGATTTTCACGCCGCCGTTCTCCACACAGATAAAAAGCGTTCGTCCCGCCTGCAATCCACACGCGGAAAAAACGCGCTCAGGCCAGGGCCTCGTCGATGATCTCGACGATGTCCTTGACTTCCACCGATCCCTCCCGGGCCAGAATGCCGTCGCGCAGCATGGTGGCGCAGAACGGGCAGGCCGCCGCCACCGTCGACGCCCCGCTGGCCAGCACCTCGTCGGCGCGCACGAAGTTGATGCGCTCGCCCAGGGTCTCCTCCATGAACATGCGTCCCCCGCCTGCGCCGCAGCAGAAGCCCTTGTCGCGGCTGCGCTCCATTTCGATGAGCGGACGGCCCGCGTTCATGGACACCACCAGGTCCCGCGGCGCATCGTAAATCCCGTTCCAGCGCCCCAGGTAGCACGAGTCGTGAAAGGTCACCGGCCCCAGGGATTTTCCCGCAGGCACCAGCCGGCCCTGCTTGTGAAGATCGAAGAGAAATTCGCTGTGGTGCACCACCTGGTAGTTTCCGCCAAACTGCGGATACTCGTTCTTGATCACGTTGAAACAGTGCGGGCAGCCCGTCAGGATCTTTTTGGGCTTGTACTGGTTGAGCACTTCGACGTTCTGCTGGATCAGCATCTGCGCCAGGTACTCGTTTCCGGTCCGGCGCGCCAGGTCCCCGTTGCAGCTCTCCTCGGGGCCCAGGATGGCGAAGTTAACCCCGGCCTTGTGCAGCACCCGCGCCATGGCCTGGGCGATCTTCTTGCCGCGGTCGTCGAAAGACCCCGCGCAGCCCACGAAGTAGAGCACCTCGGCGTCGGGCCTGTCGCTCATCAGCGGCACGTCCAGTCCCTTGGCCCAATCCGCGCGGGTGTCGTTGGCAAAGCCCCAGGGATTGGACTGGTTCTCCAGGTTGTTAAAAGTCTCCTGCATCTCCGGCGGGAAATTGGCCTCCATCAGGACCTGGTACTTGCGGGCCTCGATGACCAGGTCCAGGTGCGCGATGTTCACCGGGCAGATATCCTCGCAGGCGCGGCAGGTGGTGCACGACCACAGCACGTCCGGCGTCACCGGCGCGCCTTCGCGCACCACGGGCAGAACGTCTTCGTACTTTTGCGCCAGGATTTTCTCGGCCTGCGTCAGCAGGTCCACCTTGAAGTCGTGGACCAGCGACTTGGGCGAAAGGGGTTTTCCCGTGTTGGCCGCCGGGCACTGCTCCTCGCAGCGGCCGCACTCGGTGCAGGCGTACAGGTCGAGCACGTTTTTCCAGTTGAGCTCGGACACCTTGCCCAGGCCGAAGGTCTCGGCCTCCTCGTCCTCGATGTCGGTGACCGCGATGGCCTTTTCCCGCTCCAGCGGCTTTAAAAAGACATTGGGCGCCGCCGCCAGCAGGTGCAGGTGCTTGGAGCCGGGGATGTAGACCAGAAAACCGAGGATGGTCAGGATGTGAATCCAGTAACAGATCTCGAAGCCCGCGATGACCTGCTGCGGCGCCAGGCGGTCCAGTCCGAAAAAGGTCACCAGACGCCCCGAGACCGGGAACACCCCGCGGTAGTCGAAACCGGCGTAAGACACCGGCAGCAGGGTCTCGAAGGCGTTGATCAGCAGGAAGGTGACGATGATTACCGAGGTGAACAGCAGGATCAGGTTGGCGTCGCGGCCCATGGTCAGGTAGCGCGGCCGCACCAGCAGCCGCCGATACAGGGCATAGAGCAGCCCGGGCAGTACCAGCAGCGCCAGGATGTCGGCCACGAAAAGATACGCCCGGTACAGCCCCGGCACCGCGGCGCCGATCTCCAGGTGCGGAAAGACCCCGCGGATCATCAGCTCCAGCGAGTGCGGCTGCACCGCCAGGAAACCCACGAAAACCAGCATGTGGGCCATGCCGATGATCGGCTTGCGCCGCACGTTGCGCTGGCCCAGCACGTCGGTGAAGAGCGCCTTGACGCGCTCGCCCAGTCGGTCGAGGTGAAAGTTCCGTTTGCCCGTGACGGCCTTCATCAGGCGCACCAGGTGCCGCACCCGCACGAAAAAATACCCGAAGGCCCCCAGCAGCAGCGCCGCCATGACGATGGATTTGATGGTGAGATAGCTGTCCATTTTGATGCCTTTATTCGTCTGTTTTCAAAATGTTGTGGAAACATCACGCCCGGCGTGCTTCGCCTGCGCTGCGTGAGGAATCCGCAACGGGGAATTCCGGCCCCCTTAAACGAGTATGCGTTTGCGCTGCGGGTCGTACAGCGCCCGCTGCGGTTCCAGCCGGGCCGGGTAGACCTCCTTGTAGGACTCGATCTCGAAGGCCTTTTGCGGGTCGGCCTTGTCCGCCGGGATGTAGCCATAGCAGATGGTCTTTCCCACGGTGTGGCCGTAGCCCGTGCTGGTGGTCGTGCCGATGACCTCGCCGTCGCAGACGATGGGGGCGCTGCCCTGCATCATCAGCGGCCGGCCGGCGTCGATGGTGAAGGTGCACAATTTCCAGCGTGCGCCCTCGGCCTTGATGCGCGCAAGCGCCTCTTTTCCGATGAAGTCCTCCTTGTCCAGGGCTACGCAGAAACCCAGTCCGGCGTCAAAGGGGCTGTACTCCGGGGTCAGCTCCGAGCCCCAGTCGCAATAGCCCTTCTCCAGGCGCGTGGAGGCGATCACGCGGTAGCCGGCGTTGGCCACGCCCAGCTCCTGGCCGGCTTCCCAGAGGGTCTCGTACACCTGGCAGGCGAACTCGGTGGGGATGTAGAGTTCGTAGCCCAGTTCGCCCATGTAGGTGATGCGGAAGGTGCGCACCGGTGCATAGCCGATGGTGATGTCGCGCACGCTGGAAAAGGGAAAGGCCTCCGTGGAAAAGTCCGCCGGGCTGACTTTCTGCAGCAGCTCCCGCGACTTGGGGCCGGCCACGTTAATGACCGCGTAGGAAGAGGTCACCTCGTTGAACCGCACCGAACCGTCGTCCGGCAGGCGGTCGCTGATCCAGCAGCTCACCCGCAGGCCGAAGGCCGTGCCCACCACCAGGAAAAAGGCGTCCTCGGCCACCCGCCCGATGGTCATGTCGCACTCGATGGTGCCACGCTGGTTGCACATCTGGGTGTAGACCACGGTGCCCACGGGCCGGTCGATCTGGTTGGCGCACAGGCGGTTTAAAAAGGCCAGGGCGCCGGGCCCCTTGACCTCGAACTTGCAGAAGGAGGTCTGGTCGATGAGCACCACGTTCTCGCGGGCGTTTTTGTGCTCGGCGGCCACGTGTTCGAACCAGTTGGGGATCTCGAAGGTCAATTCATCCTCGGGTTTCACGCCCTCGGGGGCAAACCAGTTGACCCGCTCCCAGCCGTACTTGGCGCCGTAAACCGCCCCCTTGTCCCTGAGCACACGGTAGAGCGGGCTGCGGCGCACGCCGCGGGCCGACTGGTGCTCCTCGAAAGGCCAGTGAATGGTGTAGTGCTTGCCGTAGAGTTCGGCCGTACGCGTGACATTGTAGCGGCGGCTGCGGTGGTGGGGGCCGAAGCGGCGGATGTCCAGCGGCCAGATGTCCAGGCTGGGTTCGCCCGCGATGATCCACTCGGCCATCATGCGGCCGGCCCCGCCGCCGGCGGCGATGCCGAAGGCGTTAAAGCCCACGGCCACGAAGCAGTTGTCCAGTTCCGGCGCCGGGCCCATGATGGCGTCGCCGTCCGGGGTGAAGGCCTCCGGACCGTTGACCAGCCGCGCGATGCCGGCCGACTCCAGGCAGGGCGTGCGCTGCATGGCCGGCGTGGACAGGGACTCGAAATGCTCGAAATCCGGCTCCAGCAGCTGGGAGATGAAGTCGTTGGGCACGCCGTCGATGGACCAGGGAATGCCGTCGCGCTCGTAGCCGCCCATCACCAGGCCGCCCACCTCTTCCTTATAATAAAGCAGGTTGTCCTTGTCCCGGATGGTGGGCAGGTCCGGCGGCAGCCCGTCGATGACGTCGGTCACCAGGAACTGGTGCTGGAAGGGCACCAGGGGCGTGTTGACGCCCAGCATCTCGCCCACCTGGTAGCCCCACATGCCGGTGCAGTTGACCACGATGTCGCAGCGGATGTCGCCCTTGTCGGTCTTGACGGCCTTGACCCGGCGGCGGTCGAACACAAAACCGGTCACCAGGGTGTGCTCGTAAATCTTGCAGCCACGGTTGCGGGCGCCCCGGGCCAGGGCCTGGGTGATGCCGGCCGGGTCGGCCTGGCCGTCGGTGGGCATGAAGGCGGCCCCCACCAGGTCGGACTCGTCCATGATGGGAAACAGCTTCTTGGCCTCCGAGGGCGTGATGATATTCATCTCCAGACCGAAGCTGCGGGCCGTGGTGGCGCCTTTCTTGAGCTCGTACATGCGTTCGGGCGTCTTGGCCAGGTGCAGGCAGCCGGATTGTTTCCAACCGGTGGTGAGGCCGGTTTCGGCTTCCAGGGTCTCGTACAGGCTGACGCTGTACTGCAGCATGCGCGTGATGTTGCGCTCGCTGCGCAGCTGGCCCACCAGGCCGGCGGCGTGCCAGGTGGAGCCGCTGGTGAGCTCGCCCTTTTCCAGGATGACCACGTCTTTCCAGCCCATTTTCGTCAGGTGGTAAGCCGTGCTGCACCCCACGATACCGCCCCCGATGATGACCACTTGTGCGCTGTCTTGCATCTTCCTCTCCTGATTCCGTTATTTTCGCATATTTTCAGTACGTACCGACAGTAGCGCACCACGTGTGTTTCGGTTACGCTCCTGTGCCCATTCGGGGCGCCATCCGGTCGCCCGTCTGAATTTCAAGAACGCGTCGCAGGCTCCTCAAACAGCTTGAAATTTTTTAACGACGGCCGCCCGGCTGGCCTTTCTTCCCCGAATGGGCCATGTCGCTTCACCGAAACACACTTGGTGCTCCCAGTGGCTTTTTGAGAAAATGGGCGCCTATTTCCGGATGGCCGCCCCCTCTGGGTCGTACAGCACCCGTGGCGCCACCTGCGCCGGCACGCCCTGGCCGAAGATGTCCACCGTCAGTTCGGTGCCCTCCTGCGCCAGTTCCGGCGGAAGGTAGGCGTAACCGATGTTCTTCCGGACGAAGTGGCCGTAGCCAGCGCTGCGAAGGCGCGACACCACCCGGCCCCCGCTGGAGACCGCCTCGCCGCCGTAGAGGGTCAGGTCGTCCTCATCGCCGATCACCAGGGTGCACAGCTGCTGGGAAAAGCCCTTTTCACGGGCCGCCAGCAGGGCCTCGCGTCCGATGAAGGGATTGTTGTCGCCGGTCTTGACGCAGAACCCGAGCCCCGCCTCGTCGGGCGTCTCGTGGGGGGTGATGTCGCTGGCCAGGGCCAGGTAGCCCTTTTCCAGGCGCAGCGCGTCGATGGCCTTGTAGCCGCAGGCCCGAAGGCCCACGCGCTGCCCGGCCGCCCACAGGCGGTCCCAGATGAAGACCGCCCGGTCGGCAGGTACGTAGATCTCCCATCCCAGCTCGCCCACGTAGGTAACCCGCTGGGCCAGCACGGGAATGCCGTCGATGTCAAAAGCCTGCGCCGTCATGTAGGCAAAGGCCGCGCTGGAGAGATCCCGGTCGGTGACGGCCGCGAACACGGTTCGCGCCTCGGGGCCCCACAGGCCGATGACCGCGTAGTCGTTGGTGACGTCGCGGATTTCCACGGGGGCGTCGCCGTCCCGCCGGTTCA
>JAMOVG010000362.1 GCA_027061725.1 Desulfobacteraceae bacterium
TAATGGAAAAAAATCATTTTTTGTTCTGCCCCGGCCCCGTGATGGTATCCGACCGTTTGCGAAAGGCCCTGCTGCACCCCGATATGTGCCACCGTGTGCCCGCCTTCGAAAACTGCATCCAGAATATCCAAAAAAACCTTTTAAAAATATACAAGGCCGATGACGATTACACCGTTCTGCTAATCACCGGGTCCGGCACCGCCGCCAACGAAACCGTGGTCTCCTCCTATTTTGGCCCCCAGGACAAGGTGCTATTGATCAAGAACGGTGAGTTCGGCGAACGGCTGGAAGAGCTGCTGGCCATTCACGAAGTGGCGACCACAGTGATCGGATACGACTGGGGAACGCCTGTAAATCCGTCGGACATCGAGAATCGGTTGCGGCAGGATCCCGCCATCACCGCCATCATGATGGTATTCCATGAAACCAGCACCAGTATGGTGAACCCGGTTAGCACCATCGGCGATCTGGCCGCCCGACATGGCAAGCACTTCGTCGTGGATGGTGTCAGCGCGGTGGGTGGAGAGGATGTCAACATGGTCAGAGACCACATCGACATGTGCACCTGTTCATCCAACAAGTGCCTGGCCAGTCTTCCCGGCGTGGGCATCATCTGTGCCAAGAGATCCGAACTGGACAGGACCCAAAACAACCGGACACGGGTGGCCTACCTGAACCTGCACCGGCTCTACAAGATGTCGGAGACGCTACACCAGACCCCCAACACACCCTCGGTGACCATGTTCATAGCGCTGGAAGCCGCCGTGGAGCGGCTCCTGGATGAGGGGCTTGAGAACCAGATCAGCCGACACCAGCGATGTGCCCGTATTATCCGGGACGGTGTCCGGAAGATGGGCCTCAAATTGCTGATCCCGGATGACCAGGCCGCCAACACGGTGACCTCTGTTTTTCTGCCGAACAGCATACAGCTCGAAGCGTTCATCGATGCCATGGAACACCGCGGTTTTACGCTGTATCCCGGCAAAGGGATCCTGAAGGAAAAAAATATGTTCCAGATCGCCAATATGGGTGAGGTCAATGAGGAGATGTGTTCCCACCTGCTGAAAGCCATGGCGGAAACCATCGAAGCGCTGCAAAACGGACATTGACGTTGTTGTGCGATTTTTCCCGGCTGTTTTCTCATCCGGTGCAAAAATCGATTATTCTATCACCATTTCAACATTGAAGGAGGAAATCCGGCATGAAAAAGCTATTCACACTTCTATCATTGGCAACCATACTAGCGCTGTTCGCCCTGCCTGGTGCGATGCCCTCGGCCGCTGCCAGGGACTTGACCATCGTGGGCTGGGGCGGAACAACCCAGGCGGCCCATAAAATTGCTTATTTCGATCCCTTTACCAAGGAAACCGGCATCAAGATCGTGGAAGACGAATGGAATGGCGAAATGGCCAAGATTCGGGCCATGGTCGAAACCGGCAACGTGACCTGGGACGTGGTTCAGGTCGAAGCCCCCGAGGCCTACCAAGGATGCGACGAAGGACTTTTCGAGCAACTCGACTGGTCTAAGATTACCGATAAGAACAACCTGGTGAAGGGGGCGGCCTTCGATTGTGGTGCTGGAGTACTGATCTGGTCTACCGTGTTCGCCTATGATGCCGACAAGATCAAGGACGGCCCCAAGAACTGGGCCGACTTCTGGAACGTCAAGAAATGGCCGGGCAAACGCGGTATGCGTCGCGGCGCCAAGATGACCCTCGAAATCGCCCTGCTGGCCGATGGTGTTCCCCGCAACGAAGTCTACAAGGTACTTTCGACCAAGGAGGGCGTGGACCGGGCTTTCAAGAAGCTCACCGAGCTGAAGCCCAACATCCTGTGGTGGAAAGCCGGCGCCGAGCCTCAGCAGCGGCTGGCGGCCGGCGACGTTGCCATGAGCATGGCCTACAATGCCTGGATCTACCGCGTCAATCAGGAGGAGAAACGCAACTTCAAGATCGTCTGGGACGGCAACCTCTACTCCATGGACTACTGGACCATCGTCAAGGGTTCGCCCAATGTGGAAAAGGCCCTCAAATTCATCTCCTTTTCCATGCGTCCCGATCGGCAGGCCGTGTTTTTTAACAAAATCGCCTACGGCTGGACCGCCAAGGGAACCGGAAAACACATTTCCCCCAAGATGCTGCCAAACCTTCCTACGGCCGAGGGGCATCTCGACAACGCCCTGCTGACCAACGTCGAATTCTGGCAGGAAAACGGCGAAAGCCTGGAGCAGCGTTTTCAGGCATGGGTCGCCAAATAGAGCAAGGGCGATTCTGTACATACCGGGAATAATTGGGGAGCACCCGGGGGGAAGTCCTTCCCCTGGGTGCACTTCAAACCCATTTTTTTCAATGCACGCCAGCACCGGAGGGAATCGATGGCCGGCCAGGTAACCCAAAACATGAGCCTGCGCCAGAAGTTGCGGCGGGCCGAGCGCCGAAAAAAAATCGGGGCGATTGGTCTGATCACCCCGCTGTTTCTCGTCATGCTCATTTTCTATTTTATTCCCATCGGCATCATGCTTTACCGCAGCGTCGACAATTCAGAGATGAGCGAAATTCTGCCCCACACGGCCAAGGCGATCCAGTCCTGGTCCGGAAAAGGTCTTCCCGACGAATCGGTCTACGCGGCCATCGTGGCGGACATGAAAAAGGCCTATCCCGACCGCACCCTGGCCCGGGTGGGTCGCCGGTTGAATTTCGACAAGGTGGGCTTTTACAGCCTGCTGCTCAAATCCGGTCGCAAGGTCGCCAAACTGCAGGGGCCTCCCTACAAGGACGCCCTGATCAAGATAGACAAGAAATGGGGCGACCACACATACTGGACCGTGCTCAAACGCGGCCTGCAGAACACGACGTGGTTGTACCTGCTGGCATCCTTGGACCTGCGATACGACGACAACAACCGCATCGTCAAGGTCCCCGATGAACAGGCTATTTATCTGGCGATCCTGGGTCGCACGATTTACATCAGTGCCTCCGTCACGATCCTGTGCCTGTTGATCGGCTTTCCCATCGCCTATTTTATGGCCACCACCAGCACACGCACCCGTAACATCCTCATGATCCTGCTGCTGCTGGTTTTCTGGACCTCGCTGCTGGTCAGGACCCTGTCCTGGATCGTGGTGCTGCAAAACAAGGGGGTGGTCAACAGCATCCTCATGTCGCTGGGGCTTATATCCAAGCCCCTGGAACTGGTATTCAACCGCATTGGCGTCTACATCGCTATGACCCACGTGCTGTTGCCCTTCATGGTGCTGCCCCTGTACAGCGTCATGCGCGGTGTTCCGCCCTCCTATGTACGTGCCGCACGCTCCCTGGGCGCCACGCCTATCGTGGCCTTTTTCAAGGTGTATGTCCCCCAAACGAGAGCAGGAATCGGCGCCGGTAGCCTCATGGTGTTCATCCAGGCGCTGGGCTACTACATCACGCCGGCGCTGGTGGGGGGGCCCAAAGACCAGATGCTGAGTTATTTCGTGGCCTTTTTCGTCAACGAGCGGGTTAATTGGAGCATGGCCTCCGCCCTGGGCGTACTGTTGCTGGTGCTGACCGGCTCCTTTTACCTGCTTTTCGGCCGACGTGTAAACGTCGCCAACATCAAACTCGGGTGATTTCTATGGCTCTGCCCGCTCATGCCACCATCGGAGAACGAATCTGGCACTATGCTTTCCGGATCATCGTCGGTGTCATTTTTTTCTTTCTGCTGTTTCCCATTCTGACGATCATCCCGCTTTCCTTCAATTCCGGGGAGTTTCTTCACTACCCCCTGATGGGGCTCAGCCTCAAATGGTACCACTCCTTTCTGGCCTCCGGCGCCTGGGCCCTGGCGATCGAAAACAGCCTCATCGTGGGCGTCTCTTCCATGGTGCTGGCCACCATCCTGGGCACCGTTGCCGCCGTTGGCATCAACCGCGCGGATTTCCCCGGCAAGCAGATGCTCATTGCCCTGCTGATCTCTCCCATGATGGTCCCCCTGGTGATCACGGCCCTTGCACTGTACCTGTTTTATGCGCCCATCGGCTTGAACGACACCTACATCGGGATCATTCTGGCCCATACCATCCTGGGAATGCCCTTCGTGCTGATCACCGTCAGTGCCACCCTGCAGGGATTCGACTACAACCTCATTCGCGCCGGGGCCAGCCTGGGTGCATCGCCGCTGCGCGTGTTCTTTAAAATCGTCATGCCGAACATCGCCCCCGGCATCGTCTCTGGTGCGCTGTTCGCATTCGCCATCTCCTTGGACGAAGTCGTGGTGGTGCTCTTCGTGGCGGGCCCGTCCCACCGGACGCTCCCCCGCCAGATGTTCAGCGGCATACGGGAGCACTTGAGCCCTACTTTCCTGGCCGCCGCCACGATTCTCATCGTGGTGGCCGTCATGCTGATGCTGACCCTTGAATTCTTAAGAAAGCGCAATGAAAAATTCAGCACCCCTCCCACCGGGGCAGATGCCGGGTAGCATCGGCGGGGTTGTCTGGAGGCCACAATGCTAATCGCCCATATCAGTGATCCCCACGTCGCCGGGCCCGGCAAAAAGGCGTACAACATCGCGCCCACGGCGGAAAACCTCGCCCGCTGTGTCGAGCATATCAACCGGCTCGAGCCCCGGCCGCAGGTGGTGCTGGTCACCGGGGATATCACCTCTAGCGGAGCGGCCGCAGAAGCCGAAAACGCGGCGCAGATCCTGCAGGGGCTGCGGTTTCCCTTTTACCTGGTACCCGGCAATCACGACAGGCGGGAAACGCTGTGGGCGGTTTTCGGCGGACAGGCCTGTCCGTCACGAAGTGCCGGTTTCATCAGCTATGCGATCCCGGGCTATGACCTGCACCTGATCGGATTGGACAGCACCGCCCCCGGTGCGCCGGGCGGAAAAATCGACCCGCAGCGCGCGGATTGGCTGGATGAGCAGCTGGCCCGATGCGCCGCGAAGCCCACCGTCCTCTTCATGCATCACCCGCCGGTAAAATGCGGGGTGCTGGAAACCGACGAGGACGGTTTCGAGGGCGTGGCGCTTTTGGGCAAAGTCATCGCCAGACACGCTCATGTGCAACGCATCCTCTGCGGTCATATCCACCTGGAAGCCCATGCCGCCTGGCAGGGCACGGTGGTCTCCACCGCCCCCAGCACCGGCATGCAACTGGTGTTGGATCTGACCATGACCCAACCTTCTGCGTTCGTTCTGGAGGCCCCCGGCTACCAGTTGCACTACTGGACGCCGGAAAGGCACCTGGTATCGCATACCGTCTATGTCCGAGACGTCGACGGCCCTTATCTTTTTGAAGAATACCCAGAAGAGAAGGGGGAGCCGAAATGACTCCCCCTGACAACAGCCGACGAAAGAAGCCAATGAATTCCGAGCCATTTCACGTACGATTCAAGAATGTTCAAAAAAGCTACGACGGCCTCACGCTGGTCGTCAAAGACCTCAACCTCGACATCGGAAAGGGTGAGTTCGTCACCATGTTGGGCCCTTCGGGCTCCGGGAAAACCACCTGTCTGATGATGCTGGCCGGCTTCGAGAGCGCCACCCACGGTGAAATCGTTCTCAACGGCCGCCCCATCAACAACATACCGCCTCACAAACGCGGCATCGGCATGGTATTTCAGAATTACGCCCTTTTTCCCCACATGACCGTTGCCGAGAACCTCTCCTTCCCGTTGGCGGTGCGCAAGATGCCCAAGGACAAAATCAGCCAGAAAGTAGGCCAGGCCCTGGAAATGGTGCAAATGGGCGAGTTCGGAGACCGCTACCCGGCCCAGCTTTCAGGCGGGCAACAGCAGCGCATCGCCCTTGCCCGTGCCCTGGTCTTCGATCCCGAGTTGGTGCTGATGGACGAGCCTCTGGGCGCCCTGGACAAACAGCTGCGCGAACAGATGCAGTTCGAAATCAAGCACATCCATCAACAACTGGGGGTCACCATGGTGTATGTGACCCACGACCAGTCCGAGGCCCTGACCATGTCGGACCGCATCGCCGTGTTCAACGACGGCATCATCCAGCAGCTGGCGTCGCCGGACGACCTGTACGAACGCCCGGAGAACCGCTTCGTCGCCCAGTTCATTGGGGAAAACAACGAACTGGGTGGAACCGTCGATGCCATTGACGGCGACATTGCCCGGGTGACCCTGGACAACGGCGACAAAGTGTCGGCCCTGGCCGTCAACATCGAAGGGGCCGGCGCACGCACCATGCTGTCCATTCGCCCCGAGCGGGTCATTATCGATCCAGACGAATCCCGGGTGCCTCAGGCCATCGGCGGCCTGGTCAAGGAGTTGATCTACCTGGGCGACCATATCCGATGCCGTATGACCGTAGCGGGCAACGATGAATTCATCGTCAAGGTGCCCAACGCTCCCGGTAACAGGCGCCTGAAAGTGGGTGAAAAGATCCGCATCGGCTGGATTACAGAAGACTGTCGCGCTCTGGATGCAGCGTGATCCAAATGCAGGAAACATAGCGCACCGGGAGGAGCATTTTCATCAAACTCCGATTTCCTGTGCGCCTGTCAGCCGGACAGGCAATCAACCGTTCAAGAAAGGAGGGCTCAAATGAAGAACCGAAAACCCGCAACCTGCAAATCCAAGGAAACCATTCTGGAAAAACCCGTAACACGGCGTTCTTTCCTGAAAAAGAGCGCTACGGGGGCCGCCGCTGCTTTCGGCGCCTCCTGCTTCGGCCCCTTCGTGCGAACATCCAAAGCGGCCAAACTGGAAATCCGCTGGCTGGGTTGGGAGCACTACAATGTCAAAAAGCTTACAGCCGCTTTCGAAAAGCAGTACAACTGCAAGGTCAGCGCCGGTTTCTTTGACGGCAACTCCGAGTGCTACAACAAGCTGCGCGCCGGCGGCGTCAAGGATTTCGACATGTTCATGGCCGACGGTTTCTGGCCCCGTCTTTACGCCAAGCAGGGCCTCAGCCAGCCCACCGACTACACAAAGCTGTCCAACCTGAAATATGTTTTCCCGGATTTCCTTCCGCCAAACTACATGCTGCTGCAGGAAGAAAAGGGCAGCAACATGGTGGCGGCGCCCAACTGCTGGGGCGGATACGGATTCACCGTCAACATGGACAAAATTGCCCCGGAGGATTCCGAGAGCGTTTACCTGCTCTTCAACGAAAAGTACAAGGGGCATTTGTCCACCAGCGCTCGATTCGAGGAAAACATCGCCCTGGCGGGTATTCTGGTGTGCTACCGCATGGGCACCATGAACAAGCCGCGCCCCGATGGCAAACCGTTCAATCCCTATGTTCTCACGGATGCCGAATTGGCCGAGTGCAAGAAGCTGCTGATCAAGCAAAAGGGACTTCTGGTGACCCGCTGGAACGACGAGGACACCCTGGAGCGGCTGCTGCGTGCACAGGTCGTCTGGGCTTCTCCGGAGTGGTCCGGCATTTACCGGCGCATCCGCTTCGACCAGCTGGACGGCAAAACAAAATTGAATATGAAGCATGTGCTCAAGCCCAAGGAGGGCGGCCTGGGCTGGGTGGACACGTGGGGCATTACATCCGGTGTCAAAGACAGCGAGAAACTCGAGCTGTGCCATAAGTGGATCAACTTCCGGTTGAAGCCCGAAAACATGGTCATCATCGCCAAGGAAATCGGATGGGCGCCCACCGTGGATGTTCGCAAAATGCTGCCCAAGCGATACGTGGAAACCCTGTTCCTCAACCAGACTTCGGCCATCAAGGGACTCTATCAGTTCGACGCGCCTTCGTCACCGGAAAAATGGGAACGTATCTGGTCGGAGGTTGAGGCCGCCTGAGCCTTAGCCGCGGGTGTCCACCACCGGGTGGACACCCGGCATGCGATCAGTCGTACCAATGGCGGGCGAACTGCCCACAGTCTGCCCGCAGAGCAGCAGATGGCCCCATCGCCATCGTGGAAAGGACAGCCAAAACGCCCATGACAACCGCAGCTCTGTCAATTCAAAATGTTTCGAAACACTTCGGTAAAACCCGCGCCGTGGACAACGTCAGCTTCGAGGTCAACCGCGGGGAATTCTTTTCACTGCTGGGCCCCAGCGGATCTGGAAAAACCACCCTGCTGCGGATTATCGCCGGCCTGGAGACACCAGGAGAGGGCGCCGTCTACATCGGCGGTCGCGATGTTACCAAACTGCCGCCCTACGCCCGCGGCATCGGCATGGTTTTCCAGGATTTCCTCCTGTTTCCTCACAAAACCGTCGGGGAAAACATCGCCTTTCCCTTAAAAATGCAGCGCCTGCCCGCGGACAAGCAGCGGGAACAGCTCGAATGGGTGGTTTCGCTGGTGCGCATGGAGGGGCTTGAGGATCGCTTCCCGCACCAGCTCTCGGGTGGACAGAAACAGCGTGTTGCGCTGGCCCGGGGCCTGGTGTCGCGGCCGGATGTGCTGCTGCTGGACGAACCCCTGGCCAACCTGGATCGCGAACTTCGAAAGGAAATGGAAGTGGAGATGCGCAGATTCCAGTC
Source organism: Desulfobacteraceae bacterium (assembly GCA_027061725.1). Taxonomy (GTDB): domain Bacteria; phylum Desulfobacterota; class Desulfobacteria; order Desulfobacterales; family JALSRD01; genus JALSRD01. Next base: position 8,449 of record JAMOVG010000362.1, read on the forward strand.
GGAAATCGACATCCCCTTCGTCTATGTGACCCATAACCAGGAAGAAGCCCTTACACTGAGCGCCCGCATGGCGGTCATGAACTACGGAAAATTCGAACAGGTGGGGCCCAAGCTCGAGCTCTACCACCATCCCGCCACCGCCTTTGTGGCTTCTTTTCTCGGCGCCACGAATCATCTTCAGGGGAAATTGACGCGACCGGGTGAAACATACTCCCATATGGACTGGAAGGGAATCGACCTGGTGATTCCTTCTCCTTCAGCAGCCGGACCCGGTGACACCGTGGACTACTTCCTGAAAAGCGAAAAGCTGGGTATCCGGACCGGTGAAGCTACGCCCGAAGGGACAAACGCCAACCGCATCCGGGGCAAATTGCGGGACATTATCTTCCAGGGCCGCTACTCGGACTATTTTGTAGTGTTCGAAAACGGCGAGGAACTGATCATCAGTGAAACCGCCGATATCCCTTCCGTCGAAATCGGTCGGTCCATAGAAGTCACCTGGCCGGCCGAGGCCGGGTACGCTTTTAAAAACGAGGAAGAAGAGGCCTCCTGATGGTTGCATTCTGGAAAATCCGACGCAGTCAGGGCTTCCGGGCGGCCCTGCTGACACTTCCGCCAGCCCTGTTCATCATCTTTTTCATGATCCTGCCGCTGATCACCATCATCGTCTACAGTTTCTGGCGCACCGAGAACTACACCATGATTCCGGACTGGAATCTGAACAACTATGCCACGGTGCTGGGGCAAAAAACCTATCTGACGTTTCTCTGGCGGTCGTTCATCATGGCCGTCTGCGTAACGGCCATCAGCCTGGTGTATTCCTACCCGGTGGCGTATTTCATCGCCAAGCGCGGCGGCCGTTACCGACTGATCCTGGTGCTGCTCACGGCCGCTCCCTTTTTCACCGGCATCATCCTGAGGGTGACCGCCATGCAGCAGATCCTGGGCCCCATCGGCCTGATCAACATGGCCATGATGCACCTGGGTCTGGAGCCCATCAAAATATTCATGTACACGCCCTTTGCCACGGGCATCGGCCTCGTGTACCTCTGGATCCCATTCATGGTGCTGGCCATCTACCTGTCCCTGCTCAACTTCAACTTCGATTTGCTGGAGGTGGCCAACGTCAATGGCGCCAAACCATGGCGGGCGTTTCTGGAAATCACTTGGCCCCTGAACTGGATGGGAACCGCCATCGGCATTGCCCTGGTTTTTATCCCGACTTTCGCCGCCGCGATCACACCGCGCTTCCTGGGCGGCGTCAACGGGGCGCTTTTCGGCAACATCCTGGAACATGAATTCGGGGCCACCGGAACCTGGGCCCTTGGATCAGCCATGGGTGTGGTCATGTTTCTGATCTGCCTGCTGGTCATCGTGGCGGTCTGGAAAACCATCAATCTGAAGCGCAGCGGTTACACCGGCTCGCTGATAGGGGAACAGGAATAATGGCAGCCGTCAGTCGTAAGGAATGGGCCGTTGTCGGTACCCAGGCCGGCATGCTGGGTATCCTCTATATATTTCTTTACCTCCCGATTTTTTTCATCATTTTTGTATCTTTCGTGGACAACACGGTGTGGCCGTTCCCGCCCGAATGGACGCTCAAATGGTACCAACGCCTGACCATCATGAGCGATTTCCATGAAGGTTTCAAAAACAGCTTCCTGCTGGGACTGGGCACGGCCTGCATCTCCACTTTTTTCGCGGGCATCGCGGCCATCGGCCTGTTGAAGTATCGTACCCGCTGGCGCGGCGTACTGGCGGTGATCTATCTGTCGCCGCTGTTTGTTGCCGGCCTGCTCATCGGCATATCGACCCTGATGTTCAACCGCAACATCCTGGGGCTGCACGGCACGCTGACCTCGGCCATCCTGGCCAACAGCACGCAGGCCATGGCGTTCGCCTTCCTGGTGATCCTGGCTCAGCTGGCGCGCTATGACTGGCGCATGGATGAAGCCGCAATGGTGTTCGGTGCACGGCCGTTGCGAACCTTCTGGGAGGTCACCCTGCCCACCATCTGGCCGTCGGTGTTCGGAGCCTTTCTGATCAGTTTCATCCTGGCTTTCAACAACCTGGAAATATCCTTTTACAATCTCGGCGCCATTCCGACCCTGCCGACCATCGCCTGGGGCACCCTGCGCCACGGCATCGAACCGGAGCTTTACGCCCTGGCCTCGGTGATCAATTTCCTGGTGTTTTTTATTTTGATCATCCTGTTTTTCCTCATCCGCCTGGGATTCGTACGCCTGGGCTATCGGGAGCAGTAGCCTCGCATGCCAAAAGTACTGGCCATCGACCAGGGCACCACGGCCACCAAGGCCTACACGCTGGACACCAACGGACGATTCACGTCCTGTTATGCCGCAGCACATGAGCAACTGTACCCCCGGCCGGGTTGGGTCGAGCACGATCCGCAGGTGCTTTTGAAAAACGTGCTGCAGGCCCTGGACACGGCCGGAAACGTGGAGGCGGTTGGCATCGACCACCAGGGGGAAACAGTGGTGGCCTGGGATTCCCGCAGCGGGGAACCGGTGTACAACGCGATCGTGTGGCAGGACCAGCGCACCAGCGACTACATACAAAGGTTAAAGGCCGGGGGGGCCGAGCAGATGACGTTGCAGCGGGCAGGCCTGCCGCTGGACCCGTACTTTTCCGCATCCAAGCTCCGATGGATCCTGAAAAATGTTCCGGCTGCCGACCGGCTGGCCCGGTCAGGGCACCTGATGATGGGAACCTCGGACAGTTTTTTCCTGTACCGCCTGACCGGCCGGTACGCCACCGACGTCACGGCCGCCTCACGCACCAGCCTCATGAACATCTCGACTTGTACGTGGGATCCGGATCTGTGCGATCTGTTCGAGATTCCCGTAGCGTGTCTGCCTCCGATTGGCTCCACGACCGGCTTCTTTGGCCATTTGAAAACAAGCCGCCGGGAAACCGCCGTAAAGGCATGCGTAGTGGACCAGCAGGCCGCCCTGATGGGTCACGGGTGTTTCCGCCCGGGGACGGTCAAGGCCACCTTCGGCACCGGTGTGTTCGCCCAGGTAAATACCGGTGCCATGTTGAAAAGTGACCCGGCCAGCGGTATCCTGCCAACGGTCGCCTGGCAGCTGGAAAACGATGCGGTCGTTTACGCCGTCGACGCGGGCGTCTACAACGCCGCTTCGGCCGTCAACTGGGCCAAACGCCTGCGGCTGTTTGATCAATTCGCCGAGATAGACCGTTTCGACAAGCCACCGGCCATCGTGCGCGGAATCATCTTCGTGCCGGCCCTGTCGGGCCTGGCATGTCCCTTCTGGGACCGCACGGCGGCCGGCCTGTGGATCGGCATGGATCTGGATACCGACAGAATGGACCTCTGCCAGGCGGTTCTGGAGGGCATCGCCTTGCGCACGGCGCAACTGCTGGACGCCGCCTCGGGCCTTACGGAGAAAACAGGAAGGCTATCCGTGGACGGCGGAATGACCGCCAACACCTATTTCTGCCAATTCCTGGCCGATGTCACCGGCGATGAAATCGTCGTCCAGGCCTCACCGGACATCACGACTTACGGCACCGCTCGCTTCACCCTGCTGGGCAGCGGCCTGGCGAAAACCGTATCCGACCTGCCCCCTGCCGCCCCCCCCCGCAAGAAATTTCTTCCCCGACAGGATCTCAGCCCGCTCAAGGAGCGCTTCGCCGAAGCCGTGTCCCGATCACGCAACTGGCGCCGTTCGAGGGAAAGATAAGTTTTCTTTTGCCGCTCAGGCCAGAAGGGTCTCCACCATCTCGGCGAATCCGTATCCGCCTTCAGCGGTGGTCACCCATGCCGGTTCGGCGGAGAGGTCGTCTTTGAAATCGAGAATATTGGCCACACCGACAGAATGCGGAAACCAATCGAACATGGGACAGTCGTTTGGGGAATCGCCTACGAAAAGCCCGTGTCGCTGCAAGGTGTCGGCGCCGGTATCCAGGACTTCCTGAAAGAAAATGCGGGTCATGGCAAGCTTGTCGTAGTCGCCGAACCATCCGTTGACGTGGATGGAGCTGATCTTGGCGCGGGCACCGGCCTCTCTGAAAATGGCGACGATGCGGTCCACGGCACTGCGGGGAAGGGGGGGCACGTCTTCGCAGAAATCGATGGCCAGGTCGGCCTCGCGGTAGGCCTGGTCGGCGGACACGCGGCAACCGGGAACCTCGGCCAGGATGCGAATCTTGATCTCCTCCAGCCGGGCGCGGTCCTTTTTTCGCTGGTGCTCGTCTTTCCAGTAGCGACGAATCATGCGGCGCCGCTCATCGTCATAGCGGAAGTAGAAAGCGCCGTTCTCCCCCACCAGCCCGTCCACCGGCCACATGCGGGCGATGTGGTCGCACCAGCCGGCCGGCCGGCCGGTGATGGGCACCACGCGGATGTCCCGCTTCTGAAGCGCCTCCATGGCGGTAAAAACGGCCGCCGGCAGCTTGCCGTCGATGGTCAGGGTGTCGTCGATGTCCGTCAGCACGAAACGGATGAGGGGCTTTTCGGAAGCCGGAAACCGGGCGAAAGGCTTCATGGAAGGGTCTCCTGCGGAATCAGGCGGCGCGGGCGGCCTTCTTGCGGTCGGCGCCGCGCAGGGTGTGGCGGGCCTGGGCCGACAGCACGGTTTTGCGCATGCGCACCGACAGCGGAGTGACCTCCACCAGTTCGTCCTCGCGGATGAAGCTCAGGGCCTGCTCCAGGGTCAGGGGCTTGACCGGCGAGAGCTGGATGTTGTCGTCTTTTCCGGCCGCGCGCATGTTGGTCAGCTTCTTTTCCTTGCAGGGGTTGACGTTGATGTCCTGGCCGCGGTTGTGTTCGCCCACGATCATGCCCTCGTAAACCGGGTCGCCGGGCGATACGAAGAGCCGCCCGCGGGGCTCGAGGTTGAACAGGGCGTAAGCCACGGCCCGGCCGTTGCGGTCGGCCACAATGGAGCCGGTGAAGCGGCTGGGGCAATCCCCGCGGTATTCGTCGTAACCGTCGAAGAGCGTGTGCATGATGCCGGTGCCGCGGGTGTCGGTGAGAAACTCGTCGCGGTACCCGATCAGGGCCCGCACCGGCACCGAAAACTCGATGCGCACGCGTCCCTTGCCGTCGTTGGCCAGGTGGATCATGCGGGCCTTGCGCTGGGAGAGCTTCTCGGTGACCACACCCATGTATGCCTCTTCGCAGTCCACCAGCAGCCGCTGCATGGGCTCGAGCCGCCGGCCGTTTTCATAGCGGTAGATCACCTCGGGCCGCCCCACGCAAAACTCGTAGCCTTCGCGGCGCATGGTTTCGATGAGAATGGCCAGCTGGAACTCGCCGCGCCCCTTGACCAGTACACTGTCGCGGTCGCCGGTCTTCTCCACCTGGATAGCCACGTTGAGCAGGGTCTCGCGCTGCAGCCGCTCACGCAACCGGCTGGACTGCACGTACTTGCCCTCCTGGCCGCCAAAGGGCGAGTTGTTGATGGTGAATTTCATGGACACGGTGGGCTCATCCACCGTAATGCGCGGCAGGGCACACGGGGTTTCGCGGTTGCAGATAGTGTCGCCGATCTTGACGTCCTCGATCCCGGCCAGCACCACGATGTCCCCGGCCCGCACTTCCTCGACATCCTTGAGGGCCGGCCCCTGGTAGACCTGCAGCTTGGAGACTTTCAGCGGCACGGCGCGGCCGTCGGCACCGACGCACACCAGGCCGTCGCGGGAACGGGCCGTGCCGTTGGCGATCTTGCCCACGGCCAGCCGCCCCAGGTAGTCGGAATAGCCCAGATCCGACACCAGCATCTGGAAAGGCCCGTCGGGGTCACCAGCCGGGCCGGGAATTTCCTCGAGGATGGCTTCGAAAAGCACCCCCAGGTCCTTTCCCGGCGTGTCCAGGTCCCGCTGGGCGATGCCGTCACGCCCTACGGCGTAAAGCAGCGGAAATTCAAGCTGCTCGTCGGTGGCGTCCAGGTCGATAAGCAGGTCGTAGATTTCGTCCAGCACCTGATCGCAGCGGGCGTCGGCACGATCGATTTTGTTGATCACCACGATGATGCGCAGATTGGCCTGCAAGGCTTTTTTCAGCACGAAGCGCGTCTGGGGAAGGGGCCCCTCGGAGGCGTCCACCAGCAGGATGGCGCCGTCAGCCATGGACAGCGCCCGCTCCACCTCGCCGCCGAAATCAGCATGTCCGGGCGTGTCGATGATGTTGATGCGCACGCCCTGCCACAACACCGAGCAGTTCTTGGCGGCGATGGTGATGCCGCGCTCACGCTCCAGGTCCAGGTTGTCCATGAGGCGCTCGTCGACCGTCTGGTTGGCCCGGAAAAGGCCGCTCTGGCGGAACATGGCGTCCACCAGGGTGGTCTTGCCGTGATCGACGTGGGCGATGATGGCGATGTTGCGCAGGGAATCGTTTTTCAAAATTTCACCGTTTCAACAGACAAAAGTTGCCGATTTTGAACGTAAAAAGGGCGCCCCCGGACTCTCATCCCGGGACGCCCTTCAAATAAACCGAATGTCGTTAGACTACCGTAACATTTACGGCGGCGGGACCCTTTTGGCCCTGCTCCAGGTCGAAAGTAACCCGGTCGCCTTCATTCAGAGACTTAAAGCCGGTTGCATTGATGCCGGAATGATGAACGAACACATCCGGTCCGTCTTCCTGCTCGATGAAGCCGTAGCCCTTGCTGTCGTTAAACCATTTTACAATTCCATCAGCCATGGTAACACCCTCCCTTCTAAATAATTCTCATGGTTCCAAACTTCAGGCGCCACTTTGACAAATGGAACTTTCCTTCAGAACGAAACCGGCCCGTCAATGAAGAACGGGCCTTTATTGATTGGCTGTAAGATAACACCGTGAAACAGAAAAGCAAGACAAATCTTCACTTTTCAGAAAATAAAAAAACAAGCCCTGCCACAATTTTCGCCCAGCTCGGCCTTGACTTTGAGAAGAGCCTTGGTTAATGGGGCTCAGTTGCACGATGCAACGGCGGTGCAAATCGGGCGAGGGCCTGCGATCGCCGTCAGAAATCCGCCGGCGGCGGGGTTCCCGATGAAGGAAAGGAGTTTACCATGGTCCAGGCACTCAGGGAAGCCATGCGGGCAACGGCGGCGGACATCGCGAAATGGCCCCGCCGGCGCGTACGCCTTTTTCACCACAACGACTCCGACGGCCTCACCTCGGGTGCCATCCTGACACGCGCTTTCGGGCGCGCCGGATTCGAGGTGCGCCGCTCGTGCCTGGAAAAGCCCTATCCCAAGGTGCTGGCACGGGTTTTCGAAGAAGAGGGCGAGCTGATTGTGTTCGCCGACTTCGCGGGCCGCATCGCGCCCATGATCTCCGAGCTCAACGCCGGCCGCAATCTGACCATCATCCTGGATCATCACAAGGCCAGTCCGGCCACCGATCCCATGGTGCGCAACCTGGATCCCGAGCTGTTCGGGCTCAAGGGCGACCGCGACATCACGGCCTCCACCACCTGCTACCTGTTCGCCTGCCAGATGGACTCCGCCAACCGGGACCTGGCACCGGTGGCCGCCCTTGGAGCGGTTGGAGACGGCTTTTTCGTAGACGGGCGTCTGGCCTCGGAAAACCGACGTGTGGCCGAAGAGGCCGCCCGCCGGGGCGCACTGCGGATCGTCGAAAGCGGCGACGGGGAGGACTACATCCTCGAAACTCCCCGCGGCCCGGTGCGCTGCGCCGAACTGGGGGCCTATCTGGACACCCTGGGCGGGGCCGGCTACTACCGCAGCGGCCCCGACATGGGCGTCCGCGTCTGCCTGGAGGGCGCCGACGAGGCCTCCGACGAAATGCTCCGGGAACTGGAGGCCACCCAGCAGCGGGTCTTCCAGGACCAGATACGGCGGCTCCGCCAGGGGGGCGATCTTCACAAGACGGCCCACATCCAGTGGTTTCAGGTGGGGGAGCGCTTCTCGCCCATGGGGGTCAAGATGATCGGTGTGTTCTGCGAGATGTACCGCAACGCCGATTTTTTCGACCCCGCCCGATTTATCGCCGGGTTCCAGGTGATCCCCAACCACATCCCGGGGTTCGGCGACATCCGTTTCGACGAGGTCAAGATCTCCATGCGGGTGTCCGACCGCCTGCAGGCCGACATCCAGTCCGGCCGCGCGCCCGGGCTGGACACCTTTCTGCCCGAGGCCACCGGCCGCCTGGGCGGCTTCTCTGACGCCTGCCACTCACTCACGGCGGCCACCACCGTCGCCATCGGAAAGGAGGCGGCGCTCATCGCGGAAATGGAAAAGATACTCCGCCAGTCATCGTATCCCTAAATAAGACACAGACAAGGAGACACATCATGGCCCAAGGCAGCGCATTCGGCAAAGCCATTCTCATCGGCGACCAGTTTGTCCTCAAGGAAGTGCCCGCCATCGTGGCAGCCCTGCCCTACGAGACCGTCTGCACCGTGGAGCGTATCGACGGCGAGGGATGGGTGCTGGAAGACAACCGCGAGGAGGTCCCGGGCTACAAGGAAAAGAAAAAGCACCAACAGGTGGACTCCATCAACCGGATCCTGAAGGTCATGGGGATCGACGTCCAAAAAACGCCCATTAAAATCACCTACGGCGGGGATCTGCTGGCCGGCAGCGGCGTGGGCGCCAGTGCGGCCAGTTGCGTCTCGCTGGCGCGGGCCCTCAACAACGAATTCGACCTGGGCTATTCCATCGAGGACATCAACCGCGTGGGTTGGGAGGGCGAGTTTGCCTATCATGGGGTGCCCAGCGGGGTAGACAACACGGCGTCGACCTACGGCGGCATCCTGCGCTACTGGATCGAAAACGGCGAAAAGTACTTTGAGCAGCTGAACGTGCCGGTGCCGCTCTATGTGGTGGAGGCCAACTCGGGTGTCACGGCCGACACCTCAAAGCTGGATGACTACGTGGCGTCGCTGGAAGCCCGGGATCCGGGACAGTTTGCTCAACGCCTGGACACCATCCGACGGCAGTCCGACGCCATGCGCACCGCCCTGGAAGCCGGCCGCCTGGAAGAGGTGGGCCGCCTGATGACGGAAAATCACAAGATCCTCATCGACATGGACCTGTCCCACGAGATTCTGGTCTACCTGTGCGACAAGGCCGTGGAGATGGGAGCCCTGGGGGCCAAGGTCACCGGCGGCGGCCGGGGCGGTTACATGGCGGCCCTGGTGCCCGACGAACAAGTGCAGCGCAAAATCGCCGATGCGTTTGAGGGGGAAGGCTACCGGGTGATCGCGGCCACCCTGAGGGGAGTGAAGTAAGCATTCGGATGAAACACCGGCCGCCGGCGCGGCTCAGCCCGCCCCGCCGATGCCCGCTTCACAGAAAGCCTTCACGGCCGCATAGGCGCTGGCCATGGCCAGCCCCGATCCGCACTTGGACCGCATCCAGTCCTGGTGGGATAAGATAGTCCCAGCGGCAAAAAGCGCCGGGTGGGCAGCGCGGCCGTTGGTGTCCAGCGGCCGGAAACCATCGTCGACCGCCAGGCCGGCCCGGTTGAGGGGATGGCCCGCCGGGTTCAGGAAACGACGCCGGTGCCACTCGGCCCGGCCGGTGGGCTGGTGCACCGGCAGGCCGAAAAGGGTCTCGCGCACCCGCTGCCGGTCGGAGCGCAGGCCGCCGCCCAGGAATCGGCCGCTGGCCAGCACCGTCGCCCGGGAACGCACCCGCAGCTGCACGTCGGAGGCGCCCACCTCGAAAAAGAACCCCTCGCGGCCTTCGAAACGCGCCGACAGCACCCGTCGCCCGGTAATCATGCGCACGCCCCGCCGGGGCAGGTACTGTTCGAACGCCTCCTTGAGACGCAACCCCGGAATGCAGGGCGGGAAGGAGGGAATCTCGAAGAGCCTGACCCCCAGGCGTGCTTCCAGGTGCGCCATCACCTCGCTGCAGCGGTAGATGCCCAGCACGGCAGGCATCCCCACGAAATCCACGTCCCTGACATGGGGGTCGAGCACAGCCGCGAAGGTCTCGCGCTGCGCTTCGACTTCCAGGGCGCGGGCCAGGGGCTCGGTGTATACTTCCGCCTGTTTTTCGGTGCCGGGAAAGGCGATGCGCACCGGCCGGATGCCGGGCCAGTCCGCCTTGCGGGCAAAGGCGATCTGTCGTGCGGAAAAGCCCTTGAGTCCGCGAATGTCCATGATCAGGCAAGCGCCCCTGTCGGCCAGCGCCTCCGGGCCGGCGTCCATGGTACGCGGCAGGGCGTAGCTGATCTTTTCGGTGCCCAGCGACGTCAGCAGCCGCCGGTTGCGGTCTCCGCCAAGGGTGTATGGCAATCCGGCTTCCGCCAGAAAATCGGTCACCTGTCCGAAAGCACTGTGGATATCTTCGTCGGGGATCCGGGCGTACGGGTGTTCGGGTTCGTCTCGCCGCAGGGATGCCAGGGCCGCCCAGGGATCATCCCATGCCTTCTGCGCAGCCACGGGATGCACCCCCAGCAGGTCCAGCAGGCCGCTGGCGAAAATAACCTCGCTGCTCTCGCCCACCAGCACGGTGGTCAGCCCGCGGTGTGCGGCAAAAAGGGCGGCCGCCATGCCGGCCATGCCGGCGCCAATCACCATCATGTCGCATTCCAGGGGCTTGTCGGTTTCCGTCGGGTTCTGGTTGCTCACGGCTGCATCCCGTTTGGTTGAGAAGGTGTCAGGCAAAAAAAACGCGTCTTCTGTAACGGCAGTTCACGCTGGTTGGCAACGTTCCCGCGCGTATTTGGCCCCCTCCCTGCTTCCCTGACGGCCGGTGCCTGATGGCTGACACCTGAAAGCCTTATTCCAACTCCAGGCCGAACAGGCCGCAGTGCAAGGCCTCCTGGAGTTCCTCCTGGGCCAGGGAGGCGTCCCACAGCACGGGCCGGATACCCTTCCAGCGCCCCTCCAGAAAACGGCGCAGATCGGTGACGGCGTCGTAGTCCTGCATCTCGGGCAGATCCGACATGTAGGCGCTGATGCGCACGCCGCAAAAGGCGCCCTGACAACTGCCCTTGCCAATGCGGCTGCGAAGGCCGATGCTGCGCAGGTCGGGTTTTTCGTTCTGCTTGCGAATGGATGCCATCACCCGGGAGATCACGCTGCTGGGCACCATCTCGCACTCGCACAGCATGAGGTCGCCGGCCTCATGGTCCTGGATCCACTGTTTGGCGGCCAGGCCCGGCTCGGTCCACTGGAAATCCTCGCAGGCCGGCAGGGGTTGGACGGCGGTCAGGCAGGGGGCGTCGATCCCCAGTTTGTCACAGGCCAGGTCCACGGCTTTCTCGGCCATCAGGCGGTAGGTGGTCAGTTTGCCGCCGGTGATGGTGATGAAGTTTTCGACGCCGCTCTCGGCGTGGTCGAACAGGGAGAAATTGCGGCTCACGCTGCGGTCGTTCTCCCCCTTCTGGGAACCCACCAGCGGTCGCACCCCGGCATAGGCCCGTATATAGCGTGTTTTCTGCAATTCGGGCAGCATCTGCGCGGCAGTATCCACGATGAAATCACTCTCTTCGATGGTGGGCCGGATATCGTCCAGGGTCTGGATACGAATGGAAGTGGTGCCCAGGATGGAAACGGTGCCGCCCGGCACCAGGATGTCGGCGTCCGACGAGGGGCGCAGGCGGTTGATCACGCGCTGGGCCAGGCGGTGGTCGGCGATCAGCAGGCTGCCCTTGGAATAGAGCACGTGGATCTCGGCGCCGGTCATGGCGGCAATCTGCCCGGCCCAGGCACCCGAAGCGTTGATCACCAGGTCGGCCTCGACACGCAGCGCCTCGCCGGTCAGGTGATTTTGCACGTGCGTTGCGGCGATGCGGCCGTTGCGGACCGTAAAACCCGTCACCTCGCTGTGGCGCTGCAGCCCGGCGCCCAGGTCCAGGGCGTGGGCCATATTCTCCAGGCACAGCCGGAAGGGATCCACGGCGGCGTCTTCCACGGCGTAGACGGCAATGGTGTCCGGCGAGAGCGCCGTTTCCCTTTCGAGCACTTCGGCCACGTCCACCTGGCGACAGTTCACGCCGCACTTGCGACACAGGCCAGGAAAGTCGGCGATGTAGTTCTCGTCGTCGCCCTTAACCGCCACGAACAGGCCGCCGGTGTCCTCGATGCAGTGGGCGGCCAGCTTTTTCAGCAGGCGCCCTTCCCGGGCGCACTCACTCGCCGACACCGGATCGCTGGATACGTAACGCGCACCGCTGTGCAGCAGGCCGTGGTTGGCCCCCGAGGCGCCGGACGTGATGTCATGCCGCTCCACCAGCAGGCAGTCGATACCCCGCAGCGCGAGATCGCGGGCCACGCCCGTGCCCGTGGCGCCGCCACCGATGACCAGCACGCGGGTTTTCACGATTTTTTCAGACATGTTTTTCTATTGGCATACTCCAGCGGATTTTACAACCATGCCCCGATCCAAGAATAGGAATCCCACCCCTGTTTGCCCGGGACGGCAGGAATGGCTGCACAGACGCAGGCCTGGGTTTCAATCCACCTTGACAAAATTCCATCATGACGGTAGGAGTGATTCAGTTCGTCTTCCCCCCAAACCGCTCACTGATTTCTTACCGAAAAAAGGAGGTTCGTCATGTCCAAAAAATCGCTGTGTATCCTGTTGATGCTCTCCACTTTCCTTCTCATCACCACAGCTTCGGCAGCCGAACCGCTTCGCCTGCTTACGTGGAAGGGCTATGCCCCCAAAGTGCTGGTAGACAAGTTCACCAAGGAAACCGGCATCCCTGTAAAAGTTACCTACACCAACAACGAGGAAATGATCGCCAAACTGCGGGCCACCCGCGGCGCGGGCTTCGACCTGGCGCAGCCGAGCCAGGACCGTATCTCCTCGGTTCAGAAGAAGTTTCACATCTACCAACCCATCGATCTGGGCAAGATCAAGATCAACCAGATCATCCCCTCCATGCTGGAAGCTGTCAAGCGCAACACCATGGTAGACGGCAAACCCCACGCTGTGCCTTTCTGCTGGGGAACTTCGGGCCTGATCGTCAACAAGAAGAAGGCTCCTGAGGCGTCAGACTACACGGACCTGCTGAACGAAAAATACGCTGGCCGAATCAGCTATCGCCTGAAACGGCCAACGCTCATCGCCCTGGCTTTCGCGCTGGGAGACAACCCCTTTGCCAAATACAATGACGCCGCGGCCTATAAGGCCCTCATGGAAAAAGTCGCCGATGCCATGATCAAGGGAAAGAAGCTGGTCAAGAACTACTGGAGCAACGGCGATCAGCTGCTGCAGTCCATGCGCTCCGAAGAGGTCTGGGTCGCCATGGCCTGGGACGGGGGCGGATGGAAGCTGCATGCCGAGAACCCGAACATCGACTTCGTGGCACCCAAGAGCGGTGCCCTGGGCTGGATCGACACTTTCGCTCTGCCGGCCAAATCCAAGAATATCGAGGGGGCCTACAAGTGGATCAACTTCATCCTGCGCCCTGAAAATGCAGCTGTTTTCACGAACAAGGAAAAATATGCCACGGCTTCGGCTGGCGCCATGGACAAACTGGACGCGGCCGTCCGCGACAACTTCAAGCGCTGCTTTCCTCCCGCAGCCATCGACAACATCAAATGGTACCCCCCTGTGCCGGCTAAACTGGAAGCCATCGAGGGCAAGATCCTGGACAAGGTCAAGGCAGCCAGGTAAATCGGCTGAGACCTGATTGGCTTCAAGCGAGTTTATCCCCTTGTAAAGGGAGGCGCCCCAATGGGAGCGCCTCCTTTACAGTGTCTTCCCCCCCGTAACCGGGTCAGGCTTGCATGCAGATCGATTTGTCGGTTCAGCGCGTCACCAAGAAATTCCAGGAGTTCACGGCGGTGGACGACGTTTCTTTCGAAGTCCAGGACGGCGGCTTCTTCTCCATCCTGGGACCCTCGGGATGCGGCAAAACAACCCTGCTACGCATGATTGCGGGCTTCATCGAACCCACCAGGGGCCGCATCGAGATCCGCGGCCGGAACATGGCCGGCATGCCACCCAATCGACGTCCCGTGAATCTCATCTTTCAACATCTGGCGCTGTTTCCCATGATGACCGTGGCGCAGAACATCGCCTTCGGTTTGCAGCGCCGGGGAGAAAAAAGGGACACCATCAACACCAAGGTCAACAGCATCCTGGAGC
>JAMOVG010000363.1 GCA_027061725.1 Desulfobacteraceae bacterium
CGCCGGCAAGGCGCCCGTTCGACAAGGCGCAAAAACTTCACCATATCCGGGCTATGTCGGGTTTTTCGCAACGCAGCCGAACGGAATGCATTGGCGGATAAACGCCATCGTATTCATGAATCGAGCCACTATGCCTTAGACGTTGGAAGAGAACTGTGGTATGATGGCTGCCGAGACATTGCTTCGGCACGGCGGCGGTCTCTTCCGAAGATGCCCCAAAAAGGAGAACGTCATGGATCCCATGAAACGTATCGAATACCTGCTCGGGGAAATTTACGGCGAAGAGGGCGGCAGGCGGGCCCTGACACGCATCGAAAACCTGCTGTTGCGCTTCGATCCCATCGCCCCCCGCAGGGAATCACTTTTTTCCGAATCCGACATCGTTCTCATCACATACGGCGATACCCTCCGGGAGGCGGACGAGGCCCCTATCCGGACACTGCACCAATTCGCCGTTCGTTACCTGAAAAAGGCTTTCTCGGCGGTCCACCTGCTTCCCTTTTTCCCCTACTCCTCGGACGACGGTTTTTCGGTTATGGATTTTTTTGCCGTCAACCCCGAATTGGGGGACTGGAAAGACGTCGCCGCCTTCGAGAGTGACTTCGCACTGATGTTCGACTTCGTGCTCAACCACTTCTCGGCCCAGGGCCAATGGTTCCGGAACTACCTGGAGGACCGTCCGCGTTTCGAACACTTTGCCATCGAGGTAGACCCGGACACCGATCTGTCCAGCGTGACCCGTCCGCGCGCCCTGCCGCTGCTGACGCCGTTCGAAAAAAAGGACGGCCGGCGGGTGCACCTGTGGACCACCTTCAGCGCCGACCAGATCGATTTCAACTACCGCAGCCTGGACGTGCTTGAAACGATGATGGAGGTGATGCTGTTTTACGTGCGGCAGGGCGCCCGCATCCTGCGGCTGGACGCCATCGCCTACTTGTGGAAGGAGATCGGAACCTCCTGCATCCACTTGCCCCAGACGCACCAGATGGTCAAGCTCATGCGCGCCATCCTGGACCGGGTGGCACCCGACGTAATGATTATTACCGAGACCAACGTTCCCCATGCCGAGAACGTCAGCTACTTCGGAAATGGTCGTGACGAGGCGCAGATGGTCTACAATTTCACCCTGCCCCCGTTGCTGCTGCACGCCTTTCTGCACGAAGACATCCGCAAGTTTTCCCGCTGGGCTGCCGGCCTCGGACTGGACTCGGAGCGGACCACATTTTTCAACTTCACGGCTTCGCATGACGGCATCGGCGTACGCCCGCTTGAGGGAATCCTGCCCGTAGCCGAAATCGAGTCCCTGGTCACGGCGGTCAAAGAGCGTGGCGGAAGGGTGTCCTACAAGCAGAACAGCGACGGGTCCCAAAGTCCTTACGAACTCAACATCACCTACCTGGACGCCGTAGCCGGAGACGTGGCACAGCCGGCCCGCAAGTTCTTGGCATCCCAGGCCATCCAGTACGTGCTGCCCGGTGTCCCGGCCACCTACATCCACAGCCTGCTGGGCACGCGCAACTGGCAAGAAGGCGTGCGCCAGACCGGCATGGCGCGTACCATCAACCGCCGCAAGCTGCAGGTGGATGAAGTCATGCGCGAACTCGAAGACCCCAACTCCTTGCGCTCACAGGTCTTTTTTTCCTATATTGAAATGGCCGCCCTGCGGCGTCGTCAGCCGGCCCTGCACCCCCACGCGGCCTTCGAGATCCTGGACGTGGACCACCGGGTTTTCGCCATCCGGCGTGTGGCCGGCGGGCAAACCCTGTGGGCCCTGACCAACGTTTCTTCGGCCCGCGTGCCCGTGAGCCTCAAAAGCTGCGGTGTCTCCGGATCCCCGCGGGAGCTTTTTTCCGGCCGCAGGATAACGGGAAACGAACGCGTACTGGCACCCTTCGAATACGTTTGGATCAGCCAGGAATAGCGATCTGGGGAGAGGCAGCCAATCATGCGGGAAATGCGTGAACATATCTTCGATATTTTCCGGGCAGGCTTGGCGGCGGTGGCCCCGGACCAGGCTATCCTGCGCCATCTGAAGCGTTGCGGCAGCGACCTGCTGATCGACGCTTCGTCTCTCTGTCTCGACGATTTCGAGCGGATCATCGTCATCGGTGCCGGCAAGGCAACCGCCCCGATGGCGGCAGCCGTGGAAACCCTCCTGGGAGACCGCATCACTTCCGGCGCCATCGTGGTCAAAGAAGGGCACGGCTTGGACCTGTCACGCATCGAGGTGTTCGAAGCCGGCCACCCGGTTCCTGACCAGCGGGGTGTGGAAGGCACGCGCAGACTCCTGAAACTGGCCGGGAACGCCGGTGCCAGGGATCTGGTCGTGTGCCTGATCTCCGGCGGCGGATCGGCCCTGATGATCGCGCCCGCCGAGGGCATCGGCCTCGACGACAAGCAGGACACCACCCGCCAATTGCTGGCCTGCGGCGCTGACATTCACGAAATGAACACGGTTCGCAAGCACCTGTCCGCCGTCAAGGGCGGACGTCTGGCCGCTCGCGCTATGCCGGCAACGGTGGTCAGCCTGATCCTGTCGGACGTGGTGGGTGATGATCTGGACGTCATCGCCTCGGGTCCCACTGTGCCGGATCCCACGACGTACCGGGACGCCCGCCGGGTGCTTGAAAGCCACGCTATATTCGACACTGTGCCGCATCCGGTGCGTCAACACATCCTGGCGGGCATCGAGGGACGTCATGAAGAAACGCCCAAGGCCGACCACGCCTGCTTCCGCAACTGCCGCTCCGTTCTGGTGGGCACCAACTTCCAGGCGCTGAAGGCTGCCGCCGAGCATGCACGGCAGTTGGGTTACCGTCCCCTGATCCTGACTGCCCGTCTCGAGGGCGAGGCCCGTGAAGTGGCCAAAGTGCTTTGCGCCGTGGCCGTGGAGGCCCTGGAAAGCGGACACCCCGCTGCCCCGCCGCTGTGCCTGCTGTGCGGCGGCGAACCCACCGTAACGCTGACCGGAAATGGTCTGGGTGGCCGCAACCAGGAAATGGCGCTGGCCGCAACCCTTGCATTGGACGGTCATGAAGGCATTGTCATGATGAGCGGCGGCACCGACGGCACCGACGGGCCCACCGACGCCGCCGGCGCCATCGCCGACGGCACCACCGTCCGGCGCGCGAAGCAGATTGGCCTGGACGCCCGCGATTTTCTGCGACGCAACGACTCCTACCATTTCTTCAAGGCGCTCGACGACCTGGTGATCACCGGCCCTACGCGCACAAACGTGATGGACACCATCATCTTCCTGGTCGCCCCGCCCAATCCGGAAAATCCCAAGTAGCATGACCCGTTCCTGGAACATGGGGATCCGCAACCCATGAGGGCCGCCGGCATCGATCATGCCAAGCATTATTTGGGACTGCTCCGCCAGTCCAGTGATTTACTCTTGACAAATCGGCGCATGAAAGCCATAAGAACACCAGCAAGGTGCCGCAAGGCTTAATAGGGAATCCCGTGAAAATCGGGAACGGTCCCGCCGCTGTAACCCCGCCTCTGCACGCAAATCGCAGGGGAACCTTTTCGGCCGCAGATGCCACTGTCTCGATGAATCGGGATGGGAAGGCAGCCGGAAAGGCGGGGAAGTCAGAAGACCTGCCTTTGCTGACAGCGCGCTTTCGGCTTCGATGGTAAAGAAGAACGCGCAGAAAAAACAAAGGGTCAAGTAAGCTGGGTGCAGCCCTTCATGGCACAAACGCCGTGAAGGGCTTTTTTTGTGCCGTGAATCGGAGGGAAAGGAGGTGGTACCCGACGCAACGCTGTACTTTTTTCTGAATACAACGGCCGTTTTAGCTCTGCTTACTTCAACCGAATCTGAGGAGACCTCTGCAAGATGAAAAAATCGATCGGATTTGCAGTGATGCTGATTTTCGTAGTGGCCGCCGTTCCCTTACAGGCGTCCGACTGGACTTTTTACGGCAGCGCCCGCATGATGACCTGGTACGAGAGCGGAGATGCCCAGGCTTTCCTCAACGAACACGACAACGGAGACATCGATCGGAGCGACAGCGAACTGACCTGGACGCTGCAGAGCAACTCGCGCATCGGTGCCAAGGTCAAGCACGGCGACATCGAAGGGCGCTTCGAGTACGGCACGGGCGTCAACCTGCGGCGTCTGTATGCCGTCTGGAAGTTTGCCGAGGGGCAGGAGCTGCTCATCGGGCAGGACTACGTGCCCCTGGGCGACATCGGCTACAGCAACATGGTCTATGCCGGTGACGAGGGGCTGTCGGACGCCGGGACCGTGGACGACGGCCGCCGCCCCATGATCCAGTGGAGCTGGAACGGGATGAAGGTGGCGCTGGTCGCGGTGCAGGACGCCTTCGTGCCCGACGGGTACGCGCAGGATGCCGACATCGACGTGCTGCTTCCCAAGATCGAGGCCCACTACCGCTACGAGGCCGACACGTTCTACGCCGGTGTCTTTGGCGGGTACCAGAGCTACCGGGTGGACGCCGACGGCGTTGAAAGCCAACCGGGCGCAGCACCTCCCGGCGACGTCGACGTCAACGCCTATGTGGGCGGCGTCGAGGGCGGCGTGACCCTTGGCCCGGTGTACATCAACGCCCAGCTTTACTGGGCCCAGAACGCCGGCGCATTCGGCCTGGCGGCTCTGGGGTTCAACCGGCCGGTCTATCTGGACAGCGCTATTCAGGACGCCACCACTTTCGGCGTGGGCGGTGTCATCGGATGGTCCATCAGCGACATGTTGGCCGTAGAGGCCGGTGCCGGGTACACCGAGGAGGACAGCGACGCCATTGGCAAGGCCGACGGCTTTGTCACCAAAGACAAGACCGCGGCTTACTATATCCAGGCCACCATCACCCTGGCCAAGGGGGTCTACATCGTCCCCGAAGTCGGTTACTGGGACCTGTATGACGACATCGCCGGAAACGACCAAAAGGATTTCTGGTACGCCGGCGCCAAGTGGCAGATCAATTTCTAACCAAGGCGGTCAGTCATCAGCTGCCACCTGACTGCTGGACTACAGAAAGGAAAATGAACCATGAAAAAAGCCATCTTATTCTTTCTCGCCATCGCTGTAATCACCTTTCCATTGGTTCCGACCGCCACGGCTTCCAGCGGAAAGAAAAAAACCAAAGGAACGGCCATCGTTCTGGCCAGTTTCGGCACCACCGTACCATCAGCGGTAAAAGCCATCACCAACATCCAGGACAAGATCCAGGTGGCCTTTCCGGGCATACCGGTCAGGATGACCTTCACCTCAAACATCATCCGCTCGGTGTGGAAGAAGCGTCAGGCCGAGCCTGAAAAATGGCGTAAAATGGGTATCCCCGAGGAGGTGCTCTACGT